>CALBTC010000194.1 GCA_937967805.1 uncultured Anaerolineaceae bacterium
TTGTCCGCGAATCTCCACGCATTTGCCATTCACTTGATCCTCATTTTGCCTTATGTTAGACTGCGTTATGTTTACTAGAAATTAACATAATTATTCATTGTTTCCTTGATAATCGACGTAAATCGCTTTCGTCACAAAATTTTTCAAAACTTTAAGTGGTTTACGCAAAAGGTAGGAGAATCCTATGAAACGTCTGGTTCAATTCCGCTGGTGGCTACCAGCCCTGGCCGTTTTGGCTCTGGTTTTGGCAGCTTGTGAACGCCCCATCAATCCGGAAAATGTAGACCCCACGGCCGATCCCATTTTGCCAGCTACATTGTCAGTTCCCACCACAGATCCAAAGGCGCAGCCGACAACAAATGCGGCTGCGGCAACGCCCGCGCCGGCCGCCACAACTGACCCGGCCACAGAAGCAACGGCCGTGCCTGAAGCCACGGCCGTGCCCACAACCGATGAGCCGCGCGGAGAAGTCACCCACACGGTGGTAGCCGGCGATACGCTCACCGGGCTCAGTTTGCTGTACAACGTGCCGGTCGACGTGATTGTGTCGGCCAACAATTTGACCAATGTGGATTCGCTAGATATTGGCCAGGTGCTCATTATTCCGGCAGAAGGCACGGAAGTTGTTGACGTTACCCCCGAACCCGGCGATGGAGCAACGGCCGTACCCCCGGCAACCGAAGAGCGCACCCATCTGGTCCAGGCCGGGGAAAATTTGTTCCGCATCGGCCTGCAATACGGCTTTACCGTGGATGAGCTGGCCGCCTACAACGGCATCGCCAACCCCAACGTGCTGGACGTGGGCCAGGTGATTAAGATTCCGCCCAGCAACTAAACGATCAATTCCCCGGAACTCCGAGTTTCCGGGGAATTTCACCCCCATTTTCCATGGTCAAAAAAATTGCCTCCAAACCTGTATGGCAGCAGGGTGACAGCTGGCGCTTGCGGCTGGACACGCTGCAACTGCCGGACGGCCGTACTTTGGAAAAAGCGGCCGTCGAACATCCCGGTGCGGTGGTGCTGGTGCCGCTATGGCCGTCGGTTAACGGACCAGAAGTGCTGATGCTGCGCCAATACCGCCACGTTTTGGACCAGACGATTTTGGAACTTCCGGCAGGCACCCGTGGCTGGGAGGAAGATTGGTTGGCTTGCGCCCAAAGAGAACTGCGCGAAGAGACGGGCCATCGTGCCGCAAAATTCACCCCGCTGGGCCAAATCTGGCCCGCCCCCGGCATTTCTGACGAGCTGATGCAGCTTTACCTGGCCGAAGAACTCACCCCCGCCCCCCTTCCCGTCGATGAAGATGAAGAGATTGAATTGGTTTCCATGTCTCTAGCAGAGTTAGTGGAGATGGCCTGGAACGGCCGTCTTCAAGACGCCAAAAGCATCATCGGTATTCTTCGCACGGCCGATTATTTGGCAAATTTGTAGCTGAATAACGGGTAAAAGCCCAAGCTGTAACATGCTGATTGAAATTAACAAAACATCTGTTCCAAAAAACGAGAGCATGGTAATATAAAAGGGCGCTTTGTCAGAAGATATATCTTGAAGGTGATCACCATGAAAAGAATGCCCCAGCCAATCCCATATCAAGGAAGCAAGCGGAATATTGCGTGGCAAATATTATCTATATTTCCTAAAGAGGTTAATACGCTCGTTGAGCCTTTTGCTGGCTCTGCGGCCGTATCGGTAGCAGCAGCTCATTATGGCAAAGCAAAACGATTTTACCTAAACGATCTAAACAAACCTCTGATGGATTTATTTACCCTTATCATAAATGAGCCACATAAAATTGCTGATGCTTATGAACGGTTGTGGCAAGCTCAACTTGGCCGTGAAAGAGAATATTATGATTTTATTCGCGATGAGTTTAATAAAACAGAGAGGCCAGATTATCTCATCTACTTGTTAGCAAGATGTGTTAAAGCGTCTGTTAGATACAATGCAAGTGGAGAATTTAACCAAAGTCCAGATAATCGGCGTAAGGGGCGACGGCCGTTAAGTATGCGACGCGAAATTCTTGGTGTATCAAAGCTTCTTAATGGACGTGCCATTGTGAAAAGTGGTGATTACAGAGAGACTATCAAAACAATAGCTCCATCTGATTTACTCTATCTAGACCCCCCCTATCAGGGAACATCCCAAAACAAAGATCCTCGTTATTATAGTGGCCTTGATCTTAGTGAACTTGCTGACTTTCTTGCGGAATTAAATAGACGCCAAGTTTTATTTATTCTAAGCTATGATGGGCGTACGGGTAACAAAAAGCATGGTGCGACATTGCCTCAGTATCTTAACTTGCAAAAGCTTGAAATCTGTGCCGGTAGATCAAGTCAATCAACGCTTTTGGGAAAGAATGCAAAAACTTTTGAGTCTTTGTACTTGTCTTCTGCCCTTGTGCATCAGTTGCAGGCCAGCAATAGGGGTGATTTTGATCCTTTGACGGTACTTGAAAGATCTCAGGCCAAGGTACATCCTCAGCAGTTAGAACTTGGTATTATATGAGCAGTGAAAATAAACTTCCTGAAGAGTTGCTGAAAAAGCTGCAAACCGTTGCCAGTAAGCGTGCCAAAGTTGTCATCAATCATATTTTGGAGCATGGTTTTATTACAACCGAAGATTTGGAAAAGACATATGGCTATAGCCATCCACCAAGAGCTGCGCGTGACGTACGTGAGCAGGGAATTCCTTTGGAGACCTTTCGAGTTCAATCCTCAGATGGACAAAGCATTGCTGCGTATAGATTTGGGAATTTAGAAGATATAGAGAAGGGAAGGCTTGGAGGTAGAAAAGTCCTTCCGATAGCATTAAAAAATGAGCTTTACAAATCCGGTAAAGGAAGATGTGCTGTTTGTGCAGGCAAATTTGAAAAGCGATATTTACAGGTAGATCATCGTGTGCCTTATGAAATAGCGGGCGATATTGATCACCTCCAGAGGAATGCACAAGATTATATGCTTTTGTGTGCTGCGTGTAATCGAGCCAAGTCATGGTCTTGTGAACATTGCCCAAACTGGAACACAAAATCTTCAAACATTTGTTTGCAATGCTACTGGGCGTTTCCAAACAATTACGCCCATATTGCATGTAAGAGAAGTAAGGCGTACGGACATCTTGTGGGATGAAGAAGAAGTTGCAATTTATGATGAGCTGAAAACCGTTGCTAAGACAAGAGAGCATTCAATTCCCGATTATGTGAAACAGATTGTTAAAAAGCATCTTGAAGATCAGGGGGAGAAAAAATAAATTTGATGCAGCAAAATTGGCAAAGCAGCACTTTTCACCCCAAAATGGATAGCACCACAGTACCAATGTCTTAAGCCGGTTTGTAAGTGCCCCTGTAAGCGGTTCCGGCTACGATTCGCGCATATGAAGCGTGATGAGGAAACAATAACTTTTCTTGAAACTCCTACAAAAAGCACCGAGCCAATTGTTGTGATTGGCGGTGGTCCGGCGGGGCTGACGGCCGCTTACGAACTCACCAAACAACAGCAAACTCCCATCGTTCTGGAGAAATACGACAAAGTCGGTGGCATTGCCCGCACCGAGAATTATCGCGGTTACCACTTTGATATGGGTGGCCATCGTTTTTTCACCAAATCGGCGCAGGTCCAAGATTTTTGGCTGGAAATTTTGGGCGATGATTTTTTGCGCCGGCCCCGCCTCTCGCGCATTTATTACGACAATAAATATTTTCATTACCCGCTCAAACCATTTAACGCCCTGCTTGGCCTTGGCCCCGTTGAAGGCCTGCGCATTTTTGCCAGCTACGTGCGCTGGCATCTGCTTCCCTATAGAGAGGAAGATACGTTCGAGCAGTGGGTGACCAATCGCTTCGGCAAGCGGCTGTTCGAGACGTTCTTCAAATCGTACACGGAAAAAGTGTGGGGCATTCCTTGCAATGAGCTAAAGGCCGAGTGGGCAGCGCAGCGCATCAAGGATTTGTCTCTAAAAACGGCGATTACGGCGATGTTCCTCAAGCCGCAGCAAACGATCAAGACGCTCATCGAAGAGTTTGATTATCCGCGCCGCGGGCCGGGCATGTTGTGGACGGCCGTTAAAGACCGCATCAACGCGCAAGGCGGTCAGGTTCACCTGAACAGCAACGTAGTCGGCATTCAGCGCGAAGGTCAGCGCATTACCGCAGTGACCGTGGAACGAGACGGCCGTCGTCACACTGTCAGCGGTCGCAGCTTCATCTCCAGCATGCCGGTTACCCAACTGCTGCAATGGCTGGATCCGCCGCCGCCGCCTAATGTGTTACACGCCGCCAACCAGCTCAGCTACCGGGACTTCCTAACCGTTTGCCTCATCATCAAAAAGCAGCATGTTTTCCCCGACAACTGGATTTACATTCACGATCCCAGCGTGCAGGTGGGGCGCATCCAGAATTTTAAGAATTGGAGCGCCGACATGGTGCCCGACCCATCCACCACCAGCCTGGGACTAGAATATTTTTGCAATGAAGGGGATGAAATCTGGACCATGCCCGATGAGGAGCTGATTGTGCTGGGCAAGCAAGAAATCGCCAAAATTGGCCTGGCTGATGCAGCCGATGTGGTTGATGGAGCCGTTTTTCGCGTGGAAAAGTCTTATCCCATTTACGACTCCGATTATGCCCAAAGCCTGGAAACAATTAAGGCGTATCTGGCCACGCTGGAAAATCTGCAAACAATTGGGCGCAACGGTCTGCACCGCTACAACAATCAGGACCACGCCATGCTTACCGGCATGTTGGCCGTGCGCAATTTGCTCTTTGGCGAGCAAAATGATTTGTGGCAGGTCAATGCCGAGCAGGAATATCATGAAGAGCTGATCTTGAATCAGGCGCTGGAGACCGAAGAAGTGACGCATGTGGTGGAGGAGGTGCTGGAAGGCGCGTTTCCCAAGCTGGACCCATTGGCGTTGGGATTATCTTTGGGCACGGTGTTGGGCGCGGGACTGATGCTGGCGACCTGGTTTTTGCTCCTACGTGGCGGTGATGCATCGGGCAAGACGTTGACATTATTGGGCCAGTTTTATCCGGGGTATACGGTAACGGCCGTCGGCGGCCTGGTTGGTTTAATTTACGGTTTGCTTACCGGATTTTTACTCGGTTGGGGCTACGCTTTTTTGCGCAATGCAGCCACTGCTTTGTACCTGGTGAGCCTGTATCGTTCAGCCCAGCAGAGCGCCATGCGGCAATTTTTTGAACACATTTAACAGCAAATGTTTGCACAAACCGCTAAAATTGGTTAATACTGGGTGTAGATTGCTGAGAAACTGGTGAGAATGGCGACGGCCGTTTCTCACCTTAAATACGCAAAATACGTACTCAGCCCACAATTTAATGATTACACGGAACTTTTTGGGTTTGGACTCGTTTGTCGGCAAACGCCGCGCAATGCTAATGACAAGGACCAAAAAGTTTTTTTTTGAAAATGAGAAAAGAGGAACCAAGCCTGGAAAAAATCGTCAAGACACGGCTAACACGATTAAATGCAGTCGTGTCTGGCCTGGTAACAGGCGTGATTTTTGGGTTGGTCATTTTTATAGCGACCAACTGGCTGCTGCTGAAAGGTGGCGAACCTGTCGGTCCCCATTTGGCACTTTTGGGCCAATTTTTTCTGGGATACACCGTAAGCTTTTGGGGCAGCCTGGTTGGTCTTCTTTATGGCGTGGTGACGGGATTTATTGCGGGATACACTGTGGCCTTTCTTTACAACTTTTTTCTCCAACTCCGTCACAGCCAGAAACAATAACATTATGAAACCAATGATTTCGGTGATAATTCCGGTACACAATGGCGGACCGCTGTTTGAGCGCTGTTTGACTGCTTTGCAGCAGACGCTGTATGAGCATTGGGAATGCATTGTGGTAGAAGATGGCTCTACCGATAATTCTGTAGAAACAGCATATGCGCATGGCGCCCGATTAATAACGGGCCTGTCGCGGCGGTTGGGTCCGGCCCAGGCGCGCAACATTGGCGCCCAAATTGCCCAGGGTGAGATTCTCTTCTTTGTCGATGCCGATGTGTTGGTGCAGCCTGGTACGGTGGGGCATGTGGCCGCTACCATGCAGGCTAACCCCGATCTGGCCGCCTGCTTTGGCTCCTACGACGATCAGCCATTAGCGTCCAACTTCTTGTCGCAATATCGCAATTTGCTGCACCACTACGTCCACCAACGGAGTAAGATCGACGCTTCCACGTTTTGGAGCGGCTGCGGGGCCATTCGGCGGGATGTTTTTTTGGCAATTGGTGGCTTCAACGAGCATCTGTATGAGCGCCCCAGCATTGAGGATATTGAGCTGGGGTACCGCTTGCAGGCAGCGGGGCATCGGGTGCACTTAGAAAAATTGCTGCAAGTTAAGCACATGAAGCGCTGGACCCCGCGCCAGATGCTCATCACCGATGTGCGCGACCGGGCGCTGCCCTGGACACGGCTAATTTTACTAGGGGGCGGTGCGCCCAACGATCTGAACTTGAATTTTTCGCAGCGGTTGAGTACGGCCGTTGCTTTCATCACGCTTTTTAGTTTGGGTTTAACCCTTGTTTCTGCCTGGGCCTGGCTGTCTGTGCTTTTATGTACGCTGTTGCTCATCTGGCTCAACTGGCCCTTTTACCAATTCTTGCTGGACAAACGCGGCCTGCGCTTTATGCTGATGGCGCTGCCCTGGCATTGGTTCTACTTTATTTACAGCGGTGCGGCCTTTTTAGCCGGCGTGCTGCTTTATAGACTTGGTCGCGTGGAGCAGATGATGGTGGATGGAATACGGCCGTTAACCACCCCACCACCCGTCAAAAAACCACGTGCCACCGTGGATTAGTCGATTTATTCATTCGCCCAAATCCCCATTTTGCAATAAGCTATCCCTATGAGTAAAAGCGAGGCGCTGCGCCGGCAAATCCTGGCGCTGGTTCAAGAATATTACGAAGCGGAACACAGCCGGCACCCTTTTACCCCCGGTGAAACGGAGGTGCCCGTTTCTGGCCGGGTGTTTGACGCTGCCGAAATGGTGAACCTGGTTGATTCCTCCCTGGAATTTTGGCTGACCACCGGCCGCTATGCCGACCAGTTTGAGCAGCAGTTTGCCCGCTGGATGGGCGTGCGGCACGCGATTTTGTGCAATTCTGGCTCCTCGGCCAATTTGCTGGCGCTGTCGGCGCTTACTTCACCCCGGTTAGGTCAGCGACAGTTGCAACCGGGGGACGAGATTATCACGGTGGCCGCCGGTTTCCCCACCACCGTTAATCCCATTGTGCAAAATCAGCTAACGCCGGTCTTTTTAGACATTGAATTAGGCACGTATAACGTAGATGTATCGCTGCTGGAAACGGCCGTTTCTCCCCGCACCAAAGCGATCATGATCGCCCACACGCTGGGCAACCCGTTCAATTTGGATGCCGTTATGCAAGTGGCTAACAAGCACGGCCTCTGGTTCATTGAAGATAATTGTGACGCGGTGGGCTCAACTTATGACGGCCGTCTCACCGGCTCTTTTGGTCATCTATCTACCGTCAGTTTTTACCCGGCGCATCACATCACCATGGGTGAAGGTGGCTGCGTGCTCACCCGCCATGCTCAGCTCAAAAAGCTGGTGGAATCGTTCCGTGACTGGGGTCGTGACTGCTGGTGTGCCCCCGGTGTGGCTAACACCTGCGGCAAACGGTTTGGCTGGCAGCTGGGCGAACTGCCCGAAGGGTACGATCACAAATACATCTACTCCCACATCGGCTACAACCTGAAGATGACCGACATGCAGGCGGCCGTGGGCGTGGCTCAGCTAGACAAGCTGCCCGACTTCATCACAGCCCGCAAGCGCAACTGGCAGCTTTTGTACGAGGGCCTGAAGCAGTACGAGGAGTTTTTCATCTTGCCCCAGGCTACGCCCAACAGCGATCCGAGCTGGTTTGGCTTCTTGCTCACCGTGCGGCCCGATGCTCCCTTTAGCCGCAATGAGCTGATACAATTTTTAGAGGCCAACCAGGTGGCTACACGCCTGCTGTTTAGCGGCAACATTACCCGCCAGCCCGCGTTTGAAAATATTAATTACCGGGTTGTGGGCGACCTGACCAACACAGATACAGTTATGAACCAGACGTTCTGGATAGGCGTCTACCCCCGCATTACACCACACATGATTACTTACGTTCTTGAGGTCTTCGCAAAATTTATGGGCCAGTTATGACCTGAATTGACACCTATTCCTAAGCCTACTAGAATGCAGATAATGTTTGCCCGTTTTGTTAAAGCGATGCGGTGAAATGTCAAGAGACAAAAACAAGTAAATTTCACCGTAAAG
>CALBTC010000195.1 GCA_937967805.1 uncultured Anaerolineaceae bacterium
CGATAATCCTTGTACTGCTCCAGCAGCTCGATTTCACGGCGCAGCTTGCGGTTTTCCAGCGCCAGCCGCTCCAGTTCCAGCTCGTGCTGGGCGACCACGTACGGTTCACACAAGGCACAGTCGCCCAGTTCGCTTTCTACATACAATGCTTCCGTGGGAATGATAGAAACCTGCTCGAACGGTTCAAACTCAGGCAGTTCGGCGACAAGGTCTTGCGCTTTGGCGACGGCTTCGGCACGGGTCTTAGCGGCCTAGTCAAACACGGCCGCCGAGATGGCGTTGATGTTTTTCAACGTTTGCTGGTCGCGGCTAAGGGTGTTGGCTACGAAGCCCGCGGCAACAGCCGGGCTGCCTGGAACGTCGCCGGTAACGGGATCTACTTCCGGGGTGACAATCTTGTTGGTGGCCAGGGAGAGGTTGAGGGGTTTCATGATAACGGCCGTATCCGCCTGATCATTCACCGCCCGGCACGTTCGTTCAATCAGCTCAATCTTTACCCGCTGCCTCGTGCAAAACTGGAATGGGCACTCGTCGTCAGCTCAGAGCTGGTGCTTTGGTCAAAATCTGTGGCCAGGTTCTTGTACGTCTCCATCCAGATGCGGTCGGAAGAGCGGGAAACCTGCGAAGCGGAATACGATTTATCTTCGGTAAAGCGGGACACAGAGTGCCGGCTGCGGACCGACATGAACAGTTCTTCGCCGGGAAACAGCGTGGTGGAGTGCAGCAAATCGCTCAGCACATAATCTTCCGTGCATCGTTCCACCCGATAGCGGGAAACACACTCAACAGGCACATCGCCAATCCGCAAGGTAAAACGATAAGTCAGAATGGAGATGTCACAAATATTATCCCGCTCCCATTCACGGGGCGGACACATCATAGCGGCCTGTTCACTGTCGGCTGCTAAAGCTTTCTTTTGTTCAGACATAATTTTCTTCTGTACAAACATTCATTTTTCATACCAATACAATTTGAAGCGTGGGATCGTAAGACCACCGGTTAGATCATCGTTCCACCATATAAATCACCCTCCTATTCATTTGGTTAAATCAGTGGCTCATTCGGCAACAGAGTTGACTCGATTCATGGAGGTGAACGGGAAAAGCTTACTTTTTCCGGTATGTGAGAACAACTACAATACCATTTTCAGTAATCTTAAAACTGGGTATACTTACCATAAGCGACACTTTTCTCCGGGAGTCTGGCTCCTTCGCAAACAGTTCTCGGTAAATAACAAACATTATGAGCGACACCTTAACCGGCAAAAAAATCGGCAAATACGTAATTAAAGAGAAGCTTGGCAGCGGCGGCATGGCCGAGGTTTACAAAGGATATCAAGAAAACCTTGACCGCTTTGTGGCCATCAAGATCATGCACGCTTTTCTGGTTTCTGATCAGGACTTTCTGAACCGATTCCAGCGGGAAGCGCGAGCCATGGCCGCCCTGAATCACCCCAACATCGTGGGCGTCTATGATTTTGATATTTATGGTGAAAACAGCTACTACCTGGTGATGGAGTACATCAAAGGTGGTACGTTGAAGGACCGCCTGGAGGTATTGGCCCGCAAGGGCGAACGACTGCCCCTGGCCGATGTGGTTAAAATGATCGCCGAAATTGCCGATGCCCTGGCCTATGCCCACCGGCGCGACATGGTGCATCGTGATATCAAGCCGGCCAACATTATGCTCAATGAGGATTCGGGGCGGGCTGTGTTGACAGATTTTGGCATTGTCAAGCTGCTGGGGAATCAGTCGATGGCTTACACGGCCACGGGTGCGCTCATTGGCACCCCGGCGTACATGTCCCCTGAGCAGGCGTTGGGTCAGTCGGGCGATCATCGGGTAGATATTTATTCGCTGGGCGTGATGCTGTTCCAGATGGTGACGGGGGCACTGCCGTTCGATGCCGACACGCCGCTGGCAGTGGTGATGCAGCATGTTAACACCCCCACGCCACAGCCTGACAGCATCATCCCCGATATTCCCTGGGGCCTGCAGGAAGTGATTCTAAAGGCGATGGCCAAATCGCCTGACGAACGGTATCAATCGGCCGGAGAACTAGCGTCTGCCCTCCGTGCCGTTGATTTGTCTGGCGCGGCCAGCAAACCGGCCAGGCAATTCGTGGCTCCCACTGAACTGCTTGATCATCCCACGCCGGCTAAAACTGAAGTAATGGTGCCGGAGCCGAAAACGGCCGTTTCTCCCCCCATAACCACCCCTGCAGAAGAACCCAAAAAACGTCCTGCCTGGCTCTTACCTGTTATTGGCATCGTTCTCCTCCTGTCCATCGTCGGCGGCGTTTTGGCGGCCAATGGCGTTTTTGGCGGTGATGATGCCACACCCACCGTCCCAGCCGTAGCTCAGGTGGATGAAACGGAGGTGCCCACCCGCACCAACACACCGCCACCAACCAGTACCGAAGCGCCGGACATCGCCGCCACCAATCTCGCCCAGCTCGTACTGGACCTGACCGCTGAGGCTGAATCCAGCGAAACACCCACACCGTCGCGCACACCAACGGCTACAAACACAAAAACGCCAACCGTCGACGCCACCGCCCAATTCCTGATCAACTGTGAACCAGGCGTAACGCTGGTCTCCGCCTCGCGCAGCGGCTTTGTGACCAATGCCGTAACCACCCAGTTTAGCTTTACGGCCGCCTGGGTGTTGGAAAACAGCGGCACCTGCCCCTGGCCGGCTGAACTGCGCTGGGAGTACGTAGAAGGTGAAACTTTTGATTTTGAGGGTGATCCCATTCCCCTGAGTGAAACGGTGCCGCCCGGTCAGGAAATTACGCTAACCGCACCCTTGCGCGCCCCCAACGCACCGGGCACTTATGAAAGCACCTGGCAGTTGGTAAATGAGGCGGGCAACGCATTTGGTGAACCCATTACGTTTGAGTTCCGCGCCTTTCCACCCGCCACCAACACCCCCGTTCCCACCCCAACCAGCGCCGCAACACCTACCGTACAGGCAGCCGGAGGAGGGCAAGTGGCCTGGACGCCTGGCGTGATCAGTAACTGCGAATACATCGGGGATGATTGGCGCTGCCAGTTAACCATCCAACCATACATTCAGGGCAGCGATCAAGTCGGCGAATATACGGTGTTTGTGTTTGATTTGCCAGGTGGCCAGGCAACCACGTATCGCGGGCAAGGGCCATTCTTCCATTTTGTGATCGCCCGCCGCTGTGCCGCCTATAACCAATCAATCCGCATTGTGGATGATGTAACGGCTACAGAGCTCACCGCCCCCATTTACGTTGATCCGAACGATTATTTCCCCAGCGGCTGCACCGAGCCATAAGATTAGGCCACAGAGAACACAGAGGAACGAGAGAGGTAGGAGAATTGTCAACTTTCCTCTAAAATCTCTGTGTCCTCTGTGGCAATATCATTAACGTAAAACGACTTCGGTCCAGGCTTCGATCCATTGCTCGCGGTTGGCGTCGATGGTTTCCGGGGGGAGTGAAGCCGTTTCCTCAGGCACCTGCGTCCATTCCACAAACGCAGCCGGGAGTTCAGCATTCTCGTTAGCCGGATAGACAAACATGTTCAGGGGCATATCTTCCTGGAATGTTTCGCTTAACATAAAGTCAACCAGCGCCTCAGCCAATTCCCGATGCTCAGTTCCAGCCAAGATGCCCACAAACTCAATCTGGCGGAAGCACATGCCCGGCCCCACCAAACTGGCGCTGGGTGCCTCATCCAGCGGCGGATCGGCAAAGATCACTTCGGCGGGCGGGCTGCTGGCGTAAGAAACGACCAACGGCCGTTCCCCATCACTGGCCACACTGAAACTGCCGTAATATGCTTCTTCCCAACCGTTGGTTACCAACACATCGTTGGCCCGCAGATCGGCCCAAAAATCCAGATAGCCGTCCTCGCCAAATTCCACGATGGTGGCCAGCAAAAAGGCCAGGCCGGGGCTGGAGGTTGCCGGATTTTCCACCACCAGCAGCCCTTCGTAAACGGGATCGGTTAAATCGGCCAGCGATTGGGGCAGCGGCACGTCGTTTTCGGCAAACCACGCCTTGTCGTAGTTCAGGCAAACGTCGCCGTAATCTACCGGCAGCAGCCGGTTTTGGTCATCCAGCTCCAGTTCATCCGGGATTTCGGCCAGCAGCGGCGAATCGTATGGTTCAAAAATTCCGGCATCCAGCGCCCGCCCCATGAAGGTATTGTCGACACCAAAAAAGACGTCGGCCAGCGGTGCGTCCTGGGCCAAAATGGCCTGGTTCAACGCCGCGCCGGTATCACCGGAGGGCAGCAGTTCCACTGTAACGCCATTTTCTTCTTCAAAAGCCGCAATCGTTTCTTCGCTGATGGCAAAGCTGTCATGCGACATCAGGGTGATGACTTCTGGTTCGTCCGGGCCGCAAGCGGATACGGCCGTTATCAAAAATATCAAAATGATCAACAAACGTTTCATAATCAAACTCCTTCTCTTAGGCCAAGATTGTAAACCTGACCTACGCTTTTCAACTGTGTGTATGAACGCAAAGCAAGAGGCCCTTTTCCAGCGTGACGGTGGCTTTTTCGGCCGTCAGCCGGTTGCTGATGCCCCGTGCCTGGCCAAAATGGAGCGGCTCTGCCTGGAGAGTCCACTGCATGCCCGTCGTGCTGACGCCTTCTGCATCTCCGGCCAGCGGAATGAGCGACACCAGATCGCCCACCCGCCCCACAATGTTGGTCTGTTGGCGCACCAGCCAGGCGCGCTCCGTTGGGGTGATGAGCTGCACCGATTTACCAACCAGCGCCGGATGAGTGAGCAGGAAAATATTGGCTAGCGTCTGGTCCAAACGGCCGCCCAGCAGCCCAAACAGCCAGATATCTTTCTCCGGCCGTTCCGCCGCCAGCAGCAGCGTGAGTTCCAGGTCGGTTTCATTCTTCTCCGGCGGATGCTGATCGAAGAGAATCTGATTCGTAGTGAGCCAATCTTGCAGCTCCGGTGCCAGCGAATCCATGTCGCCAATCACCTTGTCCGGCAAATGGCCCAGCCGGAACAGATGCCGGCTGCCGCCATCGGCAGCCCACACGGCCGTGGCCTGGGTGAGATACGGCCGTATCCACGCCACCTCATCCAACACCCCATTGGCAAAAATCAACAGCGCCATCAAAGCCTTCCTCACCGCGGAGGGCGCGGAGAACACGGAGGGAAAAAACTCTGCGCTCTCCGCGCTCTCTGCGGTAAAATAAAAAAAGCCATCCTGATTCGGATGGCTTCCTAAACGCAAACTTGCAATTCCTCCGCCGGCATTATCCGGATCAGGTTCGCAGGTCGGTGACAAATGGTCACCCTCTCAGCCGGGCCTTCCCAGCTCCCTGTTCAGTATAAAATTGTCAAAGA
>CALBTC010000196.1 GCA_937967805.1 uncultured Anaerolineaceae bacterium
ATTCACCGGACGTTTTCCTCATCGAGGTGGTCCATGACCTCAACGACAGTTCGGTCGCCAAAGGTCTCGTCGCCGGCGGTGGTCACTAACTGATTGTTGAGCGCCGGCAGACGCTGGGGAAAGCGTGCGTCCACGACGTTGCCGCGAACGGCCACAATCGTGCCTTTGTTCTCTGCGTTAATTTGCCGATCTTTTTTTGACATAAAGTTCGTTCCAGTAATACCTAGTGAATGTTAGGGAGGGATGAGGGGATGTGCTATGTGTAACGATAGAGGTCACGGTTATAGGGTCGGATATATCTCAACATGTGCCCGTTTTTTGTGCCGTTGAGGGTACGTCAACCAGATGGTACGAGAGGCCGTTCAGTGGGCCAAGGCCATGCCGGCACCGGCATAAGTTTACGTTTATTGCCTGCTTGCCTCGAAAGATTCAATGGGTTCTACTATATCTAGCCTGGGTATCATTAGCGCCATGCGTACGGCCGCTTTCACCAGGCCAACGGTCTTTAAACGGGCGTCTGGGTTACGGACCAGCACAGTGTTGGCGGCTTCGATGAGTGTGCTTTGATTCGTAAAGTTGCTATCTGCAAGGTCGATGAGCCATAGCAACACGCTGTGTGGGCGTAGGCCTTCTGTTACCAGGTTTTGGTGCAGGCGCAAGAGTGCATCAGCGGTTTGCCAGCCCTGGCCAATGATTACCGGAAAACGGCCGTTGGCAATAGACGGTCGCACCGAAAAGTCCATGATGAACTCAGGCGCAAAAGTGTTAAATGCCTTTACTGACCGGGCAGAACTGTTCTGAACAGCGCCCCAGCCAGACTGCTTTTTATCCGTTTGCGGACACCAGCGATGCAGCATCAGACGGCCGTTGTGCCACTTTTCAGCATGAGGTGATTCACGAGAGTCCATGAATAGCCAGCGCGTTTCAAAGCCTTGCTGGGCCAACTCCATGGCCAGCGGTGAATCGCTCTGTTCGTCATTGTCTGGGCCATTAAGTGATTGAAGGCAGAATGTAATGTTTTGTGGCGTAAGTTGTGGTGCTGAACGTTGCATCATTAACCACGCACCGTAGAAACAATGCTGTTGTCGCCGCCAAAGGTGTTGCTGGTGTAGGCGTCGGCTGCCTCATCGTTTTGCCAGGTTTCCCCATCCAGCAGATACAGAAACTGGTATTCGCGGTTGATGGGCAGGCGCAGTTGTGTTTTGAAACGGCCGTCTTTTAACTGTTTCATGGGGATGGGCTCCCAGCCGTTGGCCTCACAAAGCAAGGCAACTTCCTGGGCATTGTCGGGCTGCAAGATGAAGCTGACCTCACATTCATCTCTTGTTTTAAAAAATCTTTTCTTAATCATACTTACAATTCCTTATCTTATTTTCACAGTTTATTCCCGGCCACCAGAAATGCTTCCGCTCCATTGGCCGCCGTCAGCACGTCGCAACCTAAAGATGTGAACACATCTGCATATCCTTGCCGTAAGAAAGCGTTGTCTTCCGCAATTAATATGATCTTCTTGTTGAAAATGTCCTGGGCGTATTGAAAGTTGGTTCTCATACCGCCCCGGACCGGGTGCCGTCGAAACGGTAGAGACCATGCAAGAAGCGTGCCCCAATGTGCAGGTGTTAATCTTGTCTGCTTCTAAAAAACGAAAACAGGTGCTTGGTTTGCTGAAGGCGGGCGTGAAGGGGTATGTTTTGAAAGAGGACAATCCTGAAGAGCTAATACAGGCGATTCGCATCGTCGCTGCTGGGAACGAATGGTTTTCGCCCAGTATTACCAGCGTGCTGGTGGATTCGCTGCGCCATAAAGAAGAAATTGTGCACGTTGATTTAACACAACGGGAAAAAGACGTTTTGCGCCTGATGGTTACCGGCGTTGGCAATGAGGAAATTGCCAATCAGCTGTTTATTGCCACCAATACCGTTAAGAACCACGTGCGCAACATCTTCCGCAAGCTGGACGTTAACACGCGCGTTGAGGCGGTGGTGTACGCGCTAGACCATCACCTGGTTGACGATACGGAGATGGACAATGGGAATTAACCATTTAGACTCCAAGGGTTTGGCCTTTGGGCGACTTGCTTTTAAGTGATCAAACCCTTCGGGTCTCACTGCTTAAAGGGATGAAGATGTCTACGCGGGTGCCATCGCCCGGTATCGAATGAATTTCTAAACGGCCGTCTAACAAATTCAGCCGCTCGTTGATACTGTACAGGCCAAAGCTGGTGCGCCTGCCTTCTTTCAACAAAGCCTCGGCGTCAAACCCTTTGCCCTCGTCCCGCACAGATATGATTAGCTCATTATCTTCCTGCTTCACCTCCAGAAAGGCCTGGTCTACCTCGGCGTGTTTGACCACATTAAACAGCAGTTCGCGCACAATGTGAAACAGCAGCAGCCGCGCATTCTTATCGGTCAGCGTAACGTCGTCGTGGATGTTGACGTTTACCTCCAAAAAGTGCAGCTCCCGAATGTAGGCCGCCCAACTGGCGTATCGATTCGCCCAGCTTCTCGCCAACCGGCACTGGCGGCTGAAGCTCGCCGGCCATCTGCCGCGTCATGTTAAAGGCGGCCTGCATCATCTCATCCAGTTCCGCAATCTGTACCGCTGCTTTCGTGCTTTCTTCAAGCTTCAGCGTGTTTTTGAGCATGCCTAGCTGCATGCGCGAGCTGTAAAGAAACTGCTGCAAATCATCGTGCAGCGCCTGGGCAATGCGCTGCCGCACATTTTGTTCGGCTACCAGCAGCTCTGAGGCCAGCTCCCGTATCCGGTGCGTGCGTTGTTCTACCTCTACCTCTAACGTGTTGGTAAGCTCCTGTAGTCTTCTGAGTGCCTGCCGCCGTTCGGTGATGTCCTCAATGGCCAGCAGAATACGCTGCTGCCCGTCAAGACGACGGCCGTTCAGCCGCATCACCCGCTTGCCAATGTGCTCAAATTCGTGGGACATTTCGTAATCGTTAAAAACCGTATTGTCCGGCAGCACGTCTTCCAACAGCGTGCGCAGCTCAGGAATATCCCACTGGCCATTGCCCAGCTCATAAACCAGAATGCCTTCCGTTTCTGCCCTGGGCACTTCAAACATCTCGTAAAACGAGTCGTTGGCAAACTCTACCCGTAGGTTCGTGTCCAGCACCAGCAGCCCCTCGCGCACAGTATGCACAATGCTATGCTGTAACTCCCTAATGGCGCGAAGCTCTTCTTCCGTTTCCGATAACTTGTTCCTTTCCTCTGGGGACGGCAGGCGCGGCACAAAATCCCGAATTTGTGACGGCATTTCGGCCACAGGTAGTATGAGATCGATCAGTCCGGTGGCGATGGCGTTTTGCGGCATACTGTCGTACGCTGCTTCGACCGGGTCTTGTACGGCCGTCAGGCCCCCTTGCTCCTTAATTTTCTTCAGACCAACCGAGCCGTCGGAGCCAGTGCCGGAGAGCACAATGCCGATCGCCTGCTCACCGTGCGTTTGCGCCAGCGTGCGGAAGAAGTGGTCGATGGGTGCCCACTGCTGCCGCGACGCTTCAAGCTCCGACAGCCGCAAATGGGTGTCGATGGCCGTCAGATTGCGATTTGGCGGGATGACGTAAACGTGGTTCGGCGTCATCTCTGTGCTGTTCGCTACCTGCGTAACCGGCATCTCGGTATGGGATTGCAAAAGCTGGGGTAAATGGCTTTGGTGCTCCGGCGACAAATGCATCACGACCACAAAGGCAACACCGATGTCGGCCGGCGTGTTGTCAAAAAACGTCTTTAGCGCGGCCAAGCCACCGGCCGACGCACCGATACCCACCACCGTGAATTGCGGCCGGTGCGTCTGTTCTGCATTTGATTCGCTCATGATGGTTTTTTCCCGATGTGCTTACAACTTTTCTCAGGCAGACTGTAGCCCAAAAGGTTGATTTGTCCAAGATGTTGTTGCGTTTGGCCCCAACTCGAAAAAAGGTAAGCCCAACCGGCGTACCCCGCTTGTCTTGGGGTACGGCCCTGTCCGGTCAGGTGCGGCCTCAATCCATCCAAGGCGGGGCACGCTTCAAAATGCGACGGCGGTTGACGGCCCACGTCAACACACCATACAGACCCATATGATGTTTTTAGTTTCGGGCTGATAGAGAAAACGCACCAGACGTGAAAGGTCCTTTTTAACCCCCTGCGCCGGCACTATTTTTTCTAGTACCGTGGTGTCAGGAACCCCGCCAGACTGCTAAGCTTGCTGCCGTTGGCTTCCAGCGGCGGCATTTTCCTGCTTTTAAACAATGAAACAACGGCGATTAGTCTGGATTAATTTATGGAGCCGTTTTTTTGGGATGGTTCTATTTAAGAATTCTCTCCGGCGGCTGGTGGGTCTAGACGCTTTTACACTTCTTTGTTAAGCAGCGCCTGTTTTACCTCAGCAATTGCCTGGGTAATTTTGATATCGCGTGGGCAGGCGGTGGTGCAGTTGTAGTTGGTGCGGCAGCGCCAGACGCCAAAAGCGTCGTTCATTACATTGAGTCGTTTCTCGGCTGCCTGATCCCGGCTGTCAAATATGAAGCGGTGGGCCTGTACAATAGCTGCGGGGCCGATGTAACGGCCGTTAGCCCAAAAAATCGGGCAAGCCGTGGTGCAGGCGGCACAAAGGATGCATTTGGTGGTGTCATCAAATCGTTCCCGTTCTTTTGGGGATTGCCGCCGTTCACGGCCGTTTTCCGGCGGCGCTGAATCATTCACAAAATGGGGCATGATCGCGCGGTTGTGTTCGTAAAACGGCCGCATATCCACCACCAAATCTTTGATGACCGGCAAACCGGTGATCGGCTCCACCTGGATCGCAATCTCCTCGCTCTCTTCTTCAGCGATGTGCAAAATAACCGTGGAACAGGCCAGGCGGTTACGGCCGTTAATGCGCATCGCATCCGAGCCACACACGCCGTGGCCGCAGGAGCGGCGCAATGTCAGGCTGCCGTCCTGCTCCCACTTCACCCGGTGCAGTAAATCCAGCACAGAATCCGAACGTTTGACGTCGTCTAAACTGTACTCGCCCCACGAAGGTTCTTCATCCTGCTCGGGGTTGAAGCGGCGAATGCGCAGGCGGGCTTTCATTCGTTGACGCTCTCTTCTGCCAGGGGCAGCAGCAGCAAAGGCACCGAGACGTTTTGCAAAACAGTCTCAGCCACGCTGCCGTGGAGTAATTTGCTGAGTCCGGAACGGCCGTGTGTGGCCATCGCAATCATATCAATTGAATCATTCGCCACGTACTCAACAATCTCTTCGGCCGGATCATCGCCAAAGCGAACTTCCAGCCGCGCTTCATACCCAGCGTTGCGCAGCGGCCACAACACATCCTCATGCAGCTCATCTGCCAGCGCCTTTTTCAGCCCTTCGTGCGCCTGAGTTTTGGTTACGTCATGCTCCGGTGAGCCGGCCTGGATCGTGGGCTCATCGGCTGTAGGCGTCGGCGTCGTAAGCGCAGTGAGACCAAATCCGGTTATGTTT
This sequence comes from uncultured Anaerolineaceae bacterium, assembly GCA_937967805.1. Next base: position 5,464 of record CALBTC010000196.1, read on the forward strand.
TCCGGCGCAGTGTAGTCGTAAGGCATACTTTGGGCCGGTCTGGTTAACTTGTCCGGCGGATTGCCCACGCGCAACAATGTTAACTCACTTTCGTCGGCCTCAAAATATTGCAAAATGGTGGGAATGATCTGCTGGCTAAATTTTGAATCATCTAATGGTATTAAAAGTTTTTTTTTGCTCATTCAACTAGCTCCTTCCAATTCTGTTTCTTCTGCAACTTCCTTCAGAAATGGTCCGCTATCTGTACTGTTAATAAAATGAATCCCCTTCTCGGCCCATTCCTCAAATTGTTCCTGGGCCATGGCATGGAAATCAATATCGGGATGCGCTACCGGAGACATGCAGTCTTGCAGCACAAAAATTTTCTGCAAATGTTCCGGCTCATCCTCAAATTCAGCCACAATGTCTTCCAGCGTTTCCAGTACGCAGTGGCTTTCTGCTTCTCCGGCTATCAATACGGTGTCTGCCTGCGCCAGGCTGTTTAAAAATGCCTGGTTTCTTCCGCCCCGCGGCTGGTTTTTTGCAGGGATTTCTGGCTGAACGGCCGAATAATGCTCGGTCTGGGGAATCATGCCTTTGGGCAGCCAGTTTGGCTGCGTGCGGCGAGCCAGCGAATGCCACATCACCGTGGCCCACAGCATCGGATCAAGCATATTGCCCGGACCGCCAATCAAAACGTGATAAGGCCAGATGGTTAGCTGCTTTTTCGACTCTTCCTCCAGCTTGCGCACATAATTCATAGAATGCTCGCGCATCGCCGTGGGCTGCCATTTGCCTTGTTTAATATCCTCTGCCGTGATAATGGTTAACGGTTCAGGTGGATTGCCCTCAGCATCGGCCCACCAGGTTGGGTGGAAAATCTGGAAGGGCAAATGGGAATCCAGCGTGCAGGTAATCTTGTCAATATGCACCGCATGGGTGAAGATGAACTCAATGAGTCGCTGCAAATCCTCTTCTGCGCCAGGTACATAAAGCGATCCTTTTTCGTGGCAAAAGTCAATTTGCATATCAATAATCACCAAATGAACCTGTGTCTTGCTCAGACTGGCGGCAGGCAGGCCGGCCGCTTCGGCCGCCGCAGCGATGTCGGCCATGTTGGGATAAAAGAGGGTCCCTACCCGGTCAGGTTCGTAAAAATCAGGAAACTCGAACATATTTGCATTGCCTCCTTGTTCGTTTTTTTGACACAGTCAAACAGTTTCAATTTAACTTAACGCAAGGCGGTTCATTGCTTCAATCTATCAAAGGCATAAATGTGGGTATGGGAATGGTATAGAAAGCACACACAACTCTATCTCTATGTGTGTCTCTGGCTTGTGTACTTATCTATTTTCGGGTGCGGGGGCGGTCTGTTACCTTTAAGCTGAATGTAAGCAAACAGACAGCATTAATTGCCTATGACTCTGGCGCAAAGCAATCCATTTTATACGCCTGAACGCATTCTGGACGAATGCCCCCAAATGGTGGAGACGCCACGCGGTCGGCTGCTGATTGCCAGCTGCCGCTCGGGGAATCAATTGGCCGGTAAGGTGATCGCTTGTTACCGGCAACTGCTGGCTGAAACAGGTTCCAATGGGGAACTGCTAAGTCTGCCCAATGTGGATTTCCAATTTTCGGATAGTGAGACTTGTGTGCGCCTGGAGAAAGCTGTGAATGGGAATGACGTTTTTCTTTTTCAGGCGCTGCTCGATCCCGCCAATCACGCCGCCATCGACCAAAATTATATGGCTTTTCTGGTAGCGGCTCGGGCTTTTCGCGAGTGGGGGGCAAACCAGATCACCGGCATTTTACCCTACCTGGCTTATGCGCGACAGGACAAACCAACGCGCTTTGAGCGAGAACCGACCACTGTGAAGCTGATGGCTGATTTGACGAGTAAGGCGGGAATCGGCCGTTTAGTCACTTACGATCCGCACGGCGCCTCGGTTCAAGGTTTTTATGAGCCAACCACGGTGTACGAGCTTGATCCGCTGACGTTGTTTAAAGAAGCGTTTCACCATTTCCGGGGACAGCAGGACGTGATTGTTGTGGCCCCGGATGCTGGTGCTGCCAAGCTGGTAACGCACTTTGGGCGCATGATGGACCTCAAATCAGCCATTGCCTCCAAGCACCGTCCCAAACCGGAGGAAGCCGTTATTTCTGAAATAATCGGCGACTTCTCGGGCAAAAAAATAGCCATTGTGCTCGATGACATGATCAGCAGCGGTGGCACGGTGGAGGAGGTTATCAAGAAACTGGTGCAGGAGAAAGGCATCCAGGAGATTCACCTGGGTGTTTCGCATAATCTTGGCCTGCCTGAGGCGAGAGAGCGTTTACTGGCGCTGCATGAGCAGTATGGTTTGCAACAGCTTGTTGTGACCAACAGCATTCCCCAGACAGAGGCGTTCAGGCAGCTGCCTTTCTGCAAAATCAGAGATTTATCGGAGACTTTTGCCAGGGTGATCAATCGTATTCATCACAATAGGCCTGTTAGCGAACTCTTTTCTATGTAAGCAATTCACGAGGTGAGTGGAGAGATGTTTGATATGTTTGACAGTAAGCAAAAAACAAAGGTATTTAAAGATCGAACAGAAGCGGGCAAACAGTTGGCCGAGGCGCTTTCCGAGTATGACGGCCGTTCCGATGTCGTCATTCTTGGCCTGCCCCGAGGTGGCGTGCCGGTTGCCCTTGAAGTTGCTAAAGGGCTCAAGGCACCGTTAGACGTGTTCATTGTGCGCAAGTTGGGCGTGCCCGGTCACGAAGAGCTGGCCATGGGGGCTATCGCCTCCGGCGGTGTGCGGGTCCTCAACAAAGACGTCACGCAGCAGCTAGAGCTGTCTCAGGAGGCAATCGAGGCCGTGGCCAAAAAAGAGCGCCAGGAGCTGGAAAATCGCGAGAAAGCATACCGCGGCGAGCGACCCGGCATTGAGTTGCATGGGAAGATTGCCATTCTGGTGGATGACGGTATTGCTACCGGAGCCAGTATGCGTGCGGCCGTTCAGGGATTGCAAAAGCACGATCCGGCCAAAATCGTTGTGGCTGCCCCGGTAGCCTCTCAGGAAGCATGCCGGAATTTTGAAGATCTTGCTGATGAAGTGGTCTGCCTGGAGACACCCTGGTCTTTTGGCGGCGTTGGTGCCTGGTACGAATCTTTTCCCCAAACCAGTAACGACGAAGTGCGCAAGCTTTTAGAAGAAGCAAACGATTTTGCCGTTTAGGAGGTTCTATGCAACAAGAAGAGTTTCATATGACAAATCAAAATAACGGCCGTCGCGTGGCCATCATTGCCGGGCTGCGCACGCCATTTGCCAAACAAGGTACCGCATTTAAAGATTTAACCGCCCTGGATTTGGGGCAGATGGTCTGCGCCGAACTGCTGGAGCGGACCGAGATCGATCCGGCAGAAATTGACCAGGTCGTTTACGGCCAGGTGATTCCCTCCATCCACGCGCCCAACATTGCCCGCGAAATTGGGCTGGGCATCGGCCTGCCGCGCGACATTGAGGCGTATTCCGTCTCGCGGGCCTGCGCTACCAGTTACCAATCCACCGTCAATGTGGCCCAGGCGATTCAAGCCGGCGTGATCGATTGCGGATTGGCCGGCGGTGCGGAGAGCGCCAGCATTTTGCCGGTGCCCATCCAGCAGCCATTGCAAAAAGCGCTGCTCCAGGCCAGCCAGGCCAAATCGGTGACGGCGCAGGTGGCAGCTTTTTCGGACGTACGGCCGTCTGACCTCCTCCCCCGCACGCCCGACATCGCCGAACCATCCACCGGCGAGACGATGGGCGAAGCCGCTGAGCGCATGGCCAAACTCAACGACATTCCGCGCCAGGCGCAGGACAAATTTGCCCACCGCAGCCACACGCTGGCCGAAAAAGCATGGTCCGCTGGCAAGTTCGACGATGAAGTGATGCCCGTTCACATTCCCCCCAATTATGAGGAAACGATTCACAAAGATAATCTGGTGCGACCCGATTCCGAGCTGGAAAAATACAGCAAACTGCCGCCTGTATTCGATAGAAAGCACGGCAGCGTCACGGCAGGCAACAGCTCGCCGCTAACGGATGGGGCCAGCGCCCTGCTGCTGATGGCAGAGGAGAAAGCGAAGGCGATGGGGCTGCCGATTTTAGGCGTAATCAGGAGCTATGCGTTTACGGCCGTTGATCCCGCCGACCAACTGCTCATCGGCCCGGTGTACGCCATGCCCATCGCCCTGGAGCACGCCGGCATGGCCCTGGCCGACATGGATTTAGTGGACCAGCACGAGGCGTTTGCCGCCCAGGTGCTCTCCGTCATCCAAAAAGTGGAGTCGCGCCAATTTGCCCAGGAAAAGCTAAACCAGGACGAGCCGGTTGGCGAGATCGATATGGATACATTTAACGTCAACGGCGGCTCGATTGCCGTCGGGCACCCCTTTGCCGCCACGGGCGCGCGCCAAATTACACAAACATTGCGCGAGCTCCAGCGGCGCGGCGGCGGCGTGGCCTTGTGCAGCGCCTGCGCCGCCGGCGGCCTGGCAGCAGCGATGGTTTTGGAGACGGTTTGATCGGTAATCAGTAATCGGTGAACGGTAATCGGTAGTTACCGTGGAGAACGCAGAGAAAACAGCGTTAGCTAATTTTTATTCTCCGCGTCCTCCGCGCTCTCCGCGGTTCGTTTTTTTAGGGAGTTTTATGGTGCAGCAGATGGAACAGGTAGAGGAAAACATTTTGCAAATGGAGCGGCGCGGGGTAACGGCCGTTCTCTGGCTAGACGTACCGGGTGAAAGCGTAAACACGCTCAAGGCCGGGTTTGACGTTGATTTTAATGAGAGGCTGGACCAGATTGAAGACGATGACGAGGTGACGGCCGTTGTCATCGCCTCGGCCAAACCGGACAACTTTATAGTGGGGGCCGACGTGAAAATGCTGCAAGCAGTCAGTACGGCCAACGAAGTCACCGAGCTGGCCCGCACCGCGCAAAACGTCATGGACCGCATTGCCGATTTCGGCAAGCCGGTGGTGGCCGCCATTCACGGTGACTGCCTGGGCGGCGGGTTGGAGTTGGCTTTGGCCTGTCACGGCCGTATCGCCACCGACCACGACGCGACCAAACTGGGCCAGCCGGAAGTTAATTTAGGCCTCATCCCCGGCGCGGGCGGCACCCAGCGCCTGCCGCGCCTGATTGGGCTGGAGGCGGGCCTGGATATGATTCTCACCGGCAAGCGGCTGCCGGCCAAACCGGCGCAAAGGCGCGGCCTGGTGGATGAAGTGGTGCATCCGGCTGTGCTGCTTGATGCAGCCGTTGAGCATGCGCAAGAGTTGGCCAAACACAGCCGCGGACAAACGCTGCCCCGGCAAATTTTGCACCTGGTTAGCGAAGCGTTTGATCCCAAGCAGATTCGCGCCCGCGTGCTGGAAGATATTTCGGCGGCGCGCAATCTGGTTTTCAAGCAGGCGCGTGACAAAACGATGGCCAAAACGCACGGCAACATGCCCGCGCCGCTGCGGGCCATCGACGCCATTCGTACCGGCCTGGAAGAAGGCATGGACGTCGGCCTGGAAATGGAAGCCAAGCTGTTTGGCGAACTGGCCGTCACCCCGGAAGCCCAGCGGCTGATGGAACTGTTTTTTGCCCGCGGCGACCTCAAAAAGAAAACGTGGGTAGCCGAAGACGTAGAACCGCGCCCGGTGCGCAAAGTGGCCGTCATCGGCGCGGGTTTGATGGGCAGCGGCATCAGCCAGGTGACGGCGGCCAAAGCCGGTCTGCCCGTGCGCCTGAAGGATGTGGACAATTCTGCCCTGCGCCATGGCCTGCGCAATATTCACCGTACGCTGGACAAGCAAAGGGAGCGTCACCGTATTTCCGCGCGTGAGATGGACGAGATTATGAACCGGATACGGCCGTCCACCGACTATACCGGTTTTGGCCGCGCCGATGTCGTCATTGAGGCCGTGTTTGAGGATTTGGACCTCAAGCACCAGATTCTCAACGAGGTGAGCCAGCACGCACCGGATGATTTTATCTTTGCGACCAACACCTCCTCATTGCCTATTGCCCAAATTGCCGACGCCAGCAAACGGCCGCAAAATGTCATTGGTATGCATTATTTTTCACCGGTGGACCAGGTGCCTTTGCTGGAGATTGTGGTCACGGAGCAAACCGCGCCGGAGGTGATTGCTACCTGCGTGGCCTTGGGCAAGCAGCAGTGCAAAACCGTCATCGTCGTCAACGATGGCCCCGGCTTTTACACAACGCGCATCCTGGCACCGTACATGAATGAGGCCGCTTTTTTGCTGGCCGAAGGTGTGCCCATCGAAAAAATTGATGAGGCGCTAGTAGAATTTGGCTTTCCCGTGGGTCCGCTCAAGCTGCTGGACGAAGTGGGCATTGACGTGGGGGCCAAGATCAGCCTGGTGCTGGCCAATGCGTTTGGCGAGCGGATGCAGCCGCCCGAGGCGCTGGATCAACTGGTGGCGCTGGCGCGATACGGCCGTAAAAACGGCAGCGGCTTCTACAAGTACAAAGAGAAAAACGGCCGTTTCCAATCCAGCAACGGCACCGACAGCACCGTCTATCGCTTGCTTGAGGTAGAACCCAACACGGAAATGGCCCCGGAGGTCATCGTCCAGCGCTGCCTGCTGCCGCTCATCAACGAAGCCGCCCGCTGCCTGGACGAAGAAATTCTGCGCTCGGCACGGGATGGCGACGTGGGCGCGGTGTTTGGCCTGGGCTTCCCGCCGTTTTTAGGCGGGCCCTTTCGCTACGCCGACGCCCAGGGTACCGAGGAAATCGTGCGCCGGCTCAACATCTTTAAGGATCAGCACGGCGCGCGCTTTGAGCCAGCCCCCATCCTGCAAAAAATGGCGAAAGAGGAGACGCGATTTTATTAAAAGGTTGGCTACAACGAATGGGAGTAAAAAACGAATTTTTTCATTCGCTGATTACTAAAATTCGTTGTAGCCATTGGTAAAAGAAATGAACAAAAAAGTTAAGGAACAACCCAAGCGCAAGGAAGTGGACACGGCCGTTTCCCCCTCATTTGTCAAGCCCCTGTTTTTAGGCGAGATTCATGAGGATTTGGTGCTGCCCTATCCGCGACCGGAATATTTAGAACGCCAACGCATCAACGAGCTGATCGAAGCAGCCTGGACCTTCACCGACAAACATTACGATCCGCGCCAGGCGGAGGCTGACGGCTGGGTGGGCGACGACATCATCGCCGGGCTGGGCGAGCGCGGCCTGCTGGGGCTGTACGTTTCGCCCAAGTACGGCGGCCAGGGCCTATCGCAAACCGGCTACGGCCTGATTTTTGAGGAGCTGGGCTGTATCGATCCCACGCTATCAATTGTGCTGGGCGTGCATCAATCCATCGGCATGAAGGGAATTCACATGTTTGGCAGCGAGGCACAAAAAGATCGCTTCCTGCCCGATCTGGCCGCCGGGCGCAAGCTGGCGGCTTTTGCCCTTACCGAACCCAACGCCGGGTCGGACGCCTACCACATCCAAAGCCGGGCCGTTCCCCAGCCAGACGGCTCTTACCGGCTGTTTGGCGAGAAGCGATACATCGGCAACGGCTCCAAAGATGTGCTGACCGTTTTTGCCCGCACCGATGAAGGGGCACACGTGGCCCTGATTGTGGAAAAAGGGATGGAGGGCCTGGAAGTCGGCCGTTCTTATTCCACTATGGGTTTGAAAGCCAACGATTTGCGCCATCTCAAATTCAATGACGTGCGCGTGCCGCCCGAGAATGTGTTGGGGGAAGAGGGGGATGGCTTCAAAATTGCGGTGGAGGTGTTGAACAACGGCCGTCTCACCCTGGGTGCCGGCTCGATTGGCTCGGTGAAAAAATTGCTGCGTCTGGCCGTTAACCACACCTTGGAGCGAGAACAGTTTGGACGGCCGTTGGCCGAATTTGGCCTCGTCGAAGACAAGATTGGCTGGGCGGCATCGTATCTTTACGGCCTGCAATCAATGGCCTATCTTAGCACCGGCCTGGTCGATGCCGGGATGCCGGATTATTCGCTGGAATCGGCCATCGTCAAAGTATCGGGCACTGAATTCCTTTGGTATGCGGCTAACCGCATGTTTCAATTGGCAGGTGGCGAAGCTTACATCACCGACCAGCCGTACGAAAAAATCTTGCGCGACATTCGCGTCTTTCCCATTTTTGAGGGGGCCAATGACGTCCTGCGCGTTTTTATTGCGCTTTCTGGATTGAAACCGTTGGCCAATGAACTGTCCGATTTGCAAGAAATTGATCTGTCACAACCAATCCGCAGCCTGGGCGTGCTGGCCGACTACGTGGAAAACCGCATCCGCCGCCAAATCCAGCCCGACCGCCTGAACGGGGTCCACGCCGATTTGAAATCACTGGCTGACCCGGTTACCGACCAGGTGAAGCGGCTGCGTCACGTTTGTGAAAAGCTGCTGCGGCAGTACGGCGAAGAGATTCAGGAAGAGCAGCGCCAGCTCAAGCGGCTGGCCCATGCCGTCATGGACATTTATGCCCAGGTAGCCACCATTTCTCGCGTCAGCGATGTGCTGGAGCGGGACCTGATCGCCACGCCGGCCGAAGAGCAGTACATTGCTGAGACGTTCTGTGCGCGGGCGGCGCGCCGGGTGCAGCGTTCCCTGGACCAGATCGAAGACAATGACGACGAGCGAATGCACCGCATTGCTCGCGCCGCCTATGTCCGCCGCGGCTACGAGCATTCCATTTAACTTGCTTGCCATTTCGAGCCGTTTTTTGGCGAGAAATCCTTTTAACTCTGGCAACCAACTGGTTACCCGGCATTGGCTGCCGTGAAGTTGAGGGCGATTGTTTCTGTAACCTCGTGGTAGCCGGTGGCACCGTCTGGCCGTACGCTCGTTTCTTCGCCGATTTGCAGCATCCCTGCACCGTCGGTGGCGCGGACGCGGAAGGTGTGTTCACCGGAGGCGGCGGGCCAATCGTAGCGCCACTGCACCCAGGTGAGCGTGCTGAGCGGCGGCAGGCGCAGTTGCGCTTCCTGCCACTCGCCGTCGTCCACCTGCACTTCTACCCGTTCAATGCCGCGGTCGCCGGCCCAGGCAATACCGCCGATGGGGATACGGCCGTTTGCCAACCGCTGGTCCATCGCCACATTGTCAATAATCGAGATGACTTTTGGCCGCGCTTCTTCGCTCCAGCCGCGCTCCACCCAGTAGCCAGGGCCTTCCCCCTCGATGGCTTCGATGCGGGTGATCCATTTGGGCTGCTTCATGCCGTACCGGTTGGGGATATAAATGCGCAGGGGGAAGCCGTGCCGTTGCGGCAATGTTTCGCCGTTCATGGCGTAAACCAGCAGCGTGCGCGGGTCCATCATGTCTGCCATGGAGACGCTTTCGTAAAAGCCGTCCTCAGCTTCTATGTACAGTTCCTGCGCCTCGGGCTGCAAGCCTAAATCTTCCAGCAGCAGGCCCAGCCGCATACCGGTCCAATCGGCGGCGCTGATGAGGTCGCCACCAATGCGGTTGGAGATGCAGCTCAGGGTCAAAGGTTGGGTCACCGCCGGAAACGCCATTAAATCAGCCAGGGTCAGATTGCGCGGGTTGTCAAACAGGCCGTCTACTTGCAGCTCCCACTCTGCCCGTTCGATGACGGGCGGCCGGGTGTTGATGTCGATGCGGTAAAATTCGCCGTCCGGGGTGATTTCCGGGCGGGTGCCGGGGGCCGGTTCCAGCCTGCCTTGCAGTTCTTCCGGGTCGGTGGCCACATCGGCCATGTCCATGCCGTCGCCGGCTGTGTCGATCGCTTCTTCTGCGCCGGTGTCTGCCGGCTGCCGGCCAAACAGCCAGCCGATGCCCGTTGCGCCAACGGTAACGCCGAGCACCACGCCACCGAAACGGCTTAAGAAGTTTCGGCGGTCGGATGCGGCCGTTTCACTCTCTCGGGCTGCCGCCAGTGCCCAACCGATGACCCAGCCGCCGGCCAGCAGCAGAACAAGCTGCCAGGCCAGGGCCAATGGCTGTCGCACGTTTTCTACATTCAGAATCAGGGCCAGCGCGCCAAACAGCAGGAGTGCGGCCGTTAGCCCGGCCTGATAAGCCGAAAAGCGCGTGCGTTGGCTCACCAGGTCAATCAGCCAGCCGATAACCATCCACAGCAGCACAAAAGTGGCCAGGGCGAAAATTTGTTCAATCAGCTTAGCCGTTTCACTGGTGGAGTCACCAATGTTCAAAAATAAAATGACGTTTACGATGCTGTCGATGCCCAGAGTTACCAGTTCACCGGGCAGGGCACGCGCCAGCCAATCAAAAAAATCAAAGGGGAGAAAGGGTAATCTTAGCAATCGATCACCCAGATAAAAGAGGGAAAGCAGCATTAAGCCAACGCCACCACCGATG
>CALBTC010000197.1 GCA_937967805.1 uncultured Anaerolineaceae bacterium
TGGACAGCATGATCGATGAAGTGAAAAGCGGCAAATCGGCCCTGGCCGGGCTGGATGAGCGACTCAGGGCGTTGGTGCGCGAGCATAACGCCTGGCAAAGCATTGATGACGAAATTCGCCGGGTGAAAGCGGCCGTTTCTCAAAACAACCTCGAAGAGCTGGAGGACGCCTGGTACGACCTGGAACCAATGACCCAGGAGCTGGTCGAAGCCAACCCCGACGCTGAGTGGGCCGTGAATTTGAGCAAGGTGATGGCCGCGTTGGAGCCGGCCATTGAGCAGCAGCTTAATTCCAAAGTGCGCCGTCTTTTTATGCGTTACCATACCTACGTTGGCCATCGTTTCCGCGAAGTGGATCTGGAATTGCTCTCTTTGTGTACCGAACTCCAGCGCGTGGGCGAGCAAATCGATCTATTGTTGAGGCAATTTAATAAATGAGCCATTCAGACACAACTTCCGAAGAATTTATTCCCTTTATGTCCTTCACCTCGCTGCGTGATGCGCACCGCGCTTTGCTCAAGCAGCGACGCCGGGCCAGGGAGGCCACCGGTGAAGATGGTTTTTGGGCCGAGGTAACAGAGTTTTTACACCGGGGCGAAGCGGCCGGCGCGTTTATTGACAACACGGACGATCGGGAAGCGGCACAAAGCTTGCTCGACTACTGGCACAACCAGTTGTTTCACGCCGGCAAAGAGACGCCGGAAGCGATTCTGGATGATTTTGACGCCACCACCCAGCCAGAAATCCCCGATTCGCGCTGCCCCTACATCGGCCTGGAAGCGTTTGACGAAGATAACAAGCATTTATTTTATGGAAGAGACCAGCTCGTGCGCGAGCTGCTAGACCAGGTGTTGGTGAGCCGGTTGGTAACGGCCGTTGGTCCTTCCGGCAGCGGTAAATCCTCGGTGGTACTGGCCGGCCTGCTGCCCCGTTTGGAAGATGGTGCCCTGCCCGGCAGCGAGGATTGGCATTATTACCCGACCATTGTGCCCGGCGCCGCGCCGCTGACCAGTCTGGCCCGCCTGCTGGAGCCGGATGATGTGGATACGGCCGTCTGGGTCACCGAAAATTACGACACCTTCCTCAAAAATTCAGACCATCTGGCCAAATTAATCAATGAAGATGTTGACGGTCCGGCCGTGCTTAGCATTGACCAGTTTGAAGAAACCTTCACCCTGTGCCACGATGACCAGGAACGGGATGCCTTCATCGACAATTTGTTAGGACTGGCAAACTCCCGCGAAGCGCGTCACGTCGTCATCCTGACCATGCGCGTGGATTACGAGAGCTACCTCAACAAGGTCCCCATGTTCAAATCGCTGTACGAGCAGGGATTGGTGCGCGTCACCGCCATGAACGCCAGCGAACTGCATGATGCCATCGAGCAGCCGGCCGAAGCCATCGGCCTCAAGTTTGAAGATGGCTTGATCGAAGCCCTGGTGCGCGAAATTGTGGGCGAACCGGCGGCGCTGCCCTTGCTGCAATTTGCCCTGCTGCAATTGTGGGACAATCGCGAACGCAACCGCATCACCTGGGACGCTTACCGTCGCCTGGGTGGGGTAATGGAAGCGCTGGATCACACGGCCGATTCCCTATACAACGATCTGCTGCCGGAAGAACAAAATACGGTCCGGCGCATTTTGCTGCGCCTGGTGCGCCCCGGCACGGGCGTGGAATTTACCCGCAGCCGCGCAACCCGCCGCTCCCTCTACCAATCCGGCGAAGCCAATGACCGCATCGACCGCGTGCTGGAAAAGCTGGTTGATGCCCGCCTGCTGCGCCAAACCGATGGTCCAAATAGAGATAACGATCAGTTTGAAGTAGCCCATGAAGCGCTGGTGCGCAACTGGCCCCGGCTGGTGGAATGGCTGGAAGATGAGCGCGTCGTGCTGCGCCACCGCCTGCGCTTTACCGCTCAGGCAGAGGATTGGGACACGCGCAGCCGTGACCCCGGTGCCCTGCTGCGCGGCAAACAGCTACAAGAAGCGCTGCTCTTTGAAGAGTTGAATCCGCTGGAGCAGGAATATATTGATGCCAGTAAAGCATTGGAGCAGTCAGAAATTGAGGCCAAGCAGGCCCAGCAGAAGAAGGAATTGGAACAGGCACAAAAGCTGGCCGAAGAGCAGCGGCAGCGGGCCGAGGCAGAAGCCCAGGCAGCCCGCCGGGCGCGCAACTTTAACTATGCACTGATCGTAATTTTGCTGCTGGTGATTGCCGGTGCCGCCAGCCTGGTTTATTTGCAAGACGTGCAACAGGAGCGGGAGGAAGTGGCCCAGGAGGCAACCCGAGCCAGTGTCGAAGCGCGGGAAACGGCCGTTTACGCCGATGCCCTGGCGTTGGAAAGCACCACCGATGCCCTGGAAGCCGCTACCGTGCAGGCAATGGCCACCTCAGACAATGCCCTGGCGACCTCAGAAGTAGCCGCCAACCAAACCCTGGTGGCGGAACGGGCAGAAGTTGAAGGCCAGGCAGAAGCGACCGCCCAGGCAGCCACAGCCACCGCGGATTTGGCTACGGCAGCAGCTCAGGCGACTCAGACTCAGATTGCCAGAGAAGCCGTCAACAATACGCCGGAAGTCACGGTACCCAACCAGCCAACCGCTACGCCGGATCCGGCACAGCTGGCCATTGAGGCTCGACTTAACCAACGTTCTCGTGAGCAGGACAACATGCCGATGCTTTTCATCACTGGCGGCACCTTCCAAATGGGTGTTGAAGAGGCACCAGATGACGCAGACAACAGCCCGGCGCACCTGGTGACGGTCGATAGTTTTTATCTGGATCAATTTGAAGTGTCGGTGCAGCAATATGCCGATTTCTTGAACCGGCGGCAGGTTGGAAACAAGTGTAACGGCGTTGATTGTGCCATCACCGGGAAGTTTACCGTAGTTACCAATTTAATTGAGAATCTAGGTACCTTTGAAGCCGATCCCGGTACGAAACGCTATCCTGCTACCTGGATAACCTGGGAGGGTGCAGCAGCTTACTGTGAGGCTGTTGGTGCCCGGCTGCCAACGGAGGCAGAATGGGAATATGCGGCTCGGGGGACAGACGGCCGTATCTATCCATGGGGTGATACCGCGCCGGTGCTGCATGAAACGGCCGTCTTCAACAACAATCCGGCACAATCCCTCTTCAACTTCTTTCCACGTGCGTTTGTCCCAGTCGATAGCATGCCAGACGGAGCCAGCCCCTTCGGCGTTTTTGGCATGGCCGGCGGCGCCGCCGAATGGGTGCAAGATTGGTACGATCCCGACTTTTACACAGAGCCATTGCCCGCCATTGGCTACAATGACGAGCCCAGCGGTCTGAAAGTGCTGCGCGGCGGTTCCTGGGTTGATCCGGCCAGCGACATCACCACCACGATCCGCCTGGCCCTGCCGCCCAACGACAGCAACCGGAACGACCTGGAAAACTCCCACTGGGGTGCCGGCTTCCGCTGCGCCCGCGACGCCAACCCTTAAAATTGTCATGCTGAACGAAGTGAAGCATCCCTACGGAGTTTATCCTTAGCGGGCCCGGCTTGCATAGGATGATCTTCAAAGAGATTCTTCGCTGCGCTAATGACATGCGAGGGTTACGTGTTCTTCTTGTCCCGCTTAATCTCCCGCTGGCGAATCTCGTGGCGCAGTTCCTTCTTGCGAATGCGCAGCGACGTGGGCGTTACCTCCAGCAGTTCATCCTTGCCCAGGTACTCAATCGACTCGTCTAATGACATGATGCGCGGTGTGTGCAGCGCTTCCACAATGGCCGTCGGTCCGGTGCGTACGGCGCTCAGCACCTTCGTTTTGCACACGTTGATGACCAGCTCCTCATTGCGAATGTGCTGGCCTACCACCTGCCCACTGTAGACGTCCTCGGCAGGCATTACAAAAAATGTGCCGCGCTGCTGAAGCTGGTGCAGGGCGTAGGCGCTCACCGGCCCGGATTCCATCGCCACCAATGAGCCAAACTCCTGCGTTTCAATCTCTCCCTTGACGGGTTCATAGTCGTGAAACAAGGTGTGGTAAATGCCCGTGCCGCGGGTGGCGGTGAGGAACGGCTGGCGGAAGCCCAAAATGCCCCGCGTCGGCACCAGGTATTCAGCATAGACGGTGCCGTCTTCGCCATAATGGATGTTTTGCATGAGGCCACGCCGCCGTCCCAGCATCTCGCTGACCGCGCCCAGGTAGTCATTGTGCACTTCTACAAATAGCCTTTCAATAGGCTCGGTAGGCCCATTCTCGCTTTCTTTAAAGATCACCTCTGGCCGGCTGATGGCAAACTCGTACCCTTCGCGCCGCATCGTTTCGATGAGAATAGCCAGATGCAGTTCCCCCCGTCCGGAAACGATAAATTCGCCGGCCTTGTCCGTTTCCTCTACGCGCATGGCGACGTTGCTTTCCAGTTCACGCAGCAGCCGCTCGCGAATCTGGCGGCTGGTGACGTATTTGCCTTCTTTGCCGGCAAACGGGCTGTCGTTCACCTGGAAGGTCATGCGCACGGTCGGTTCTTCCACCTTGATGGGCGGCAGCGGGCGCGGGTCGTCGGGGTCGGCCAGGGTGTCGCCAATGCCTACGTCGGCAATGCCGGCTACGGCCACGATGTCGCCGGCCTGCACCTGGCTTTGCTCTACCCGCTGCAAATCGCGGAAGGTGTACAGCTTGGTGATTTTGCCGGGCTCCATTTCGCCGTTGGCCTTAATGTGCATGATCGATTGGCCATCTTTGAGCGTACCGCTGGTGAGGCGACCCACGGCGATTTTGCCCACGTAGCTGCTGTATTCCAGGGTGGTGACCAACATTTGCGTCGGGCCATCGGGATCGATCATTGGGGCAGGCAAGTAGTTGATGATGGTGTCGAATAACGGCCGTAAATCCCCCTCCAATTCATCCGGATCATCACCAGCCTTCCCTTCCAGCGCTTTGGTGTAAATCACCGGGAAATCGGCCTGCTCCTCGCTGGCCCCCAGGTCGATGAACAAATCAAACGTGGCGTTGACCACAAAGTCCGGCCGGGCGGCCGGCCGGTCGATCTTGTTGACCACCACGATCACCTTGACCCCTTTTTCCAGCGCCTGGCGCAGCACAAAGCGGGTTTGCGGCATGGGGCCTTCTACGGCATCCACCAGCAGCAGCGCCCCATCCACCATGTTGACCACCCGCTCCACCTCGCCGCCAAAGTCGGCGTGGCCGGGTGTGTCAACAATGTTGATGGTGGTGCCGTCGTATACAATGCTGGTATTCTTGGCCAGGATGGTGATGCCGCGTTCGCGCTCCAACACGTTCGAGTCAAGAACGCGCTCGGTCATTTCCTGGTTGGCGCGGAAAACATTCGTTTGGCGCAACATGCCGTCCACCAGCGTGGTCTTGCCGTGATCCACGTGGGCAATAATAGCGATGTTACGAATATCGTTACGAGGTTGTAAAGCCATAAACTTTGTTCTTAATCCTTCACGAAAAAGCCCGGCCAAAAAATGGTCGGGCAGAATAGTTGATTCAATTGTGTGGATTGTATGCCAGGAGTGAGTGAGAAGCAAAAAAAGCACATCACGAATTAGACAAATGTACGAATGAAACGAATATTTTTATAGAGGCATTCGTGATATTCGTCTATTCGTGCCATTCGTGATTTCCTTTTGCGCGTTGTTGGGTGGGCGGTTTACACTTGCCTTATGCCGATCTTAACAACAACCACCTTTGGCGGACTGCGACCAGCCGGGGCATGTTCGCCGCTGAACGGGATGTGGCTGGGGCGGGTGACACGGCCGTTTCGCCTCCCCCATCTAGGCCATATCTTTCTCGTTTTTCCGGGAGAAACGGCTGTCTCCTGCAACCAGATCACGCTGAACCCCAATCAATATACTTTGCTGACCAATCCCGATGAGCCGGTGATCCTGACGGGAACGGCCGTGCCGCAAGGCCAAACGCTCGTCCTGCTGCTCAGCCCCGGCTTCATTCTCGACATGGCCGACTTCCTCAACATCCCGCCCGGCCTCAACCAGCTTTTACACAACGTGCCGCTACCCCAGGGAGATGACCTTTCTTTTTTGCTGGCCGAACTGGCTAAAGCGTGCCCGCCTCCTGGTGAGGTCGAACTGGCTGAAGAACTGATGCTGGACGTGGTGGGCGAGGTGCTGCGGCTGCTGCGTCTGCGGCAGCAAGCGGTAGACGCCCTGGCCCAGCGCAAGCAAAGCACGGCAAACGATCTGCTGCCCCGGCTGCTGCAAGCGCGCCAACTGGTGGAAGCCCGCTTTTTAGACGATCTCAGGGTGGCCGATGTGGCCACGGCCGTTTCGCTTTCCGAGTTTCATTTTGCCCGCTTGTTCAAAGCTGCTTTTGGCGAGAGCCTGTACCAGTTTGTCAAGCGGCTGCGCCTGGACGAAGCGCGCTATCGCCTGCTGGCCGACGAGGTGTCGGTGACGGAGCTCGGTTTGCAGGTAGGCTACACCAGCCTGAGCTCGTTTATCCACGCTTTCCGGCGGCGCTTTGGCCTCTCTCCGGCGCAGTACCGTGACCAGTTACAAAACGAGCAGGAATGAACAAGCGGGGTGGGGAACGGCCGTTTTATAATGCAATTAACTTATAGCAAAGGAGTGGCAGTCCTGAAGCCTAATGGCTGCAATCAGCTAAAAGTTGAGGAGTGCCACTCCTAAATAATTCAAGCTAAAGGAGAGACCCAATGAGCACCGTAAAAGCCCAAAACGTAAACCATCCCGACCACCAGGAGAATTTGAAGGAAGAAAAGTACACCGTCATCCGTGACGCCATGCTGGCCAACCTGC
>CALBTC010000198.1 GCA_937967805.1 uncultured Anaerolineaceae bacterium
CAGAGGTCGTGTCCAGCGTCAGCACGTCGGGCAGCAGCAGGCTGGTGATGAATTCCGCTTCATCAGCCGTGTAGCCGGAGCCGTCCAAACCGCTCAGGAAGAGCAAGTTGGCTTCAAACTCGTCAGACCAGGTTGCAACGTCGTTGGCGGGCGTGGTCGCGTTGTAGGCATCTTTGTTGCCAGAACCAATGAGGACCGTGTTGAGCGCCGGTTTGCCCATGCGGTCAATCGTGCCGGTGCGGTCCGCGGTGCGGGCCCAGATGTTGACGGTGTCGGAATCGGCCGTCAGGTTGCTGCTGGGAACTTCCAGAACGATGGCGGTGACGTTTGCGCCGGCAAAGAAATCATTTTCATTACCGTCACAGAAGGTGCGGCTGCCGCCTGCGCCCAAAACCTGATCCTGGAAGGCGACCAGGTCAAAGAAGAAGGGATCGTCACGCACACCAACGTACAGAGAGCCGCCACCCCATACCGGGATGTTGGCTTCGCTGGTGCCGCGGGCGATGCGGGGGACCAGAGCACCGACATCGTAGAGGACCACGTTCTGCACACCGTTGCTATCAGGGGAGAAAGCCTGAACGCGATAAACAATGTCTTCGACGTAATCACCATCGTTGTCGATGAGGAATTCATACGGGCTGTTTGGCCGCAGGGCGGTGTCGCTTAATACGCCGGCCAGCGGATTGACGGTCATAACCATGACGGTGTTGTCGCCATTGGCAAAGGCGTAGACGTCGTTGATGTCGGTACGGCCGTCCTCCTGAATCAGGGGCGCGTCCAAATGATCAGCAGCGCCAATGGTTGTGGCCGAAAGGCCCACGATCATGGCGGCAGCCAGTAACAATAGAACTGCGATATTGCGAATCTTTTTCATTTCGTTTTGCTCCTTAAAAACTTGGGTTGTAGATGTTTACAGCAAGGACAATCACGGTAGGTCTAATGCATACACAACCTCCTCAAAGTGGATTTGATGCTGAATAAGCACCTTTCTTGCTTTTGCATTCATCGCCGGGAAAGCTGCTTGGGGCGATTCACGGGGGATTACGCAGCCAGTTTGAGTTTGCATTCATTTTGCTAAAAATTGGCTTTGATCTCTGCTTGTTACTCCTGCGAAGGCAGGCGTCCAGACGCGTGGATTCCCGCTTTCGCTGGAATGGCAAAAGCAGCTGCCCAACAAAAAAGCCCCTCGAATGAGGAGCTTTTGGCTAAACTTTTTGGTTTTAGGGAAACTGAATTTACGAGGAGGCTGCCCCCAGCAGGATGATTTGATCGAGAGTTGGCTGTTCACTGCCACCCGAGGGTTCAATGGAAACACCGACAGCATCAAAAGACGCCGCCAGGCTGCCCTCTACTTCGACGATGGCACGGCCGTTTTCATCCACCTCAAAAATACCGGCACTTAATGCCTGATCACCCCGAATTATCCACAACTGGTATACCTGCTCGGCGCTAAGCTGCTGCAGATTGTTGGCGACAAAGGTAGCATCACCCGCCTCAGGAGAAACCGTTAGCGTAGCCCGCGCCTCCGGGTTTTCGCCGGTGTTGTCGCCAATGGCAATGGTGCTGGTGCCCGGTGCCTGGTATGAGGCCAGAATATCTTCTTGCGTTTGCAACTGCTGTTGCAGCGACTCGTTGCGCACGCGTAGTTGGTCGTTGTCGGTTCGCAATGTTTCTAGTTCATCCGTTAAAAGCGCGGTGTCGCTGGTGAGGTCGGCTACTTGAGCTTGCAGATCGGACACCTGCTGGTTGAGGGAGATGGCCCAAATGAACAAGATGATGGCGGCCAAGGCGGCCGTTCCGGCCAGCGCAGGCATGGCCACACCATGTGTGGTAAAGCTGCGGCGCAAACGATCCCACCAGGAAACTTGTGACAGGGACGGCCGTTCCGCCGGCCGTTTCTGGACCACAATTGGGGCAGCTTTGGGCGCCTGGGCGCGGCTGTCGGCCCGCACTCGGTCCATCAAGTTTGCCTTCACGCTGGGTGACGGCAACACGGATTCGGCCGCCAGGGGTAGTTGTTCGGCCGTTTCTTGCAGGGCGTTTAATCGCTCTCTAGCCGCCGGATCGGTCGCAATGTACGCTTCCACTTCCGCCTTTTCCTCATCGGTGAGGACATCGAGAGCGTAAAATGGAAATAGTTCCTCTTCTATCCTTCTATTCATGTCTCATACCTGCGCCTTCCAGCGCTGACCGCAATTTTTGTAAGCCTAATCGGGCGCGCGTGTGGACGGTGCCCAGCGGCGTATCCGTTGCCTGGGCAATTTCTTGTCGCGTGAGCCCTTTAAAATATGCCAGTTCAATCACCTCAAACTGTTCCGGCGACAGCACTGTGAGTGCAGAGCGCACCCGTTCCTGCTCAAAATGCAAAACGGCCGTTTCCACCACGTTGCTCTCCCCGTCTGGCTCGCGCAGCATGATCTCCTCTTCCGCTTCGCTGCGCGCAGCCTGCGGCCGTATTTTTTGCCGCCGCGTGTAATCGATGGCCAGGCGGCGGCCAATGCTGTACATCCAGGTGCTAAA
Organism: uncultured Anaerolineaceae bacterium; assembly: GCA_937967805.1. The sequence continues at coordinate 2,521 of CALBTC010000198.1, forward strand.
CTTGCCCCGGTCGGCAGCAAAACTATCAGCCTTATCCCAGACGCGCCAAAATGTCTCTTGCACAATTTCTTCGGCCACGGTTCGCTCTTTGACGATGCGCAAAACGACCCCCATCAGGGAAGCGGCATATCGATCATAGAGCGTTTCCAGGGCAGCGCTGTCACCAGCCACTACCTTTGCCATCAGCTGCTCATCTGCTAAATTCATAATTTATTTGGACCCCACTGACGGCAACTCAAGCAGTTTTGCATGGGCCACGTTTCCTCATTGTGTCTGTAGTACGCAAGAAGATGGGTTTTGCATCTGGGCAATGTGGAAATGAATGTAAAACGGCCGTTCCTGCGTAGTCCCATTGAATCAACCAAAACAAACTAACGGATTTATCTCAAGATAGGAGTGCGCTATGGTACTAAACTTATCCAAAACTCACAAAAAGGGGATGGCTCCCGCAGACAAAGCAGCCCCCACAATCACAACGGCCGCGCCAATGCCGGCCGGTCCCATCGTTTACCGCGAAGATGGCGCCGTCGACTGGGGCAACATGTGGGATTCGTTCTGCGTGCTGGCTCAGGAAGGCGGCCCGCCGCACCGGGGCGACATGCTTCTGGCACCAGCCAAGCCAGACACAGCCAGCGAAGCCTACTGTTTTGCCGTGGACGAAATTGCGCGGGGCGTTTGGGAAGTGGCCAGGTTAACGGCCGTTCCCGCCACGCCGGGCTGGCTGCAAATCTTATGTCAATCAGCAAGCCAGGCCCGCTGGCTGGCCGAAGCGATAATGGAGGAAAATGTCCAGGCGCGACATGAAGGGGAGCTGCTGTTTGTGCCGGTGGGGGATCAGTTTCGGCTGAAGAAAGAGATCAAGAATGTGATTACGGCCGTTGCCAAAACCACTCATTACTGGCAGGAGCATCTGGCCGTGGAGGTGAAGCAGGCATTAGCTTTTCAGGAGAAGATTGCAGGCATTTGGCGCAAAATATGGCGAGGCAGGTAGGGGCGGTTCGCGAACCGCCCCTACAACGTGCCTTATGCTTTTTTCTCTTTTTCTTTAATCGCCAGAGTGATGTGCAGCTCATCCAACTGGCGCTGCACCACGGGTGATGGCGCGCTGGCCATCAGGTCGGTGGCCTGGGCCGTTTTGGGGAAGGCCATCACCTCACGAATGTTAGGCTCGCCGGCCATCAGGGCCACCAGCCGGTCGATGCCGGGGGCGATGCCGCCGTGGGGCGGCGCGCCATACTCAAATGCTTCCAGCATGTGGCCAAACTGATCTTCCGCCTCTTCCCAAGAGAAGCCGATGAGCTCCATGATTTTGCGCTGTAACGGCCGTTCGTGAATACGAATACTGCCGCCGGCCACCTCAAATCCATTGCACACCAGATCGTACTGCTCGCTGAGCACCTTGCCCGGCTCGCGGTCCAGCAGCGGAATATGCTCCCGCTTAGGTGCGGTAAACATGTGGTGGCTGGGGGCATAATGCCCGTCTTCCATCCCTTCTTCAAACAGCGGAAAATCGACAATCCAGGCAAAGGCCAGCGTGTTGGTGTCTGTCAAACCCAACCGGTTGGCCATTTCTGTGCGCATGGTGTGCAGCACTTCATGCACCACCGCTTTGGTGTCGCTGGAAATTAAAATGAGGTCGCCAGGCCCCGCTTCCATCCGCTCTGTAATGGCAACAAGCTGCTCCACGGTGAAAAATTTGGCAATGGGGCCGCGCACCTCTTCTGTTTCCGGATGAATTGCCAGCCAGGCCAATCCTTTGGCCCCGGCATCCTTGGCAATATCCTCTAGCTCCGACAGCTGTTTGCGACTGTAGTCGCCACAGCCGGGCACGCAGATGGCCTTCACTGGATTACCAGCCGCTACATTCTCGGCAAAGACGCGAAAGGCGCTGTCGGCTACGATGTCGCTGATGCTTACCAGTTCTAACCCATAGCGCAGGTCAGGGCGGTCAGTGCCGTAGCGACTTACGACGTCGGCGTAGCTGAGGCGGGGAAACTTTTCGTAGGCCAGGGGCACCAGGCTGGCGTGTTTCACCATGCCGACCATCAGCTCTTCGATGAGATTCAAAATGTCGTCTCGCTCGACAAAGCTCATCTCCAGGTCCAGCTGGGTAAATTCCGGCTGGCGGTCGGCGCGCAAATCTTCATCGCGGAAGCAGCGGGCGATCTGGAAATAGCGCTCGTAACCGGCCACCATGAGCAGCTGCTTGAGCTGCTGTGGACTTTGCGGCAGCGCATAAAAGTGGCCGGGATGCACCCGGCTGGGCACCAGATAATCACGGGCACCTTCGGGCGTGCTTTTGAACAAAATGGGGGTCTCGACTTCTAAAAAGCCACGCTCATCTAAAAAGTCACGAATGAATTTGATCGCTTTATGGCGAATGACCAGGTTGCGCTGCAATCGCTCGCGGCGCAGGTCCAGGTAGCGGTATTTGAGGCGTAAACTTTCTTCCACTGCATCGTCGCGGTCAATGAGGAACGGCGGGTTTTTTGCCGGATTGAGCACAACCAGTTCGTTGGCCAGGACCTCGATGTCACCGGTGGCTAAATTTTCGTTTTCCTGGCCAGACGGCCGTTGCGAAACCTCGCCCGTCACCTGAACCACATATTCACTGCGAATCTGCTCAGCGGCGGCAAAGCCTTCGGCCGTACGACCCGCATTTACTACCACCTGGGTTTTACCATCCCGGTCACGCAAATCAATAAAAACCACGCCGCCCATATCCCGGCGGCGGTTGACCCAACCGGCCAACGTCACTGTTTCACCTACATGTTCAAGCCGCAGCTCGCCACAGCTGTGTGTTTTTAGCATTCTATTATTCCTTCATTTCTTAGAGGAGATCCCTGTTTGTCTGACGGCAATGACTGCCTTACCGAACCTTCTCTTTGGGATTGTGAAAATTGTATCATGCCCTCGAACTGGCGACAATTGAGCAACTTGCTTAGAAAAATAATAGCAACAACTACAATTTTGCCTGAAACCATTGAGATAAATTGACACGAGTCCGTTTGCTTGTTAGAATGCGGTAACAGTGTGGAAGCATCTAAATTAAAGGAAATAAGGAACGGAACATGGACCTTCTTGAACAAACAAATGTAGAAACAATCAACCTGACTGAGGCAGCTGTCAATACGGTTAAGGGACTATTGGAACAAAAAGAAGTCCCGAATCATGGTCTGCGCGTCTTTGTCTCTGGCGGTGGCTGCTCTGGCATGCAGTATGGCATGGCCCTAGAAGCAGAACCTCGCCCTTACGACCATGTGATTGAACAGGATGGCGTGAAGGTTTTTGTAGACCCCACCAGCATGATGTATTTGAGCAACGCAACCATTGATTACGAAGACAGCATCATGGGCGGCGGCTTTAAGATTGATAACCCCAACGCCGTTTCCAGCTGTGGCTGCGGCTCTTCCTTCAAGACAGAAGGTACACCGGCTGCATCCGGCGGCGGTGGCGGCTGCGGCTGTGGCTAAACAACCTGACGTTTTATTTTTTCACCGTTAGTTTATTGGGCGGGGCGTGCAGACGCCCCGTTTTTCATTCATGGAACCTATGATGAAATATTTTACTGTTGAAGAAGCCAACGCACTTTTGCCCACTTTGGAACCCATTATGAAACAGCTGCTGGACAGGCGTGCTCGGGCTTCCCGATTGGCGCAGCAAATGGGTGAGGTGCTAAGCGATTTGCGCAGCAATGTAGGCGGTCCGGAGCTGTCTACGCTGACCCAAGATTTTGCCGCCATCGAGCGGATGATTTACAAAATTCAGGCGCATGGTGTGGTGATTAAAGATGTGAATGCCGGGCTTCTGGATTTTTTGTCAGAGCGAAACGGCCGTGACGTCTACCTCTGCTGGAAATACGGCGAGGACAAAATTGAATACTATCATGAGCTGCACACCGGCTTTGCCGGACGGCAGCATGTGGAATAACCTCACAAACAAAAACCTCCCGCAGGTTTGTTCCGAAAAACATCTTTTGACGGAGCCTGCGGGAGGTTGATCAAATAACTAACCACTGATAACCGATCACTGACTACCGATTACCGTTTCTCAATCGGCACAAAATCCCTTTCCCCTTCACCCAGATAAATCTGACGTGGCCGGGCAATCTTCTGCTCTGAGTCTTCCAACATCTCTACCCATTGGGCCAGCCAGCCAATTGTGCGTGGAATGGCAAAGAGCACCGGGAACATGGCAATGGGGAAACGCATTGCCTGGTAAATGATGCCTGAATAAAAATCGACATTGGGATACAGATTACGCTGCACAAAGAAATCATCCTCCAGCGCAATACGTTCCAGCTCCAGGGCGATGTCCAACAGCGGATTCCGTCCGGTCACCTCAAACACCTCATCGGCCACCTGCTTGATGATCCGTGCTCTTGGATCGTAATTTTTGTAGACGCGATGGCCAAAGCCCATCAACAAACGATCACGATTTTTCACTGCTTTCACAAAGTCGGGTACATTCTTCACGTCCCCAATTTCCATCAACATGCGCAAAACGGCCTCGTTGGCACCGCCATGCAGCGGACCGTACAATGCCGCAGCTGCCCCGGCCATTGCCGTATAGGGGTCAGTGTGGCTAGAACCAATCACGCGCATCGTTGCCGTACCGCAGTTTTGCTCATGGTCAGCATGAAGGATGAATAAAACATCCAAAGCACGTTCCAGTACCGGATCGGGTTTGTATTTGGCTTCACTCATTTTGTCCAGCATACTGAGGAAGTTGCCGGTATAGCTTAGATCATTGTCTGGATAGACGTAGGGCAGGCCGCGATTATGGCGATAAGAAAAGGCAGCCACGGTGGGCAGCTTGGCAATGAGCCGGTGAATTTGCTTGATCCGCTTGTCGGGATCAGAAATTTCACGCCCTTCGGGATAGTAGGTGGACATCGCCGCCAGCGTGGCAATAAACATGCCCATCGGGTGGGCATCATGCCGAAAGCCCTTCATCAATTGGGTGATATTTTCATGTACAAAAGTATGGTGGGTGATTACATATTCCCATTCATCGTACTGCTCTTTGGTGGGCAGTTCGCCATACAAAATAAGGTAGGCCGTTTCGAGATAGTTGGATTTTTCGGCCAGCTGCTCAATGGGGTAACCACGATAGCGCAAAATCCCTTTGTCGCCGTCAATGTAAGTGATGGTGCTTTTAGTCGAGGCAGTGTTCTTAAAGGCCGGATCGTAACTCATCATACCAAAATCGTCTTCGTTGACTTTGATCTGGCGCAAATCCATTGCCTGAATGGTGTTATGCTCAATGGGAATCTCGTAAGTTCGACCGGTCCGATTATCGGTAATAGTTAGGGTATCTTTTGACATGTTACCTCCGAATCATACTGTGGGTAAAAGGTGAATTCAGTTAACGTAAGCCGCGAATAACCTATGGATTTTTATGTACTCTTTGCGGTTTACATCAATCGTGGATGCCTATCTAAAGCTATTGTTGCCTAGAGTAAGCGAACTTAGATATAAGTATATCTTTTTTTGGCCAACTCTACACGGTTAGTTAACTAATGACTATTACGATTCACATCTTTTCGCATGATAAATGTAACTATTTATGGCAGGTTCGGGCAAATTCGATGGCGGATTCGGCCGTTTCCAACTCACCTGCTGCCTGTGCCTCTTGAATCAGCCGCAGCAATCGTCCCACTTCTGGCCCAGGAGACAATTCCAAAGCTTGCATAAGGGTACGGCCGTCTACCAAGGGCGGCGGCATCACCGTTTCCTCACGCCGTTCAAAGTAATGATGGCAAAGTTCGCCCACTACACGCAGCAGCGCCTGCCACTGTTCGACTGGCCCGGTGCCGTTGTAGGTGGCCAGATGATCGGCCAGGGAGAGCAGGGCAATGTTGATGCCGGATACGGCCGTTGCCCGAAAATAGCGGTACACCGTTCGCCGCGACAAATTTCCGCCGCTGTTGGCCAGGTGCAACGGCCGCATGTGCCCGGCAACAATTTTCTTGACATAAGCAATAGCTTCATTGCTCAAGCTCAGACGGCGCAGCACTCGCCCGGTTAAATCCGCCCCGGTTTTTTCATGCCCTATAAAGCGAATCCGGCCATCTGGTTCGAAGGGTTGCGTTTCCGCTTTGCCGACATCGTGGAACAAGGCACCAAGACGCAGCAGGAGACGGCCGTTCACCCCCCCATCCACTTCCTCCTGCCAAAGCACCTGAATTTGTTCGGCATAAGGTTTTAGCACTTTTTTAACCGCAAAGGACGCAGAGAGCGCAAAGTTCTTATTTTTTTCTCTTGGCGTACTTTGCGTTCTTTGCGGTTCATTTTCGACAGCGTTTTCTATCAGGGTGAGCCAGCGCAGGACGGAGAGGGTGTGGGCAAATACGGGTTCGTGGTGCGGCGCGGATTGCTCTACAGTGGTGAGGGCGACAATGTCAGGCAGGATTTCGGCCAACAGGCCCAGGTTGGCCAGATCGGCGACAGCCTGATGGGGCACGGCCGTTTCCAGCAGCTTCAACAATTCATCCCGAATGCGCTCGGTGGAAATGTTGTTCAGGTGAGAGGCGGCGGCGCGCACGGCCGTTTCCGTTTCCGGCGTCAAGGTGAACCTCAGACTGTGGGCCAGCCGTACCGCCCGCAGGCAGCGCACCGGGTCATCCAGCAGGCTGCGTTCGTGGATGATCCGCACCAGTTCAGCAGATAGATCGGCCTGCCCGTTGTGCGGGTCGATGAGTCCAGCGGTGGTTGTGGCCGTGGCGGGCAGGGCAATGGCGTTGATCGTCAGGTCACGGTCACGCAGATCGGCGGCCAGATCGCTGCCGCGAAAGCGGGCAAAATCGAGGCTGGTACGGGCTTCGGGCAAGATGACGCGCCCGGTGTCCCGCTCGCGGTCCAGGACGTAGGCGGGCACACCCAGGGCATCGGCCACCTGGAAAGCGAGCTGGACGGCGTTTGCCGGCACTACAAAATCCAGGTCGTGGCTGACGCGGCCCAGCAGAGCATCGCGCACCGCTCCGCCCACCAGGTAGACTGGTTGTGATTGGGTTTGGAATAACGGCCGTAACCGCTCCAGCAGCGGCGAAAGCGACAATGGCTCACCAGATGGATCATCCACAAAACGCAGGGCAAAGCGCTCTTTAGGACGGCTGTGCCGGGCCATTTGAGCGGCGGCTTCGGCCGTTTCGCCCACGCCCGTCACCTGGTCCCCAAACAAGGCGACCCAACGGCCAGCATAGGCGGATAAATCTGCTACATCACTGCTCATAATATCTAGCGGACCTTCATTGCTTTGTACGTGCAATCCCTCTCAAACAAAACGATTTAGATATGTGAAGCGTAGAGCATCAGATGCAGAGCGGATTATATTCAAGCCGTTCGCATCTGAGGATGCTTACTCCGCCTTTTTTTGCGGCAAACTGAGATGATGCTTGGACTAGAACCCGTTAACGGCTCTAAATTCCAATCGCCGTACTGCCGCAAGATGGTGAAACCATTATAGTGCAGCAGCGCTTCAAGTTCCTGCGGAAAGGTAAAGCGCACGGCGATGCGCGTCACTTTGGTGTGTTCCTTCTCACCTTCCTGCCAGCGCCAGTATCTCTTCCAGTGCAAGATTTGGGCAACATGATTGTATGTCTGGGTTCGGGAGACTTGTACGATACGGCCGTTGCTGTCAGTACAGCCCGGCCCATCCTCTTCCTCATCGCGAGTCTCAAGTAATGTAAACAAACCCTGCTCCGGTGAGCTCATTGGCGTCTGACGAGCATATGGCGATTTTGCCCAGCGTGGGTTGCGCGTCTCGAAGGCAAACAGGCCATCTTCGTACAAATGCTTTTTCACACAATGCAACAGCGCTTCCTGATCAGCGCGGGTGAGGAAAGCCTGGAAAGCGTTTCCTGTTAAAAAGATCAGCTTAAACTGCTCGCCGAGGTCGAAGTTACGTGCATCACCCTCCACCCAACGAATGGACAGACCAACAGATTTGCGGCGCGCCTGTTCCAGCATCCCTGGCACAATGTCCAGACCGGTTACGGTAAAACCCCGCTGCGCAATGGGGATACAGACTCGGCCAGTACCACAGGCAATCTCAAGTACCGAGCCTCCGGTCTCCTTTGCCAGCGCGGTGTAGAAAGCAACACCCGTGTTACTGCTGTCCTCAATATCGTAATTGAGCGGATCGGCAAATTCTTCCAGATTGTCGTGATCGATCAATGAGCCAACTCCTGAAATAGGAGACTGCGCCTATACAAGACTGATTCTCAAAAAGAAACGGGACACAGATTTTAGCAGATGAACACAGATTTTTTTCATTTATCTGCGTAATCTGTGTCCTAAATGTTTTTACTATAAGTTCAAATGGGCAAAAACTTCTGGCTTGAGCACGGCGATGAAAGGCAAATTGCGATATAGTTCGTCAAAATCCAGCCCATAGCCTACCACAAACTCATCAGGAATATCAAAACCGATGTAGTCGACCGGCACATCCACTTCGCGGCGGGACGGTTTGTTGAGCAGGGTGCAAATTTTGAGCGAGGCGGGCTGGCGGGCCAGCAAATTTTGGCGCAGGTAGCTCAGCGTGTGGCCGCTGTCGATGATGTCTTCGACGATGAGGACGTTGCGTCCGGCCAGCGGCTGCTTCAGGTCCATGATGATTTGCACAGCCCCGCTGCTTTTGGTGCTGCTGCCGTAGCTGGAAATGCCCATGAAGTCGAGGTGATGCGGCCGTTTCAAAGCGCGGCTCAAATCAGAGAGAAAGACATAGCCACCTTTCAGCACACAAATCAGCAGTAAATCTTCTTCCTCTGCGTAATCGGCTTCGATAATGGTAACCAATTCGGCAATACGCTGCTGGAGTTGTTCCTCGTTAATTAAAATCTGATCGATATCCTGGTATAAATCATGAAGGTTTTGGCTCATTGACACACCTTTCCTAATGGCTGCCGTTGCGGGCCGGTAGAACCTGATGACATTCGCGGCAGCGCGCCTCATAGACTTCGGCGGCCCCTACCAGAACGACGGGATCGTCATAAGCAGCCGGCTGGCCGTCAATAAGGCGCTGGGTGCGGCTGGCTTCTTCGCCACAGACCACGCAAATGGCGTGCAGCTTGCTCACCATTTCAGCGCGGGCCAGCAGAGCAGGCATGGGGCCAAAGGGCACGCCGCGAAAATCCATATCCAGCCCGGCGCAGATGACACGCCGGCCCTGCTCTACCAACTGTTCGCAAATGTCGATGACGGCCGTATCAAAAAACTGGACCTCATCAATCGCCACTACCGTGGTGTTTTCATCCAGCGTCTCCAAAATACGCTGCGAAGATGCCACCGGCAGCGCTTCAAAATCGGCTCCGTTGTGGGACGTGACTCTTTCTGCATGATAGCGATTATCAATAACCGGTTTGAACACCTGGATTTGTTGGCGGGCAATCTGGGCACGGCGCAAACGGCGAATGAGTTCTTCCGTTTTGCCGCTAAACATGCTGCCGCAAATGACCTCAATGCGGCCTTTGGAATGCTTGGTCATCCTTCCTCCTTGGCTAAGTTTAAACGTTACAAAACAAGAAAGGGCAGATACGTAAACGCATCTGCCCTTTTAAATTTCACATTTACCTGGCCAAATTTAGTCGATAAGTCCTTCGCTGCGAAGGAACTTTCTGATATCAATCAACGCTTTCTGACCAATGCCAGGTAAGGCCAGCAGGGCATCCTCACCTTGGTTCAGCAGCTCAAGCACGTCTCCAACCGTAGTCACGTCGGCGTCTCTAAGCGCATTGGTGGCCCGCGTGCCCAAACCCATCGCATCCACTTCCAGATTCACAGGTTTGGCCGTTTCTTGGACCTCTTCTTCTTGCTTAACCAGCTCTTCGCGCTTCTGCAAACGGCGCATGAAGCGGTCTACCTGGCCTTCGGTATCAACCAGGCGCTGGGTGCCGGTGTAGAAGGGATGGGTACCGGACCAGATTTCCACGCGAATTTCCGGCTGGGTAGAACCCACTGTCATCACAACTTCGCCATCAACAATCACTTTGGCGTCGGGATACCATTCGGGATGAATTTCTTGTTTCATGTGTCCAACGCCTTCCTTAACTTTCGACGGGATACACGCTGACGTATTTACGGCCGTGTTTCGTCTCGAAAGTTACCTGTCCTTCAGCTACAGCAAAGATGGTGTGATCTTTGCCAATTCCTACATGGTTACCCGGACGGATTCTAGTGCCGCGCTGCCGGATGATGATATTGCCGGGAATCACATATTCACCACCATAACGCTTTACGCCCAGCCGCTTCGAATTGCTATCACGGCCGTTTTTTGTTGAGCCTGCACCTTTCTTGTGTGCCATGTCATTTGCTCCTTTATCCTGCTACGATCTCGTCAATCCGCAGCCGCGTATAATATTGCCGATGTCCCTGACGACGACGATACCGCTTCTTAGGCTTATATTTCCAAACAAAAATTTTCTCACCGCGATACTGTTCAACAACAGTCGCTTTGACAGATGCACCTGCCACGGTTGGCTGACCAACTTTTACATCATCGCCGTTCGCCAGGAGCAAGACATTTTCCAGTTCAATTTGCTCACCGACTTCGTAGGGAAGCTTTTCCACTGAGAAGCTGTGCCCCTCTTCGGCGCGGTATTGCCGGCCACCACTTTCTACAATTGCGTACACGTTGTGCCTCCAAAAAAAACCAGCACCTCTTAAAGGATGCCGGTGTGAAAATTTGTAATCTGCCTGGGCAGTGGTAGAGAACCCAGACGCGAACGAGGATTATAGCTTGGCCCTGGTTGATTGTCAAAGCGAAAAACGGCCGTATTCAATCGACAATTGGCCGAGGTCGGTGATGCGGTATGCTTTGCGGATACGGCCGTTAACGGTTCCCGTCGCTTCGTCATACCGTTCAATCCAGCCTTGGTCCAACATGCGGCGCAAGGCCCCATACAGAGTGCCGGTGCTGAGCTTGATACGGCCGTAGCTAACAACCTTATGCTAAAATCCAAGGGTCACTATTGCAAGATAAGCGGTGCGGCGGGACGCCGACCACAGCCGGGCAGCGTTTCGCGTGTGCCAAAACCCGCATCTCAGCAAGGGTTAGGAAGGAGTTTTGTTTTGATACGCTACTCTACAGACAGTCTAATTTTGCTTTTGCTACTTTTATTGGCGAGTTCTTGCCAGTCACCAGCAGTTACCGTCGAACGAGTTACTCCAACACCACGGGCTTTTCACCAGATGACATACGATAGTACACGCCAACTTGTAGTGATGTTTGGTGGGCAGTCGGGTGTGCTGACGACGGCCGAAGATGAGTTCCCGCAAGCCAGCTGGCTCAATGACACTTGGACGTTCAACGGGGATGTTTGGCAACAGGTTAACGCGTCAATCAGCCTCGACTCTTCAGGCGGTTATGACATAGCATTCGATGCAAATCGTAATGTGACGGTGTTAATCGGTCGCAGTCAAGAATCGGAAGGAAACAATAGGTTCGCAAAAATGTGGGAGTTTGATGAGTCAGGTTGGCATAAAGCCACCGTGAATGAGGAAATCCCTGCTCAATTGTTTCCCCTTTTGGTTATTGATCCGCATCAGAAAGATCTTTTTTTGTTTTCAGGTTTTCAGCTCAGCGAAATTTGGCAATATGATGGCCAAGCCTGGTCGCACTCCCCTTCCCAGGTTCCGCCCCTTATGAGAGGTTCGCTGATTGCCAAAGTGGTTTATTTCGAGCAGTTGGAAGCTTTTGTCTTCACAAATTTGACGGGGGGAACAGAAAAGTTTACTCCTTTTCAGGAAGAGCGTTGGAGCTTCTTGCCTTCGCGAGAAGAAAATAACGGTGGGCGTTTCTGGTTTGACATGGTGTACGATACGGCGCGAGGAGTTATTGTTTTATTCGGTGGACAAAGGCAGGCACGCCCTGCCGGAAGTTTACAGCTAGAGGTCATTCAAACGCTAAATGACACCTGGGAATTTGATGGCGAAGTCTGGTATGAAGTTTCACCGCGCCAGGTGCCACCAGCCCGATATGGTCACGCAATGGCCTACGATGAAGCGCGAGGCGTTGTTGTCCTGTTTGGCGGTATCGCTGCTGATGGAACCTATCTAAACGACACCTGGGAATATAACGGTCTGACCTGGACCCAGAAATAATTATTCGCTCACTTCATTCATTTACTTGTTGAAGCGCACCCCGCTCCGGCGCAGTCTTCATTGTGAACTGTGGCCGGTCTCCAGACCGTGCCACTTTCTGTGCCTGTCATAAAGTTGGTGGGCTAAACGGCCGTTTTCTCAACTTGTCAGCTTGATGGGGAAACGATCATTCTTTCCTGTTAACCGGCAGATCAGCCACAGCCTGCCATTCACTAGCCAGTTCATCTTCCGTGTAGTCTACGTAAGCAATGCCGTGTCTGCGTAACAAAGCCAGAAACTCAATCTGGCTGATACCCAACAACTGCGCAGCTTTCCCAGATGAGATTCGCCCTTCGACAAACAAGGAGGAAACTAACCTGATTGTATCCGAAAATCAAATCCACCACGCATTGCTAAATCCAGGTCGGTTCCTCGTAGGTGCCAAATACCTCGCGAAACACATCGGTGATTTCGCCCAGGGTGGCATAGGCGCGCACCGCCTCAATGATGAAGGGCATCGTGTTGGCCGTGCCCTGCGCCGCTTCGCGCAGCGCTTGCAGCGTGGCCCCCACTTTCTCGTTGTCCCGCTCCGCTTTGACTTGCTGAATACGGCCGATTTGCCGTTCATATCCCTGTGGATCCATCGCCAAAATGGGAATGCGAATATCCTCAGACTGATCGACAAAACCATTGACGCCCACGATGGTGCGCTCGTTCTGGTCAATTTCCCGCTGGTATTGGTACGCTGCGTTGGAAATCTCTCGCTGGTAAAAACCTTGTTCGATGGCCGGCAGCACGCCGCCCAACTCCTCCACCTGCTGCCAATATTCATACACTTGCGCCTCGATTTTGTTGGTTTCATGCTCCACAAAAAAGGAACCGGCCAGCGGATCAATCGTGTTGGCCACGCCGCTTTCTTCAGAGATGATTTGTTGGGTGCGCATGGCGATGGTGACCGCTTCTTCGCTGGGCAGCGCCAGGGCTTCGTCCATGCTGTTGGTGTGCAGGCTTTGCGTGCCGCCCAGCACCGCTGCCAATGCTTGAATGGCTACGCGAACAATGTTGTTTTCCGGCTGCTGCGCCGTGAGGGAGACACCGGCCGTCTGCGTGTGGAAGCGGCACAGCCAGGAGCGCGGATTTTTGGCGCCAAACGTGTCGCGCATTTCTCGTGCCCAAATGCGGCGGGCGGCGCGGAACTTGGCGATCTCTTCAAAAAAGTCGTTGTGGCAGTTAAAAAAGAGGCTGAGGCGTGGGGCAAAGTCGTCGATGTCCAGGCCGCGATCCAGCGCCCAGCGCACGTATTCCAGGCCATCGCCCAACGTGAAGGCCAGTTCTTGTGCGGCCGTAGAGCCCGCCTCGCGAATGTGGTAGCCGCTGATGGAGATGGTGTTCCACTGCGGCATGTGCTTGGTGCCAAATTCGACCGTGTCGGTCACCAGGCGCATGGAAGGTTCTGGTGGGAAGATGTACTCTTTTTGGGCAATGTACTCCTTGAGGATGTCATTTTGCAGCGTGCCGCGCAGGTTAGCCATCGGCACGCCCTGCTTTTCGGCGGTGACGATGTACATGGCCCAGATGATCGCCGCCGGGCTGTTGATCGTCATGCTGGTGCTGACTTTTTCCAACGGAATGCCGTCGAACAGGATTTCCATGTCCTTGAGGCTGCTGATGGCCACACCGCAGTGGCCAAACTCGCCTAACGCTTCGGGCGCATCGGTATCGTAGCCCATCAAAGTCGCTAGGTCGAAGGCCACGGAGAGGCCCATGTTGCCCTGCTCCAGCAAATATTTGTAGCGGGCATTGGTTTCTTCGGCCGTGCCAAAGCCGGCAAACATGCGCATGGTCCAGGGGCGGCCGCGGTACATGGTGGCATGCACGCCGCGGGTAAAGGGATATTCACCGGGCATGCCCAAATCTTGCTGGTAATCCAGGTCGGCCACGTCAAGTGGTGTGTACAGCCGCTTAATCGGCTCGCTAGAGGTGGTGATAAACTGCTCTTTGCGCTCGGGGAAGCGGGACAGAGATTTGTGCAGGGTGGTTTCTTCCCATTTGTCTTTGTTTTCGGCCAGTTCGGCCAGCTTTTTTTTGTCGTACATGGGTGCTCCTCTAGAAATTTAACGCAGAGGCGCAGAGGCGCTGAGAAAAACGGGTAAACTGTTTTGGCGCTGCGCTGCTGCTTATGGTTCAACAGAATATTGAGTGGGTGATTTTTGTTGTTGTAAGAAGATTATACTTGGGGGAGATTTTGTTGGCTAGGTGACGGCCGTTTCCCAAAAAGTGACGAGAGCTTTAGGACACGTTAAAATCTTTGCTATGATCATGAAAAAATTGCCATCCTGGCGTGAGATGAATGCCGACACCACTCCGGAAGCTGAAGCCATTCTCCTTAAACTATGGCGAGAAACACCGGGCTGGCGCAAGTTAGAAATGATGGAGAGTTTAAATCGCAGCGCCAGGCAATTAGCTTTAGCTGGCCTAAAGCACCGTCATCCCACCGCTTCTGAAGAAGAATTGAAACGCCGATTGGCTGCTTTGCTCCTTGGGGAAGAACTCGCAACTCAAGTGTACGGCCCCTTGCCCGAGTGATTGAAGTTTCTGAGCGGTAGTGGCGTGATATTTTAGGCGTCTTGAAAACCCAACAAGGCAGCCTGGACACTGACTATTTACAGCACTGGGCAAAGGCTTTAGAAGTGGCAGATTTACTCGAACGAGCTTTAATTGAATTGTAGGCTAAATCAAGCGGCCGTTTCCCTTTTGGATTGGGGAAACGGCCGTTTACCTACATGTTCAATCTGGTAACGAGTTGGCTGTTTGTTGCAGCTGCTGGCGATAGGCGTCGAAGGCCAGACGGCCGTTTTCTGAAAGACTGCAAAGGGTATACGGCCGTTTGCCCTTGTACGTCTTTTCAATATCCACATACCCCGCCTCTTCCAACTTGGTGAGATGAAACGACAGATTGCCCCGTGTTAGCCCTGTTTCCGTCAGCAAAAAGGTAAAATCCGCATTCTCCACGCCGTACAGCAGCGCCATAATGATGAGTCGGGCCGGTTCGTGAATCAGGCGATCTGTCTCCAGCATTTGCTTGAAATCCGTCATGACAATGCCTCCAACGGCTCATCGTTGCCCGGCTCGCTGTTTTGCCAGTAGCGCCAAAATACAACGCCGCCCGACACCGCGAGTCCCAGACCAATCAACACCAGCGCCAATGTAGCTGCCAGTGCCGATGCCACGCCCCAAAAGGAGATAGCTACGCCCACCGCCACTGACCAGACCGCCAAAAAGTGAAAGCGCATCAAGCCGATGCGGAAACCAAGCATAAACAGCCCTACGCCAATGCCCGCGCCGATGAATGCGGCCGTCAGCTCAAACAGCGCCAGCTGCGTGATCGCCACCGCAATTGATATGCCCACCACCGCCCCCAACAGCCAGCTGATATTGCGCTGCTTCCGGGTTGGCTTTTGGTACGTTACGTAACCCGTGCGCGGATACACCAGGCGCTGCTTTAACCAGCGCAGCAGCACGCCTACACCCACAGAACCCAAAATAATGATCACCGGCATGGCAAGGCCCATAACGAGGATCGAGGTGCGGGAGATGAAAGTAGTCTGCCACCAAAAGAGCAGCCCAATCAGCGCAAAAAGAAGCCCAATCAATATTTCTGCCAGGCCGTCGTCAAACCAATATTGTCGTGAACGACGAATCGTTTTATTTACATCTTTCACAATGACCCCCATTTTACAAATTGCAAATAGATTTGCATAATTGATATTATTTGTATTACAAACTAATTTGCCAACTATATTATCAGATTTATACGGCCGTTGTCAAGCAACTCATCAGCAGCCAAACGGGGCAAAAGCGTAGGGCACGGCTTATTGCCCTGCTTGATACCATCCGCTAGAATGCAACCCGGCTTAGAAAAATTATCGATGGTGAATCGTTTTGATTAACTCAACAGACGCCACAGAAGATGCCACCCAGCCTGTGCCTTTGCCATTAGATGGGGATTTACGGCCGTCTCCCCCGCAGCAGCTCAGCGCAAACCAGGGCGTAGTCAAGGCAGCGGCCGTTTTGGCCGTGGGCAACGTCACCAGCCGGGTGCTGGGGCTGGTGCGCGAGATCGTCAAATCGAACCTGTACGGTGCGTCTGACCTGCTGGGCGCTTACACCGTGGCGGCGCTGGTGCCCATGACGCTGTTCAATCTCATTACCGGCGGCGAAATGGTGAGTTCCTCCCTGGTGCCCGTGTTTAGTGATTTTGCCGGCAAGGAGCGCCGGGCTGAGCTGTGGAGCGTGGTCAGCACCTTTTTGAGCCTGGCCACGGCCGTCTTGCTCCTCATCGTGGCGTTGGTGCTGCTGTTTACGCCGCAGGTGGCCTGGCTGGCCGGGGCGCGTAACTTTTCCGATGGCAGCCTTACGGCCGTTACCGAACAGATGATGCGGCTGGCCACCCCCGCCGTCCTCTTTTTGTCGATTGCCAGCATCCTCACCGGGGTGCTGTACGCCCTGGAACGGTTCACCCTGCCCGCCTTCACCGCCGCCGTCTTCAACGGCACCATCGTGGTGGTGGCCCTGCTGCGCCCGGACCAGATCGACAGCCTGGTTTATGGAATGCTGTTGGGGTCGTTTTTACAGATTGTGTTGCAGCTGCCTGCCTTGCGCGACGGCCGTTTCCGGCTGCAATTTAACTGGCGGCATCCGGCCGTGCGCCGCATTCTCAAGCTGTACGCCCCCATCGTCGTCGGGCTGTTGGTGAACCAGATAGCTATCTGGATTAGCTACAATCTGGCCATTCTCACCGGCGACAACAGCGTCACCTACATGACCTACGCCACGACGCTGTACCAGTTTCCGCTGGGCCTTGTCGTTACCGCCTTGTCCATGGCCACACTGCCAACCCTGTCCCAAATCGTTACCGCCTATCACGCCAGCAAGCTGACGGATGCCCCGGCGGCCAGCGCACGGGTGCAGGAGTTTAAGCAAACGCTGGCCGGGGGTCTGCGCCTGGCGCTGACGCTGGTCTTACCCGCCACGGCCGGGCTGTTTGCCCTGGCCCCGGCCATCATCGCCCTGTTGTTGGAGCATGGCGAATTTACAGTGCAGGATACGGCCGTCACCGCTACCGTCTTGCGCGTTTATCTGGCCGGGCTGCCCTTTGCCGCCATCGACCAGATGCTGGTCTTTGCCTCCTATGCCCGCAAAGATACGTGGCGTCCCGCCGTGGCGGGCATCATCAGTATTGTGATTTATACAATTACGGCCGTCTTGCTGCTGCCGGTCATCGATCTGTACAGCCTGATGGTGGCCGACGCCGTGAAACATTTTTGCCACACGATGATTATGCTCTGGCTGCTGCAGCGGCATCTGGGTGGGCTGCGCGGTTTTGGCATCAGCCGGGCTATATGGAAAGCGCTAATCGCCTCTGTGCTGACTGGCTTGGTGGCGTATGGCGTGGGAGAAACGGCCGTCGCCTTGCTGCCCCTCTCTGGATTTTTAGGCAAATTAACGGTTGTGGCCCTGGCCGGCGGCCTGGGGCTGCTCACATTTTTGGGACTGGTGCATTTGCTCAACATTACCGAAGTACAGATGCTGCATCGCACGCTCACAAGGAAATTGCGCCGCCCCAAACCTATGGAATAGCAACGCAACAATTTCGTACGGCCGGCTACTTTAAGCCCATTTGCCAATTCACAAGCAAGCCGTTTATTTTGCAAATGGGCACATAACTTGCAAATGACGCGCTCTTTTGGTTAAAATGCAGCCTAAACCATAACATAAAAAAGGAAACGGCCGTGTCAGAAACCCTTTACCAACTCACCGTTCGCAAAGGTCCCAAAGTTGGCGAAACGTTTTTACTGGAAACCATCTCACTCACCGCCGGGCGCGATCCGGTTTCAGACATTATCCTAAACGATCCGGAAGTGTCGCGGCAGCACGCCCGCTTCACCAAAACCGATGCCGGCTATCAGGTTCAAGATTTAGGCAGCACCAATGGCACCTTTGTCAATGGGCAGCGGTTGGAATCGGAACGGGTAGACCTGAAACCCGGCTACACCATCAGCATGGGCAGCGGCGTGACGCTGGTTTACGATATTGTTCCAACCGGAAACGCTCTGGACGCGACCATCGTTGACCAAAGCGGGATGGGGGGCATGGATGATGAGGATGAGGCGCGGGAAGCGGCCGTTCCCGATCTGCCTCACTTTGATGACGAACCAGAAGTCCCGGCTGATTGGGAACCTGATCCCTCGCCCCCATTCACCCCCCCACCGCCCTCACCCAGCCCTGCACCGCTGGTAGCCACACCAGAGCAAGAAGAAGCTGACCGTAAAAGACGGCGCAATACGATGATTGCGGTAACGGCCGTCATCCTCCTGCTCTGCTGCTGTGGTTTCCTGGCCTTTATGTGGTTTCGCGGTGGGGATTTGCTGCTGGAAGCGCTGGGGCTGATCTAAAGCAAAAACCCGACGTTGAAGAAACGTCGGGTCTGAATACTTTATCTGGCCAAGATCAGGCTTAGGTCTGGTCTTTTTCTTCGTCTGGCAACTCAGGCTGAGGATCGATAATGATTTTTTTGTCAATGTCCGCATCCTTGCTTGCCGAAAAACCATCACTTACCCGAATCTGCTCCATGTGGTGAGCTACCACTTGTGGTGGAGCCATCTCAATAAAAACTTTTGCTCCCACTAGCAAGGCCGTCAAATCATCAAGCTGCCCCAGACCAACAAATACGTCAGGTAAAAAATCAAACGGCCAGAGCAAATAAACAACGGCTACAAAAGGCACCAGCTTCAAATAAAATGGCACTTCAGGGTCGCGCAGCAGATAATAAACCAGGCGCGCCTGCTGCCACACTTCACGAAAAAATCCGGGGTCTTTGCGCTTCCCGGCAATGGTTTCCAAGTTCATAAGGGGTTCTTTTTCCTTTTCGTCCATAAAAAATCCTCGGTAGTCAGAAAAAATGTCCCAAATCATTGCTGTTTGTAAGCGTTCAGACCCTAAGGGTTTCTACCTCTGGAAGTTGCGGCGAATTAGACGCCAAAACCCTTAGGGTCTATCTGGTAAAAACACCATCTGAACGGTTACTCCTGTTTTGTAAAAATGATTTTGGGACATCCGGTTCCTGAATCGGTTAACCATACGGGCTAATAATAGTATGGTTGCACTTCAAGCACAATTCTTATTCCTGACTGCGCACATAATCGGCCATATTGGGCAAGATAGGGCCAATGTCATACGGTCCCCACTGGGCAACCGGACCGGCAGTAAACACAGTAAAACCCAATACATAATTATCCTGGCGCACGCCGGCATCATACCATGCCAGCTGATTCATAAATGCTTCCACGCCGGTACGCCCCCAACCCTGTTCCACCGCGTAAGATTGAAAATCAGCCCACCCTTTTCCCGGTGGCCCTGGCCGATTCCCTAAAATGCCGTCGATGCCCGCTTCTGAAATGACCAGCGGAATGGCCAATCCGCGGGGCAGCAGCAGCTCCTCGTAAAACCAACGGTAGCGGAATGTGAGCGCGCCACGATCATTGTGGTAGGGGTAGCCAGGCAAGGCGCTGCCGTAGCCGTGAGTCATCACCGGAGCACTGTATTCGTGTAACGTTAAAATGCCGCCATATTGCATAGCGGTTTCGATAGCCGGAATAAACAGGGCAAACTCTTCAATTTCCGGTACGCCAGAGGCAAAACCGCCAATCGCTGCCCGGAAGCCGTACCGGGCCAGTTCACGCACGCGCTCCTGCTCAAAGCGTGCATACCAGGCCATCCGGTCTAAACCCGGATCAGGCTCGTTCCAACCCTCCCAAAAATCCACGGCCGGGTTGAGCTGGTATTGGCGCAGTTGCGATTGCACAAAGCGGCGCGCTGCTTCTTCGGGATTTCCGCCATAATCTTGATTAATTTCATCGCGGCGAGCAATGATAATTGTGTTAGGCGAAACGCGCTCGACTTCTGCCAAATAGCCAAAATCATCCACCCCTTTTATAACCGCAGGCCGTGCCTGTCGCACAAATTCCATAATACGCCGATCATTGTTGGCGATAACATGAATGCTCAACTTGCTCCGGTTAGGATCGCCTTGCAAGTAAGGTGGAATTCCGCCACCACCAACGGGCGTTGTTGACGGAATAGGCGTTTCCGTCGGGGTGTTGGATGGCGTTGGCGTAGGGGTACGGGTTGGCGTGCGGCTGGGGAAAATGGGCGTGCTGCTTGGGGTCAGCGTTGGCCGCATGGGCGAATTATCGGCAAAGTTCAGGCGCGGATCGGCTGTGGCGGTTGCCGGTAGCGGCGTAAACGTGGGCGGCACGGCCATGGCCAAAGATTCTTCCTGCACCTGTGGCAGCGAAATGGGCGCGGCCAGCGTCGGCAATGGTGACTGCTCAACACAGGCAGCCTGGGCGAGCAGCAAGATCAAACAGCACCATAGCAGCAGTTTGCCAGATTTTGTTACGAGCATGGCGGCTATGATACCATCCTCTTTTGGTTTATGTCAACATTAGGGTTTGTTGGATTTTTAACGGCCGTTCTTGCACCAACCCCGCTGAATGTTACAATTTCTGGGCCTGGCAGCCAAAAACTGCCTGCTTTAAAGAGGAAGAGATGCTCATTGTATTAATCCTAAAATTCGCAGTCGTTGCCGCATTTTTATTCATGTTTTGGCGACGGCCGTCCCTAAACTGGGGCGTTGGCCTGCTGACGGTAACATCGGCCGTTTTGCTAGACACCTTCCTGGGCACGTTTAACCGGGACGATATGCTGGCCCAGTTTGGCTTTTTCTTTTACGTTATTGCCGGGCTGTTGATTGGCGGGGCAGCCTTTTGGCTGTTTAGCCTATTCCAGCCTGTTCAGGCTTTGGTGATGAAACAAGGGGCAGCTGCAGCGGGAACGGCCGTTCCCTTCCAGTTCCCCACGCCCTCACAAGCCACAAGTAACACTGTCCAGTTCTCCCCCGGCACCGACGCCGTCGGCACCGCCTTCGACCGGCAAATGATTTACGAAGAAATTCGGGACCGTTTGGGTCGAGAAGATGTGCTGGACCTGCTGTTTGATCTGGGCATCCGCGACAATGAAGTGATGACGCTGCAGCAAGATATGCACCAGCTCATCATCAATTTAATGGAACTCACCGAACAGCGCGGCCAAACGGGGCAGTTGGCGCTGGCTGTGGAGCGCATTCTCACCCCGCCCGCCCCGGAAGCGCTGCCCCGCCTGGAGAAAATTTCGCTGGCGTCGCCGCCCACCATTTTGCGGCACTATTTGCTGGCCCATTACGATTTGGAGAAGCTGCAAAAAACGGCCGTCACCCTCGGCGTCGATTGGGAGCAGCTCCACATGACCAGCAAAAAATCCAAGGTGCGTGATTTGTTACACTATTTGTACCGGCGCAACCGCATTGATGAATTGATTGATTTAATGCAGGCCAACGGAGCGTAAAGGAGCCGAATCATGTCACGGCTGCTGAAAAGCCGGCTGATTCTCATTGTTTTATTGTTGGGGATGTTTGTTGGTGTGGGAACGGCCGTGGCTCAAACAGACAACGAGCTAGACCTTAGCTTGAGACGGGACTTCGGCACCGGAATTGGCAACAACCCGCAACTTCATCTCTGGCAGCACAGCCGGGCGCACCACGCTTTACATTGTGATCCCCATCATCATTATTGCCATTGGCGGGCGGTTCCTCAGTTCGTGGATTGCCAACCGGGGGCGCAAAGATAATGGGAAGTCTGAAATAAACGTTCATGGGCCCTTTGGCGGCACCATTTGTCCCAAATGCAACAAAAAAACCGTTTGCCCGTCACTTCTGGGGCATTAATCTGGTTGTCGGCAAATATGATCGCTGTCCACACTGCGGTAAGTGGGGTTTGGTGCGCGCCATGCATCCCGATGTGCTGGATGCGGCCGTTGAAGCTATGCAGCAAGCCGAAACCGTGCCAAATCAGGCAAAACCCGTCGACATAGACGACGAAGCTCGCTGGCGCAAACGCCTCGACGACTCCAAATTCGACAGCTAGCCCACCGTCCACTGATTACTGAAAAGTGAATACTGACTACCGGATAGCACCTCTGTCATAGGGTCAACATCCCATTTATTTTGCTGCGCAAATTTCCTATTATAGGAAGCGTAAGGCTGAATTGCTTTTCAACTCGTTTTCCTCCTCCTTCCTGCTCCGGGACCTTCCCGGAGCTTTTTATTGCCTGTATTTGGCTAAACCAGTCTCCTCATTTTCTACAAACCTAAAATTAGTGCTGTTTGACAAACAGGCGATTTCTATCTTGCGCGGAGCGGAGCAGCCTCAGATGCGGGGTGGGATCTAACCGTTCGCATCTGAGGATGCTCACTACGCTTTACTTGAAAGAAATTGGTGCCAAAACCGCCCCCTAAAAGTTAGATCGGTACTTCACATTATGTAGTCTTTGGTGTATACTGTGGCCTATTGTGGTTAAAAGTGGGGCATTGTGGTGCAATATTCCATAAAAATCCCGGAAATCTATACTAAAATGGGGTAAACAGAACAGTTGTTCTAATTTTAGGCGAAACGACAATCATGTTTTTAGGCGAATATACGCACACCATCGACAGCAAAGGCCGGATCACCATTCCGGCCAAATTCCGCAACCTGTTGGCCGGGGGCTTGGTGGTGACGCGCGGTTTTGACCAGAACCTGATGCTGTTCCCCATGGATGGCTGGCAAGAGCTGGCCGAACGTATCGCCCAACGGCCGTTATCAGACGAAGACGTGCGCGCTTTCCGGCGGCGTGTCTTTTCCGGTGCGGTAGACCTGGTGCCGGATCGCCAGGGACGCATTTTGCTGCCCCCCTACCTGCGCGACTTTGCCCGGATTGAAGGGGATGTAGTTATCTCTGGCATGTTTAACTACCTGGAACTGTGGAGCAGCGAGGCGTGGAACACCGTCCGCGAAGACATCGAAAGCGATGGCGACGCCGCTCGCTGGGAAGATTTGGGAATCTGAGCGAGATTTCAGGTGCCCAGATGAATGCCGATTCCCACATCCCGGTTCTGTTTGATGAAGTGCTGGCTTTGTTGCAGCCGCAGCCAGACGGCCGTTACATCGACGGCACCGTGGGGGCAGGCGGTCACGCGGCTGGACTGCTGCAAAAATCTGCGCCCTCGGGGCGCGTTTTGGTCTTTGACAAAGATGCAGAAGCAGTCGTTTTTGCCCAAAAACAGCTAAAATCGTTTGGCGACCGGGTCACTTTCGTCCATGCCAGCTACGCTAAGATGGGCCACCTGGCACCACAGCACGGTTTTGCACAGGTCGACGGCATCTTGCTGGACCTGGGATTATCCTCCCGCCAGCTAGATGATGCCCAACGCGGCTTTTCCTTCATGAAGGAAGGTCCCCTGGATATGCGTTTTGATACCAGCCAGGGAGAAACGGCCGCAGACCTGATTAACAATTTAGATGAAGCCGCCCTGGCCGACATTTTTTGGCGCTACGGCGAGGAAAAGAGCAGTCGCAAGATTGCCCGGATGATTGTGGAAGAACGGCCGTTCACCACCACCACCCAGCTCGCCGACAAGATTGCCCAAACGGTGCGCCGGCGCAGCCGTATTCACCCCGCCACCCAGGTTTTTCAGGCATTGCGCATTGCCGTGAACCGGGAATTAGAAACGGTTGAAACCGGGGTGCTGGCGGCGTTAGAATTGCTGGGGCAAAATGGCCGTCTGGCCGTCATCAGCTTCCATTCATTGGAAGACCGCTTTGTCAAACAAACCTTCCGCCGGCTGAGCCAGGATTGCATCTGCCCGCCGGAACAGCCGGTTTGCACCTGCGGCGGCGAGGCCAAATTTCGGCTCATCACCCGCAAAGCGGTCCAGGCTTCAGCCGAAGAGATTGCCCAAAACAGCCGCAGCCGCAGCGCCCGGCTGAGGGTCATTGAAAAGAAGTAGGCAAGCGGGCAACAAATTGTTGCCTGCTTGCCACCCATAAAATTATGATGGCACGGCAAACCAGAGAACAGCTTAAGCGACTTAACGCCCTCACCGAAGCCCAGGCAGCCTTGGGCTGGGGCGTGATTTTGGTGTTGGCTGCACTGCTGGGCACCATTTACGTCAGCCAGGCCAGCCGCATTGCTTCCGTGGGCCGTCGTGTGCAAATTTTGCAAAACGAACTCACCGAGCTGAAGCGGCAAAACAACGATTTAGAACGCGACATTGCCGCCGCGCAGGCGTTAGACCGGCTGCAAGCAGAGGCAATTCGTTTAGGGTTTGTTGAAGCAGATCCGACAGATATCGAATACATTATTGTGCCGGACTATCCGGCCGAGTTAGAAGAGACCGATCCGCTGGAGATTGCTCCCACGGTAACGGCCGTTCCGCCACCGGCCGAAACTGTACGAGAAGCGCTTTGGCTCTATTTGAGTGATCGGTTCAGCGACTTTATAAGAGGCGAAGCTCGTGAACAATAGCCAAAAACGACGGATGTGGATAGTCGTAACCGTCCTGATTTTTGCCGCGCTCATCATTGTAGGGCGGCTTGTGGCGTTTCAGGTGGTGCAAGGGCCGGAGTGGGCCGAACGGGCCGGCGATGAAATCCTAGTAATTGCCAAACCGGATCGCGGTGCCATTTACGACCGCAACGGGGCCGTTTTGGCCGCCAACACCGCCGACTACCAGATTGGCGTCTCACCTCGCCTGGTCACCGAATCTGAAGAATTGGCCACCGCCCTCGCCCCCATCCTGCAGCAGTCCCGCTACGAAATTTTAGGCGTGCTGCAATCGGACCAATCGTTCGCCCTGCTTTCCGGGCGCGTTTCGGCCGACGTGGCCGATTTGGTGCGCGCCCTGCCTTACGATGGGTTGCAAATTGATCCCCTGCCCCGCCGCTTTTATCCTCAGGGCGACATGCTGTGCCACACCCTGGGCTACGTTGATTTTGACGGCAACGGCGGCAGCGGCGTGGAAGGCTACTACCAGCGTGAACTGGCCGGTGAAGCCGCCAGCGCCGTGATCAACATTTCTCCCCTTACCTCCCAACAAAGCGTCATCGCCCACGAGGGAGCCGATCTGGTGCTTACTATTGATCGCTCTTTGCAGCATACGGTCGAGAGACATTTGCAAAACGCCTTGCAGGAGTATCGCGCCGTCAGCGGCAGCATTATCGTTATGGACCCTAACACCGGCGCCATTTTGGCCATGGCCAGCGCCCCTTGCTACGCACCGGCCGAATTTTATGACACGGACCCCAAACTGCTGCTGAATCCGGCCGTAAGCCAGCAGCACGAGCCGGGCTCCGTTATGAAGCTGGTGACGATGGCCGCCGCGTTGGACTCCGGCGTAGTGACGCCGCAATCGACCTATTACGATGCCGGCATTTTGGAAGTGGGCGGCCATAAAACCTACAATTGGGACCGCAGCGCGCCGGGCACGACAGATATGACCACGCTGCTGTCCCGTTCGCTCAACGTAGGTGCGGCCACGCTGGCCACCATGATGGGGCCAGACGTTTACTACGACTATTTGCAAAAGTTTGGCTTTGGTCGCCCCACCGGCGTGGACTTGATGTCGGAAGCAGCCGGGACGATGCCGCTGCCGGGTGATGCCCTGTGGACGGAATCATTTATTGCTACCAACGCCTACGGACAGGGCATTGCCGTCACGCCGCTGCAGATGATTACGGCCGTATCCGCCCTGGCCAACAACGGCACGATGATGCAGCCTTACATCGTTCAAGAGATTCGCGGCGAAAACGGCACCTTTGTCCATGAACCCACCGTATTGAGCCGCCCCATCAGCCCAGAAACGGCCGCTCAAGTAACGGCCATGGCGACAACGGCCGTTACCCGCGAAGTATTTGAAGCCCAGGTCGATGGCTACACTATTGCCGGCAAAACCGGCACGGCCCAAATCGCCGAAAACGGTATTTATCTGCCCGATGACGTCATTGGTTCGTTCATCGGCTGGCTGCCCGCGGAAAATCCGGAAATGATTGTTTTTATCAAGCTGGACCGGCCCAAAACCGCACCCTGGGGTTCGCAAACGGCCGCACCCGCTTTTGCTGATTTAGCTGACGAACTGGTCGTCATGCTCGACGTACCGCCAGACACCGTCCGCCTGCGCGCCGACGTGATGGCAGCCCGTCAAGACCGGTAATCGGTGAACGGTAATCAGTAATCGGTTAACAGAATACCGATTACCGATTACCGATTACCGATCACGGAATACTGATTACTGAAAATGTTAACACTGGGTCACTTCTTAGAAACATTATCCACTTACGAGCAGACCGGCAGCGAGCCGGCTGTTTCGCGGGTGGTGATGGACAGCCGCGAAGCGGAACCGGACAGCCTGTTTGTTGCTTACAAAGGAGTCAACGTAGACGGGCACGATTTCGTCGCGGAAGCTTTTACCCAGGGAGCGATTGCGGCGCTGGTAGAACGGCCCATATCGGACGCGTTCGCAACCATAGACTTGCGCACCGCCGAGCCGCCTGCTGCACCCTTCAGCGCGTCCGCGCCTGTTTGCCTGGTGGTTGAAGATTCCATAACCGCCCTGCAGACGTCCGCCAAGGCGTGGCGCGCTCGCTTCCCTGTGGAAGTGATTGGTATTACCGGCAGCGTGGGCAAAACGTCCACCAAAGAACTCACCCACGCCGTGCTGGCCAACAAGTACCGCACCTTTAAATCACCCGGCAACCGCAACAGCATCCTGGGCCTGCCCCTGGCGCTGTTTGATTTGCACGAAGACGATGAAAAAGCGGTACTGGAAATGGCTATGTACACGATGGGCGAAATTGCCACTTTGTGTGACATGACGAGTCCCAAAGTGGGTGTCGTTACCCTGGTCGGTGCCGTTCATTTGGAACGGGCCGGCAGTATGGAGAACATTGTCAAAGCCAAGCGGGAGCTGGTAGAAGCCCTGCCGGCTGACGGCACTGCCATTTTGAACAAGGATGATGCCCTGGTGATGAGCATGGCCGACCACACCCAGGCTCGAATTTTTACCTACGGCCTGAACAACACGGCCGATCTTTGGGCAAGCCATATTCGCTCAAAAGGGTTAGACGGCGTGCGCTTTACGCTGCACCACAAAAAAGAGTCGATGGTGGTGCAGGTGCCGCTGCTGGGCCGCCACAGCGTGCATACCTCGCTGCGGGCAGCGGCGGTGGGACTGGTAGAAGGGATGACCTGGGATGAAATTTTGCACGGGCTGCGCCATACGGCCGTTCAACTCCGTCTCGTCACGGTCCCCGGCCCCAAAAATTCGCTCATCATCGACGACACCTACAACGCCAGCCCGGACTCGGTGCTGGCAGCGCTGAACCTGATGCACGATTTAGACGGCCGTTCCGTGGCCGTCTTGGGCGACATGTTGGAGCTGGGCTATTTAGAAGAAGAAGGCCACCGGCAGGTCGGACGTCGCGCTGCAGAAGTGGCCAAGCTGCTGGTCACTGTGGGGCAGCGGGCGCGCTGGATTGGCGAGGAAGCGATTGCCAGCGGTTTGCCCAAAGACAAGGTAGTGATGGTGGATGATGCGGTGACGGCCGTATCCACCCTGGAAGAACTCATTGAAGAAAACGACACGGTCCTGGTCAAAGGATCTTTAGGGATGCGTATGGATCACATTATCAACGCCATTGGACGGTACGACTGATGGCATTTGCCTTAACCGTTGGCGGCGTCACTTTTCTCATGGCAGTCATCTGGGGCAGCCCCCTGGTGGAGCTCATGCGCCGCTTTAAGCTGGGTGCCCAGATTCGCATCGACGGCCCGCAAACCCACATGACCAAAATGGGCACGCCCACCATGGGCGGCATGCTCATCGTAGGCTGGATTGTCATCATCAGCATTTTGGTCAACATTGTGCAGTTGGTGCAGGCGACAGAAATTGCCGAAAGCGTGGTCATTCCCCTGGGCGTGCTGGTCGCCTACGCCATTTTGGGCGGCATCGATGATTACCTGGGGCTGCACCCCCGCCCTCACGGTGAAAAAGGCATCCGGGCACGGGTAAAAATCTGGTTTCAGCTGGCGATTGCGCTGGCGGCAACCATCGTTCTTTACTGGTTTGTCAACGGTGGACATGGCTGGGTAGCCATTCCCACGGTGGAACCGCTCATCGACATTGGCATTATTTACATTCCCATCGCCGTCATCGTCATTACCGGCACGGCGAACGCGGTCAACATTACCGATGGGCTGGATGGACTGGCGGGCATCATCGCCGCAACCGCCTTTGCCGCCTACGGCATCATCGCCGTGCTGCGCGATCAGCAATTTTTGGTCGTGTTCTGCTTTATCACTGTTGGCGCCTGTTTTGCCTTTTTGTGGTTCAACGCCCATCCAGCACAAATGTTTATGGGCGACGTGGGCGCGCAGGCGCTGGGAGGCGCGCTGGGCGTGGTGGCCCTGATGACCAACCAATGGCTCATTTTGCCAATCATCGCCATCGTGCCGGTGGCCACGCTGCTCTCCAGCACGCTTCAGGTGCTGTATTTCAAGCTCACCGGCGGCAAACGGCTGTTTAAGATGGCCCCGCTGCACCATCATTTTGAAGCGATTGGCTGGAGCGAAACGCAAATTGTGCA
>CALBTC010000199.1 GCA_937967805.1 uncultured Anaerolineaceae bacterium
CCCGGTGGCAGAGGCGCAGGCCTTGATGGCAGTGCTGCAAAATTGAATGACGGTGAAGACAGACGGCCGTTTCCCACAAAACGGCCGTCTTGGTTATAGTTTATCCTGTCCCGGCCTCACACCAGTATTGCAGCTCAGCAGTCGAATCAGGGAGGAGAGTTTGTGCTCATGCCCTCTCTTCTTTGTCTACCGTGCCGCTTTGTCGATCGTGTTGATCACCTT
Organism: uncultured Anaerolineaceae bacterium; assembly: GCA_937967805.1. The sequence goes on from CALBTC010000199.1 coordinate 223, forward strand.
GAGCATGAAGTTAAACGGCCGTTGCGGTTTATCAATCTGGTTAAACGTCCCCACCAGCGTCAGATCCCTCTGCGGGACGTAAAAGGCAAACGAGCCGCTGGACCCCGAATGGCCGATCAGCTCCGGCGTCTCGCGGAACAGGTTCATCCAGCGGGGCAGCTTGAAGCGCATCAGCCCGTAGCCATATTGCAGCGGGAAGAACAGGTCGTGCCACTGCATCATGCGCGGCAGGTGAGCGGCCGTAAACAGCTCTCCGCCAAAGAAGGCCCGCAGGAAGCGCTGGCCGTCGGCCAGCGTGGAGACGATGCCGCCGTCCGGAGCCATGCTGGAAAGCGCCAGCGGCACGTCCAAACGCTGCGCTTCGTGGTAGAGCGGCAGCGGCTGACGGCCGTTTTGCCAGGCGGTTGGATCGTAAACGGCCGTATTTTCCAATCCCAGCGGTCCAAAAATGCGCATCTGAAACACCTGGGCCAGCGGCTGTCCGGTCACCGCCTCGATGATCGCCCCCAGCAGTTGGTAGTTGGTGTCGGAATAGTGCGCTTTGCCGCTGTCGGGAACGGCCGTGGCCGCCATCCCGCGCACCATCGTCAGCACGTCCTCCACCGTGTAGGCAAAATCCTTGTTTTGCTTCAGATCATCCACCAGCCCGTCTTCGTAATAGTCGGCCAGCCCGGATGTCTGCTGCACCAGTTGATGCACCTTGAGCTGCGGGCTGTAATCGGTTCCCTTGTGCACGTGGATGCGGGCCAGATTGAGCTGCGGCAGCATCGCCGGCACCGGCGCGTTGAGATCGAGCCGACCCTCATCTACCAACTGCATGATCACCGCGGCGGTGAACATTTTGGTGATGCTGGCGACGAAAAACGGTTGCTCAGGTGCGGCATCGCCGGCCGCGCCGCAAAAATCGACCCGCCCATCGCCCGACTGCACGCCCAGCAGCACCGCGTGCGTGTTGGCTTTTCGGGCCTCTTTGTCAATCATCTGCTGTAACTGTCTGTTGAAATTGTTCATCTCATTCCTCCATCAACGAAACTACTCTCCAAAAAACGCCCGCACCACGGCCATACTTTCCACCGGGTTCTCACCAAACATTTCGTGCCCGGCGTCGGCGATCACGGCCAGCTCCGCCTGCGGGAAATGGGTCATCTGCTCCCGCTGGAACGCCACGCCGAAAAAGCTGTTGCATTCGGAAGCGATGAACAGCACGTCGCCGCTGTAGCTGCCGGCGTTGTCGGCAATGGGCGAAAAATCATTGGCGCTGTCAAACAGCGTCTGGAAGGCGGTGGTGCCAAAGCGGCTGGGATGCTGTTGGTGGCCACGGCGATGGGTCGCATCGGCCACATGTTGGCAAAGAAGTAGGCGGTGGTACTGCCCAAAATTATCAACGACAGAGCCGTGCTTTTTTGCTGGAAAGAAATGTTGCTCAGGGGATTTTTAGGGCGGTTTAAAGCTTCTTGTTTCACGAGTTTTCTCCTGATTAGATTGGTCCAATCTTGGAGATTGGACCAATCTAGATGTCGTTTATTCAAACGCGGGGGTAACAACTTCTTGTACGGCCGTTTTCGGCTGCCGCAGCATGGCAATCCCCAGCCAGGCAAACCAGACAATCTGGGTGAGGCCAAAGATGCTGGCGCTGATTTCGGCGATGGCCGGCACGACGCTGACCACGCCCGCCGCGCCGACGACGTAGCCCAGATAATGCAGGGCGCGGGCAAAATTGCCGCTGCGCAATCCGGCCACGCTGAGCAAAATGACCCAGATGCCGCCGCCCACTTCCACGCCGCCGCCCAGGCCGGTAAAGACGGACTCAATTGCAAGCCAGACGGTGGCCGCCTGTTCCGGATTAACGGCTTCCAGAGCCACGACGGTCTCCATACCAACGTTGTAAATCATGCCGCTGGCAATCACGAGCACGGCCCAGATGATGCCGAAGGCGGTGGCGGTGCGGGCTATGGCCGACTTTTGACCGTTCAGCCGTTCGTGCAGCGCCAGGGTCAGCACCACCAGCGACGCGCCCCAGGCGACGTAGACAATCAGGTGCAGGGCGGTGAGCAGCCCCTGGTTTTCGACAATTGCCGCTACCTTGTCCAGCGGGTCAGCAATGCCGCCGATGTTAACGACGGCGATAAAGCCGATGAAGCCAATGATGTAGGCCAATGCTTCGAACAATGCGGCTGCGCCGCCCCATTTTTGTAAGTTGCTCATGTTTCCATCTCCTTGTTTTTGATTGATGATTGATAAAAGTTACACAGAGATTCACCGAGGTGATACAGAGGTTCACAGAGAAAAAGCAAAATCTGTGAAATCTGCGAAATCTGTGGATAGCACTATTGAAATACGGCCGTAATCAACCCATCCGCAGAACCTCCCTTGAGTAAAAACGCATCCGCCCCGGCGGCCAGGGCTGCTGCCTGGTAGGTGACGTACATCGTCAGGACGATGACCTTGATGGTTGGCCAGCACGCCTTGATGCGCCGGGTGGCCCGGATGCCGTCCAGTTTGGGCATCTGCACATCCATCAAAATGACGTCTGGCTGGATGTTTTCGGCCAGCTGCACCGCTGCCTCACCGTCGGCCGCTTCCCAGATGGCCGCCTGTCGCCCGCTGCTTTCCAGCAGGGCGATGGTGGCGGCGCGGGTGGCGGCGTTGTCATCGGCGATGAGCAGGCGGGTGGGTGTGGGTGTGTCGTTCATGGGGGATATGGTAGGGGAAACGGCCGTTCACCACATCAGCGGCAAAGCGGGTTGGCGCTCCACAAATTGTGCAGCTTTTTTTGGGGGTCCTACAACAAATGTTGGGGATTCACCGAAATCAGGGTCAGGCCCAGGCTGCCGATCTTTTTCAACACGCCGTGCAAAGCGGACTGGTCGCGGATGGGGCCGCTGAGGACGGTACGGCCGTTTGCCGTGCGCTTGAGCGTGAGCCCTTCAAACCATTCCTGCCAGTGATCATCCAGATGACCCTCGATTTCAATGTCGTATTGGCGTGCTTGCCTGCGTGTTCGTTCATGCCATGCAAATTAGATGCAGCGATTGGACCCATCTTAATCATCCAGCGAGGCATACCCTTCGCGCAGGGCGTAGAGGGCGGCCTGGGTGCGGCTGGCCAGGTGCAGCTTGCTCAGGATATTGCTGACGTGGGAGCGCACCGTCGCTTCGCCGATGACCAGCCTGTCGGCGATCTCCTGGTTGCCCAGCCCTTGCGCTACCCATTGCAGCACCTCTACCTCCCGCGGCGTCAGCGGATCGGCCGTGGGCGGCCGGCCGGCGGGGCGAGACAGCTCCTGCATCAGCTTGCGGGCAATTTTGGGATGCAGCGACGATTCACCCCGGTGCACCTGCCGGATCGCCTGCACCAGCGCCTCCGGACCGGAGTCCTTGAGCAGGTAGCCCAGCGCCCCGGCCTTGATCGCCGGGAAGACGCGGTCGTCGCCGGCAAAGCTGGTCAGGACCAGTATGCGCGCTTCCGGCCATTGGGCCATAATCTGCTCAATCGCCTCAATGCCGTTCAGCACCGGCATTTCCAAATCCATGAGGATAACGTCTGGGCGCAGGCTGAGGGTTTGGGTAACGGCCGTTGCCCCATCCGCCGCTTCGCCTACAACCAGCAAATCGTCTATGGTTTCCAGCAGCGCCTGGACGCCGGAGCGCACGATGGTGTGGTCGTCGGCAATGAAGATGCGAATTTGCTCACTCATGGGGAACCTCAACGTGAATGGTGGTGCCCTGGCCGGGGTCGCTTTTTAGGGAAAACTGCCAGCCAAGCTGGGCGGCACGCTCCTGCATGCCGCGCAGGCCGAGGGTGCCTTTGGGGGGAGAAACGGCCGACTCCAGCCCCACCCCATCATCAGCAATCGTCAGCGTGACGCCGCTCGCCGTTTGGGCCAGCGTCACCCCGATTTTGGCTGCCTGGGCGTGCTTCAGGGCGTTGTTCAACGCTTCCTGGGCAATCCAGTAGAGACCGGTTTCCACGTCCGGGGGCAGTTGGAGTTCGTCGGGGGCGATGACGGCCGTTTCCACCCCGGTGCGCGCCTCCACCGCCTCCAGCCGCGCCTGCAGCGCCGCCACCAGCCCGGCTTCCGCCAGCGCCGGCGGGCGCAGCTCGAAGATGAGCAGCCGCATTTCGCGCAGGGCTTGCTGGGCGGTTTGGCGCAACTGCTGTAGATGCTCTGCCGCACGTTCTGCCTTGCCCGTGTCTAACTGGCGAACGGCCGCTTCAGCGTACAGCGTCTGGCTGTAGAGCGCCTGGGTCACAGAGTCGTGCAGGTCACGGGCGAGGCGGTTGCGTTCGGCAGAAACGGCCGCTTCGGTCACCATCCGGGTGATCCGGTCAGACTGCTCTCGCACCACCTGTTCATGCACGGTGAGCAGCTCGTTCAGGCTGGCCGCGCGGGAGCGCAGCTGGGCGGCGGCCTGGTCGGGTGTGGGGTCTGCCAGCGAATCGGTGGTGAAAACGGCCGTGTTGTCAAACGGCAGCACCGCCATCTTCACACTCAGCGCCAGCGTTTTGAAATATTCCGTCGCCTCGCGCGGAGCCAGCACCCTGGAAAAGAGAATGACGGTGAAGTGGTTGCCGCTGGGCAGCATGCCAAAAAATCCAAGCACAGAACGCACGCCGTATGGCAGCACAAAATTGTCCTGATCGGGAATGTAGGGACTGCCTACAGCGTCGGGCACGTAGAAAATATTGTAGGTCTTCTGCTCCAGGTGTACCAGCAGCGTCGGGTCCGGCTGCACCACCATATCAATTTCAATGCCGAACTCTTTGAATACCTGGGCAAACATAGGGTACTGTTCAATCATTCGCGCCGTCAGCGGATAGACTTTGTAGTTGGCGGAGCTTTGCCGCCGGTTCCAGGCTGATTCAATACCGGCCGTTGCCAGCAGGGTAAAGCATTTCTGTTGAGGGTCAGCAGGCGCATGGCCAATAATATTGTCGATGCGCTGCTGTAACGGCCGTTCCAGCCGGGCATAGGGATGGGTGATAAAAAAGCGCACCAGCGCCGACGCCCGCTTCCCTTTGCCATCGACCAGATGATCGTACAGGTAGCGCACCGTGCGGTTGGCCGCTTCCTCCATGCTGGCGGCGCCGTCGCCCATCCGGCGCAGCGCCGCACCCAGGCTGGTCATGTCTTTCAGGGTAAAGCTGGTCAGATCGTACATGGGGGTGAATCATATGGTGCTTTGGAGGATACGCCAAACGGCAAAATAGATTACCGGTGGAGAATGTTGATGATGACTGTCTGCGCCTGCACCGTGTCTGGTAAGGGTGCTATCCATGGGGGTATCAGGTCCAAGGGGGGATTACGAGGATGGTGATTAGCCCCACGATGGGCATGATTATTCTAAATATTCGAACGATACGGGTCTTGTTGAAATTTTCCATGACTTTTCTGCTCCTCATTGTCATTTATTTGTGAACATTACCTTTTCCCAGCTTCTCACTCCGCCATATTCAGCAGCGGGAGCACCGGATTCAGTACATCTGCCAGGCTTTGTTCAGGGTCGGCGCCATCGTGGTTATAAAGCATCACCACAACGGTATCCGACGCCGGCGCATAGTTGAGCACCGACCGAAAACCGGCAATATAACCTGCATGCCCCATAGTTTCTTCCTGGAGCATGACGCCCAGCCCATTGGCGCTGGCCGAAGCGGGCGTGGTCATCGTTGTCAGCGTCGCCGGGTCATCAAACAGGGAGCCGCCAAACAAGCCGCGGGCAAAGCTGGTCAAATCCGCCGCGGTGGAAATCAGACCGCCCGCCGACCAGCCGACGGATTCATGCAGTTCGGTGACATCGCTCATGGCATCCCCAGAACCGGTGTAGCCGTGGACCACATCAATCAGCGGCGCTTCATAGCAATAGAGAAACGTGGACGACATGCCCAGTGGGTCATAGATGTGCGTGCGATACGCCTCGGCCAGCGGCATCTCCGTCGCCGTTTCGATCACCATGCCCAGCAGCGTGTAGTTGGTGTTGCTGTAGCGCCACTGCGTCCCCGGCGCAAACTGGGCCTCCTTGCCATAGACGTAGCGGGCCAGCGTGTTGTTGGGGTCCCTTTCAACACAATCCAGCGTCACGTTTCCCGTGGTTTCGTCCACCACCATGTCGGTGAAGATATCGGCGAAATACGCTTCGTGTTCGACCACGTTGAACAGGCCAGAGGTGTGGGCCAGCAGGTGGCGCAGCGTGATCTGGTCGCCATAAGGGAGCTGCGCGGCTACTTCCGGCAGCCATTGCGCCAGCGGATCGTCCAGCGTCAGCACGCCGTCCTCCGCCAGCTGCATGATCACCGTGGCGGTGAACATCTTGGTGATACTCCCAATACGGCACGCCCCTTCTGGCGGCATCGGGGTGTCATCCGTGAGATTCGCCAAACCACTGGCTCCCTCGAAGCGGTGTGCCGGTGCGTCGATCCAGACGACCTTCCCGGGCGGGAGTTCGCTGCCAGTCAGCTCGTCCATTTCGGCTTGTAGCTCCGCCACGACTTCAGGTGGGAACGCATGCGGGTCATTCTGGGCGGTAGTGATGCAGCCGGTTAGCAGCAGCGTCATTATTAAGGTATTAAGGTCAGGCTCAAAATAAGTTGTTTTATCATGGGAATTTCCTTTGTTGGGACTGGGTCAATATAGATTGGACCAATCTTGAAGATTGGTCCAATCTAGGCCCCTACGCAGTTTCCAGGGCCAGGGTGTGACTTTGCCAGCGGTCCATGTTAACCCCTTTCACCAGCAGCCAGATGGGGAAGGCGATTTCGGCAAGGGCGATGACGGCGGCAATCAGGCCGGGGGTGGTAGTGTAGCCGGTGACCAGCAGCAGCCCCATGCTGTCGAACAGATAGCCAATCCCGGCGGCGATGAACAGGAAGCCCAGCACCTTGGGGAAGTAGCCCGACTGCACAATCAGGTAGCCCAGAATCAGCACATGCGGGACCAGAAAGGCGATGCCAATGGTGAAGCCGATGCTGTGCGCGTCGAGGAAGAGCGTGACCAGCGCGTTCACCTGCTCCGGGCTAAAGGCGGTTGCCAGGCTGCGGCCGTTCAGCAGCTGGAAGACGAGGTAGTAGTTGAGCAGGTTCAGACCGTGGATGGTGGTCATGGCCAGGCGGGAAACGGCCGCTACCAGCGACAGCGTCTTGCTCACCGGCTTCAGCAGCATATACAGCACCACGGCCAGCACAATCTCGCTCAGCAGAATAATCAGCTCACTGCCCACCGTGCCCAGGCGGAAGGTGGTTTCGTTGGCGGCGATGTTGGCCGCCGTGGCCGCCGCATTCCCGGCCACGATAAACTGCTCGGGGATGACCATATGGGCGAAGATGGCGGCGACGGCGATCACCAGGTAGAGCACACCGGCAAAGCGGGCATAAGCGGACGGGGACATTTCACGAAGTTTACTGTTCATTTCAAATTCTCCTTATGATTGATGGGGTTGATGGAGAGCAGGGGCAAGCCCAGATCACGCACTTTTTTGAGCAAGCCATGCAGGGCGGCCTGGTCAGCGACCGAACCGGTGAGCACCGTCTCGCCGTTCTCGGTCAGGGTAATGGTGAAGCCATCAAACCAGCCGGTCCAGCGCGCATCCAGATGCCCTTTGAGGCGAATTTCGTACGTCTCTGGATAACTCTGATGCTCAACTGCTCTGTTTGTGTTTGCCATCTTGCGCTCCGTCAAAACTGTTGTTTTCATGGTCTGGAGAATACTAATGAATGTGGTGAGTGGTCATCACCACATCTGGTGATTGAGGTGGTGATTTGGGAAATAGACGGCCGTTACAAAATCGCATTTCTAACTGCCAGCGCGGGCAGCAGGCAGACCACAAGATACGCAAGGTTAACGCCGGCACGCACCCAAAACGGCCGTTTCCCCAAGTCCATCCCGGCAGCGCGGCCCAACACAGCCCCCATGCCCATCAGCACAAACCAGGGCGTGAACAAAAAAGCGGGCGACCAGCTGACCGCCATCGTGGCCAAATCGTGCAGGCCACCGGAGATGGCAAACGTCAGGATGAGGGCAACGGCTGGATGCAGCACCCGGCGCAGCGGAGCATACACATAGCGCCCCAGGCCATACCCCCAAATCGGATTCCACTGTTGCCAGAACCCGGCAAAGGAGGCAGCGCCGAAAGAACGTTGCAGCATGTTGCGCAGGGAACGGCCGTCTCCCAACGGGACCCCATTGCGCAGCGCCACATATTCCGCCAGTGTGGTGCCTTGCCACCGTCCCACATCTGGTTTTTCTGCTTGAATCTTGTTCATGATGTTAATTCCTTTGTCATAGGCTGTTTTGCTCCGTGGTTATGACAGCAACGGCCGTTCACTGGCGTCGGTTTGAGAGGAGGCAACTGCTTCAGCCTGATTGTAAATAACCGGCATTTGCCCTTTCCACTGCGCCCAGCACGCCTCATCTGTCATCAGGTCGGCCATAAAGTGCGCCACATTGATGCGGCTGGTTTCCCTTGAACCAAAAAGGGCGCTCTCGGTTGGGGATGGAACCAGTTGGTACGGTGTAACGGTGGCTTCATCCAATAACGTGGACGGCCGAACGGCCGTCCACTCAATCAACCTATCGTTTTGCCCTACCTCGGTTCGCAAATAATCGGCCGCCTGTTCATTATCGGCAACCGGTGGCAGCAGGTGGCGTAAAAGTCCGATAATCGCTTTCTCGGCGAAAGCGAGCGGTTCATTCAGGTCCCGGTTGCTGTTTCCGTCCGTATTCATCAAGACAAATTTCGTCGACTTATCGGGATTATTGGCGCGAATGGCCTGGCACAGCCGACGGGTGGCATCGGTGACCAGTTTGCGCGGATGGCCATACATGCCTTTGAAGGTCACATTGTGACCTAAACAGGAGGCGACGGCATCGCACCCATGAACATGCCGGGCCATTTCCGCATCGCTTAAGTCGAGAACGGCCGCGCGGATGATGGTCAAATTGGCATGATTTCTGACTGCTTCCGGTAATTTTTCCGGAGATCGGACAATCACTTTTACAGAATGGCCCCGTTCCAGCAGTTGTTCAGTGAGCAAGCGGCCCGTTGCCCCAGTTGCACCGACGATTAAAACATTCATCGTATTCTCCTCGTATGAGCCGTTACGGCCGCACCTTGCGTTACCGGCACCGGCCGGCGCAGCATGGCGATGCCCAGCCAGGCGAACCAGACAATCTGGGTCAGGCCAAAGATGCTGGCGCTGATTTCGGCGGCGGCGGGGATAACGCTGACCACACCGGCCGCACCGACGACAAAGCCGAGATAGTGCAGGGCGCGGGTAAAATTGCCGCTGCGTAGACCGGCCACGCTGAGCAAAATCACCCAGATACCCCCGACCACTTCCACACCGCCGCCCAGGCCGTTAAAGATGGACCCAATCGCCAGCCAGACGGTGGCCGCCTGTTCGGGATTGGCCGCTTGCAGAGCCACCACCGTTTCCATGCCCACGATGTAGATCATGCCGCTGGCGATGACGAGCACCGACCAGATGAGGCCGAAGGCGGCGGCGGTGCGGGCCAGGGCGGACTTTGTGCCGTCCAGCCGTTCATGCAGCGCCAGGGTCAGCACCACCAGCGACGCGCCCCAGGCGACGTAGACAATCAGCATCAGGGCCGTCAGCATCCCCTGATTGGCGACAATGGCCGTCACCTTATCCACCGGGTCGGTGATGCCGCCGACGTTGACCACGGCAATAAAGCCGATAAAACCAATGATGTACGCCAATGCTTCGAACAATGCGGCCGCGCCGCCCCACTTTTGTAACTGATTCATGTTTTCCTATCTCCTTGTTTTGATTCCGATTAGTGCCCATTCGCAAATAAAATATGGAATTGGCGAATGGGCTTAAAGTAGCCGTTCGGCACGAAACCGCTATGTTAATTCCGAACGGCTACTTAGATTGGCGTTTATTCTGACTTTTTCTTGCGCTGTTGTCCGGTGGCAAAGCCAATGCCTGCGGCGATACCGAGGACCAGTCCCGCACCGACATTGCCGATGGCAGCCCCAAAGACTAAGCCCAGACCGACACCAATTGCGAGTCCCGCCCCAACAATGTTTTGTTCAGATTTTTTGTTATTTTCATTCTTCATATTCATTTTTTCTCCTTGTCGCGGGTGTGTTTGTTTGTTGTGCACACAGGATATGGCAGATGGCAGCGTAAGTCCCTACCAAAATTGGTAGTTGGGGGCAAGAAAATTTGTAGTCTGTATGGGGAATGTTGTAGGTGGTGGCCGTCCGCAAATTAGGTTATTGGAATTGTGCGGACGGCTTGAAGTAAGCGGCCCTCCCAAAAGGGCAGTTATTGTTGGCCGCTTACTTAGGTGGGTGGGGGAAACGGCCGTTATGCCAACAAATCCAGCTCTTTTGCTTTGGTAATCGCCTGTGTGCGACTATTCACCCCTAATTTACCGTAGAGATTTTTGGTGTGATAATGCACGGTGTTCACACTGACAAAAAGGGTGGCGGCGATTTCTTTGTTTTTTAAGCCGCTGGCAATAAGGGACAAAATTTCCATCTCTCGTTTGGTGAGCGGATCCACAAGGGATTGGGCCGGGGCTGGAGACGTTTCTGTCTCGATTTTGTGCCCCTCAGACTCAAATACAGCGAGCAACTTTTCACAATATGACGGCATGATGCCGCGAACGGCCGTTTCCGCCAACAACTGCGCCATCGGCAGCCCTTCATCCACAAAGATGCGGATGAAGCCATTCGGTTCTGCCAACGCCAACGCCTCACCCAGCAGTTGAACGGCCGTATCCGTTTCACCCTGCGCTTGCAGAACCAGTGCCTGTACAATCATGATCTTGAGCCGTTCATCATGCCACCCTTTGGCCTCCATCTGTTGGCGCAACGGTTCCAACAGGGCCAACGCGCCGTGTGTATCACCCTGGGCCAAATAGACACGCGCCTGACTGATAGGGAGGTGGTGTTGCTCAGCCAACTGCGCCGCCGCCGTCAGATCCCCCTGCCGCAGCAAGGTACGTACTTGAGCGGCAACAACATCAGGCAGCCGAAAGAGGAAGTTGTGCTGACGGACGTACGCTTCGGCTTCAGCCAAAGCAGCCGCCGCGCCAGATACGTCTCCCTGAACCAACTTCAGGCGGGAGAGAAAAACCCCATATGCAGCAAACGAATCAACATTTTCCATTTGCTGTGTCATTTGGAAACATTGTTGTCCATACTGCTCAGCAGCATCCAGATCATTCCATTCATAGTGAATCCGCGCTAATCCAAGAAACCCCTCGCAAGTAACCGGGGGTGGCGGATCACCTGCTAATTGCAGACCGCTTTCATAGGTTTTTGCCGCCAAATTTAGATGATTATTGGTTTCTTGTATATTCCCCAAATTGATCGTGGCGGCAATGGCATAGATTGAATTTTCACCGATAGAGATGGTGTCCGCAAACGCCTGACTTGCCGCTGTTTTGTCCCCTTGAAACATATACGCGGTCCCAAGCGCAAAGTTTGTAGAAATACGATAAATCAAGTTGTCTGGAAGTAAATTCTCCTGGGCGCGAAGAGCCTCCGCGATAATCGTTTCCACATCATTCTGAATGACAGCCAGCGTCGCCCGTATGGAGGCAATTCGACCTACCAGGTCTTTGGTTTTATGATTTGATCCTGCATCCTGTAGGGCAACTTCAGCCGCTTGTAATTTTTGTTCAACAGCCGTATGTTGACCAACAAACAGTAATGTCGAAGCATAGATTACCCACAGTGAAGGTCTGGCATCGAGTAAAGTTGTTGGCAGCGATTCCAGCCAATGCAGCACCGGGAGACCCGCACCGCGGAAGTGCAAGGGGATGCCATCGCCCTCAATGAGGCGCTCGGTGCGCTCCATATCATTGGCAGCGGCGGCATGGTGAAAAGCGTCAAGCTCCAGACCATTGACTTCATACCATATGCTCGCCCGAATGTGCAGTTCAGGGACATCAAATTCCTCAGTCCCTTGCTGTACTCGCTGCTGCAACAACTCGGCAAAGAGATGGTGGTAGCGGTACCAGCGCCGCTCATTGTCCAGCGGCACGAGGAACAAGTTGGCGCGATCCAATGATTCCAGAACAGCGTGGCCATTGCTTTCTCCGGTCAGGGCGTCGCACAGAGCGCCGGTGAGCTGGTTGAGCACGGCCGTTTTCAACAAAAATACCTGCAAGTGCTCCGGCTGCTGATGCAGCACCTCTCCCAGCAAATAATCCAGCACAAAACGATGGCTGCCGGTAAAGGATTGGATGAAGCCCGACAGGTCGTCCTGGCCGCGCATGGATAGGGCGGCAATTTGGTCCTCGGTGAGGTTCAACCCCATCACTTCTTGCAGGAAAACGGCCGTTTCCGCCACCGTAAAGCGCAAATCAGCCGCCCGCAGCTCCGTGAGCAAGCCGCGCACCCGCAGCCGCGCCAGCGGCAGGTTGGGGTCCTCCCGCGATGTGATCACCAGATGCAGTTGTGGCGGCAAGTTGTCCAGCAGGAATGTCAACGCCTCGTCAATCGGTCGCGAATCAACGGCGTGATAATCATCCAGCACCAGCATCAGCGCATCCGGCTGCTGGGCAATGTCGTTGAGCAGGGTGGTCAACACGCTGGAAACTGGCAGCGGTGATGCTTGCAGCAGCGGCAGCGCCGACGCGCCAATGTGTGGATCAACACATTGCAAGGCGGCAATGATGTAAGACAGGAAACGGGCCAACTCACTGTCGTTTTTGTCCAGCGACAGCCAGGAAATTTGCACGGGGCTTGGGGCAGCACTTTCTGTTTGCAAGGCATCAAGCCAACTGCTGATCAGGGTTGTTTTGCCAAAACCGGCGGGAGCGGAGATGAGGGTCAGCTTGCCGGCCAGCCCCCGGTTGAGGGTCTCGATGAGGCGGGGGCGGGGGACGAGAGACGGCCGTAACCGAGGTAGATACAATTTCGTTTGTAACAAGTCGCCGGACATGGGGCCATTATAGTGGATAAGTTGATTTAGAGTATGTTGAGTTCTTTGGCGCGATGTACGGCCGTTCGCCGACTATTCACCCCCAGCTTCGAGTAAATATTCTTTGTGTGCGTGCGCAGGGTGTTCAGGGAGATCATCAGCTCGCTAGCAATCTCCGGGCCGGTGAGAGCGGTGGGGAGCAGCCTGAGCACCTCAAGCTCGCGCTCGGACAGGGGATCGGGCAGGGGTTGGGCAGATGGCGGTGGGACAACGGCCGTTTCCCCAAACGCCGCCAGCACCTGCTGCGCAAACGCCGGCGTCACACCAGCCTTCACAGCCTCCCGCAGCAGCCCGGTCATCGGCGCGCCCTCATCCACAAACGGCCGTAGCAAGCCGCCCGGCGCCGCCAGCGCCAAAGCCGCCCCAATCGCCTGCATCGCCCGCTTACTATCACCCGCCGCCTGATGGGCCAACGCCTCCAGCAGTCGCACCTGTAGCTGCTTGTCGAGCCACTCGTTTGCTTCGGCCTGCTGCCGCTCCGGCGTCAGCTTTGTCATAGCAGCGTCCGGATCACCCTGCGCCAGATGGATGCGTGCCTGGCTGAGGGGAAGATCGTGGCTTTCGGCTAACTGGGCGGTGGCGGCGAGATTGCCCTGGTGCAGCAGTGTTTGAATGCGAACGGCCGTAATCTCGCCCAGCCAATGGTTGAACTGCTTCTGCCGCACAAACTGCTCTGTCTCATCTAATATTGCCAACGCGCCCGCCGCATCCCCCTGGGCCAGCATTACGCGGGCCAGCAAAACGCCACAGGCAGCCGGCGTGTCCACATTTTCCAACTGCCGCGCCAATGCCAACCCTTGCTGTCCATACTGTTCGGCAGCAGCCAACGCATTCCATTGGTAATGAATGCGCCCCAGACCTACACACGCCTCGCACGCTGCCGGCCACGGCGGGTCCCCCATCAGCCGCAGGATGCGCTGGAAGGTTGCTGCGGCCTGATGGGCCTGGTTATCGGCTTCCTGAATCTGACCGACACAGGTTGTAGCTGCAATTTCCGTCATGATGTTGCCGGATTTCTGGCTCTCGGCGATGGTTTCGGCATAAGCCGCCTTGGCCGCGGCCCGCTTTCCCTGAACCTGGTACGCGTAGCCCAACGTCCAGGCGGTGGTGGTGCGCATCGGCGCGTTGTCGGGATGCAGCAGCGCCAACGCCCGCTGCGACTGCGTGACGATATTTGCCACCTCGTTTTTCACGATGCCCAACATGGCGCGGATAGCCGCAATCTGGCCGTGCAAATCGGCCGTTTTGTCGTCTAGAGCAGGGTCTGGCAGGGCCGCTTCTGCCGCTTGCAGGATTTCTTCGATGTTGTCGTGCAGCCGGCCGGTCAGGGTAAGCACGGAGGCATACGTCACCCACAGAGACGGCCTGGCCTTAAATTCGGCCTCCGGCAAAGCGTCCAGCCACTGCTGCACGGGCGCTACCTCACCGCGAAAGTAAAGGGGGAGGCCTTCGCCCTCAATCAGACGCACCGCCCGATCAACGTCATTGGCCGCCGTTGCGTGATGAAACGCTTCCAGGTACAGACCGTTGGCTTCGTACCATTGGCTGGCCCGGCGGTGCAAGTTGGCAATGTCGTCGGCCTCACGGCTTTGCGGCAACCGCTGCCGCAGCAGCTCAATAAAGAGGTGATGGTAACGGTACCAGCGCCGCTCGTTGTCCAGCGGAACCAGGAACAGGTTGGCCCGCTCCAGCGCCTCCAGAATCTCCTGTCCATTGCTTTGCCCGGTAACGGCATCGCACAAGGGGCCGGTTAATTGGTTGAGGACGGCCGTTTGCAACAAAAATTCCTGTATACGCGCCGGCTGCTGGAGCAGCACTTCTTCAATCAAATAATCCAGCACAAAGCGGTGGCTGCCGGTGAAGGATTGGATGAATTGTCCGATCTCTTGCTGTCCCTGCAGCGAAAGCGCCGCCATTTGCAAACCAGCAATCCAGCCTTCGGTGCGGGCTTCCAGCGCCGCAATGTTCGCTTCCGAAAGTTCCAGACCCATCACCTGCTGTAAAAACGAGGCGGCTTCATCTCGGGTAAAACGGAGGTCGTTGGCCCGCAGCTCAGTAAGCTGGCCCCGGACGCGCAGGCGGGGCAGCGGCAGGTTGGGATCTTCGCGGGTGGTGATGACCAGGTGCATGTGCGGCGGCTGGTGCGCCAGCAAAAACGCCACGGCCTGATCAACCGGTTGGGCATCTACCACGTGGTAATCGTCGAGAACGAGGATGAATGGGTCTGGCCAGACGGCGATGTCGTTGAGCAGCGTGGTTAACACGGACTCGGTTGGCGGCGGCTGCGGCGATTGCAGGCCGGGCAAAACCGACTGGCCAATTCCCGGGGCAATTTGCTGTAAGGCCGCCACCAGGTACGCCAGAAAGCGGGCCGGTTCGCCATCCCCTTCATCTAAAGAAAGCCAGGCAGCCGGCTGTTGGCCAGCGGCAATCCAACTGGTGACCAGTGTCGTTTTGCCAAAGCCGGCAGGGGCCGAAATAAGGGTCAGCTTGCGGTGCAGGCCCTCGTTTAGCTTTTCCAGCAGGCGCGGGCGCGGCACAATGTTGGGTCGCGGTGGGGGGAGATAGAGCTTTGTGGCCAAGATTGTGATGGGCATTGTTTAATTAATTTATTGTAGGTGCCGGATGTAGCGGTCGGCGGAGCGATGAACGGCCGTTTTGGCATCTTCAGCCACCACCCGATCCCACCAAGCGCCATAGATTCTATCGTAGGCATACGGCTCCACGGCAGCAACAATGCGCCGCACTTCGCGGGCGGGCAGCGGAATGAGGTTGGGGTAGCTGTACATGAAGCTCACGTAGCGCCTGTCAGACACCACCTGCAAGATGTCGCCGGTGAGCAATACCCCTTTGCCGCCGGCCCCGGCGGGCCAGTGCAGCACCGTGCCGCCCTCAAAATGGCCACCGCCGCGAATCAGCGTCATGCCCGCCCACAGCGGCTTTGTTTCACCTTGCCAAAAATGGACGGCCGTATCCGGACGCATCACCCACTGCCGGTCGGCAGCGTGCAAATAAATGGGCGCGTCAAAAGCGCGGCTCCACTCAATCATCGACGAGTAGTAATGGGGGTGGGAAATGGCAATGGCCTTTATGCCGCCCAGGTCGTTTACGGCCGTTATCGTCGCTTCGTCAATCAGGCTGATGCAGTCCCACAGCAGGTTGCCTTCCGACGTCTGCACCAGCAGCGCCCGCTGCGCAATGGCAAAGCCGGGCTGCGTACCGATGCCGGTCAGATGTGGCTCTTCTGTTTTGAGCACAGTGTGATGATCGGCCTGCAAATCTGCCAACGTGGTCCACTGCTGGCCTTTCCAGCCGATGTACTGCCGTTCATCCTCGCAAATGGGGCAGTGCGCCGGGGGTGATTCCGTGGCGGCAAATTGGGTACCACACGTCTTGCACATAAAATGTGTCATAAAATTATCTCCTCCAAATACAAACCGCGGAGAGCGCGGAGAACGCAGAGGAAAAGAGAAAAATAATCTGCGTCAATGGTTCGACTCCGCTCAACCACGTTGAGCAGCTCACCACAAGCCTGCGAAATCTGCTGATTGGGGGATTATAGGAGAAAAGGTGAGGGAGGGGTAACGGCCGTTTTGTGACTGATGTGGGCAAGCACTGCCACTCCTGCCGATACGGAAAAGCAAACCTGTTTGTCTATAATGTACCCATGACAACTTCACATTCTATCCATCCAGCTACAGCCTGGGCAAGAGATGCGCAAAAACGAGAGTTGACACCTGAATGGTCACTGCGATTGGCGGCGATGGCCGGACATATGCAAATCGATAAAATTGCGGCGCGCCGGGCTGCGCTCATTGATCTGCTGGCCGACGGCCGTCCCCATCCGCGTGAAGAAATCTGGGAAACAGTTGCCGCCCAGCTTGGAGAAGATTGCTGGGGGAAAGTGCCTCAGGAAGCCCTGGCGCGCGATCTGGCCGCTTTGCGCAAGGGTGGCATTCGCATTGCTTACTCGCGCCGGCCGGAAATTGCCGGCTACTATTTGCAACATCCACGGTTGGAACGGCCGTCTTCGCCTAAATACGAAACAGACAGCCGGGAACTCATCCAAGCGATTGGCCAACTATCTGTAGCTATGAAAAACGAACGCGCTTTTGCCGCGGCTGATTTTGCCCTGCGCCAAAAAAAGCTGATTTTAGCCGAAGAAAATCCAGATTGGTCTGAGACAGAAGTTGAAAAAGAGGCACGTCAAATTGTTTTTGGGGTTAGCGCAGAGTCAATATGACACCAGCCTATGAGCAAAGCCAAGCCTTTGGTGGCGTCATCGATATCACCTCGATGAAATTGCGGTCAATCGAGCACTTAACGGCGGATTTTTTAACGTCATTCACCTGGGGTATCACATCAAAACAGATTTCTATGTTCCGGTTGAGCCAGAGCTGCTGGCGATGATTGCCGACCGAACCTACCTTCCCTTTGATGAGATGCGCCGCGCTGCTTATATTACGCCAACTTCCATCGTTGTGACCAAGCTGCGCGCTTACCAAGACAGCGATTCAACGCGCCACCTGGATGATATTGCTTCAATTGTGCGCCAGCAGGGGAAAAAGTTGGACCAGGCAACGATTGACGTCGTGGCCGCTCGACTCGGCCTGTTAGGGGTCTGGCGTTCTCTTTGGGAAGGGAATTAACGGCCGTTGCCATCCCAAAACCACAGTTGACAACCAAATCCTTTAATAGTATCCTCTTGATACTATCTTTTAAGTAGTATCCACTTCGGAGTATGAACATGGCAAATTATACAGAACGGGTGCAAACGGTCCTGAGCAAAGAACAGTATGAACGGCTGTTGGAACTGGCTGAACAGGAACAAAAACCCCTGAGCGTCATGATTCGCGAAGCGGTTGAGGAACGTTATTTTGTGAAGATTGACCAGCAAAAACGCCAGGAAGCGTTGGCCAAATTATTAGCTCTGGATGCTCCGGTTGCGGATTGGCCCCAAATGGAAGCGGAAATTGAGCAAGGAGCGATGGATGAATGATGCATCTTCTATCAGCGAGGCTCCTTACTTTTTAGATGTGAATGTGCCAATGTACGCGGCTGGCAAGGATCATCCTTACAAAAATTCATGTGTTTGGGTAATGACGGAGATCGCCAACGGCCGTTTAGACACAGTCATCAATACCGAAATCATTCAAGAGGTGCTGTATCGCTACGGGGCCATTCAACAGTGGCAAATCGCCGTGCAAATGGCCCAGAATTTGTTGGACTTAGTTCCCACGGTGCTGTCCGTTACATCAAACGATATGAAAACGGCCGTTTCCCTTTTCACTCAATACGCCCCCCATGGTGTAAAGGCACGAGATTTGTTGCATACGGCCGTTATGCAAAACCACCAACTCACCCACATCATCTCCACTGACAAACATTTCGACCAAATCGACGACATTACCCGGCTCGATCCGCAAACTTTTTTGGAAACATGAAACAAACTGAAAACGAGGACACATACATGCGGCAGGCGATTGCGCTGGCGAAGAAAGCGGTGGCCAATGGGGATCATCCCTTTGGGGCGCTGTTGGTGAAGGATGGGGCGGTGGTGCTAACGGCCGTAAACACCGTCAACACCGACCACGACGTCACCCGCCACGCTGAACTCAATCTCGTCAGTCAGGCGGCGCGGCAGTTTGCGCCGGAATTTCTGGCGGAATGCACGCTGGTCACCAGCACGGAACCGTGCGCCATGTGCGCCGGGGCGATTTACTGGTCCGGCATCAGCCGCGTTGTATTTGGCTGCGCCGCCGCCACGCTGGGCCAGGTTGCCGGGGATGAGTTTCTCATCCCTTGTGAAGAGATTTTTGCCAGAGGCACCCGACCGATTACGGTCATTGGCCCCGTGTTGGAGGAGGAGGGTACGGCCGTTCACCAACAATATTGGAAACGTGATGCGTGAAAAAATCACGTTTCACGCGTCACGTTTCACTTCCCAACCCCGCATCCCGCGCCCGCAGCGCCGCCTGCGCCCGGTCGGCCACTTGCAGCTTATTGAAAATGTTGGAGACGTGGTTGCGCACCGTCTTTACGCTGATCGTCAGCGCCTCAGCAATGGCGGCGTTGGTTTTGCCTTGCCCAATTAAGACCAAGATTTCCCGCTCGCGCTCGGTCAGGTCAGAGAACGTTTCTTGGGGGATGACGGCCCGGCTGGCGCTGAAAAAGTTCATCATCCGGCCGGCAATGCCGGGGCTGAAGATCGCTTCGCCGCTGTGCACGGCGTGGATGGCGCGCAGCATCTCGTCGTGCTTGGCCCCTTTGAGCACGTAGCCCCGCGCCCCGGCGCGCATGGCGGCAAACACCGACTGGTCGTCCTCAAACATGGTCACCATCAGCACGCCAATGTCTGGATTGGCGGCCACAATCTGCCGCGTCGCTTCGATACCGTCCCCGTCCGGCATCTGGATGTCCATGAGAATGACGTGCGGCTCCGTTTCGGCAGCCAGCTGGATGGCCTCTGCGCCGCTGGACGCTTCGCCCACCACCGCCATCTCTGGCGCAGCCAGCAGCAGCGCCCGCAGCCCGTCGCGGAAAAGCTGATGATCGTCGGCAATCAGTACGCGGATGGTGTCCATGCATACTCCGTTGAGTTCAAAAGATTTCCACCGCGGAGAGCGCAGAGAACGCGGAGGTTTCCTCGAGGTTTTTTATCCTCCCTGCTCTCCGCGTCCTCCGCGGTTCACTTTCTTCAGGTGTTTAGGGGCAAAACGGCCGTTACCAACACCCCTCTACCCAATTCGCCCACAATTGTACATGACCCGCCCAGCTCGGCAGCTCGTTCGCGCATGGCGGCCAGCCCCACACCCGCCTGCGTGCCGTCGGCAAAGCCCCGGCCATCATCCTGGAGCGTGAGGTGGAGACGGCCGTTTTCCCGCCACAGCTTGAGCGTACAGCGCCGCGCCCCGGCATGGCGCACCACGTTGGTCAATCCTTCGCGGCCAATGTGGTAAGCAGCCACTTCCACGGCAGCAGGCAGCGGCGGCAGCGAGTCGGGCGCGTCCAGACGCACGGTGAGCGTCTCGCTCTCGCACGTTTCGGCGTAGGCCCGCAGCGCGCCAACCAGGCCAAACTGGTCCAGCGCCGGCGGCCGTAAATCGTAAACGATGCGGCGCACGTCGGCCAGCGTTGTTTCGATGTCGCTTTCCATTTCGGCCAGCAGTTGGTTGGTGGTTTCCGGCCGGCTGGCCAGCAGCGCCCGCGCCGAGCCAATCTTGAGCAGCGTCGCCGCCAGCGACGGCCCCAGCCCGTCGTGCAGGTCGCGGCGCAGGCGGCGGCGCTCCTCCTCGCGGCTGGACACAATTTGCCGGCGGGCCTGCTGCAAATCGGCGGTGAGCTGCTGGGCGTGAACGGCCGTACCCGCCTGGCGGGCAATGTTGCGCAGCAGCCGCGTCTCTGCCGCGGTAAACGTCTCGTCCGCCGAGCGCGGGGCGGCCAGCAGTTGGCCAATGGTGGCGCCCTGGTAAATCAGGGCAAAGGGCTGGGCATTGGCGGCAGCCTTGCCAAAAGACGCCAATGGCGCACCCAGCTGGCCGGTGATGGCAACGTAAGGCAGCTTGAGGGTACGGGCAATCGTTTCTACCAGCGTGGGCAGCACCTGCTCCGGCGGCAGGGCATCTTCCAGCCGCTGGCCCAGCTGCGCCAGCACCTCCAGCGGCCGGTCCCGCTCGCCATAGAGCAGCCGGTTTACCCGGCTTTGCAGCCGGTCGCGCAGCGGTTGGAACAGCACCGCCACCAATCCGGTAGCCACCAGGGCAATAAGCCAGTTGGTTTGTGCCTGGAAAATGGTAGCCAGACCCCCGACCACCAGCGCATACAGGCCGACGGTGACGGCCGTCAGTACACCATACACCAGCGTGCGATTGATCAGAATGTCAATCTCCCAAAGCCGGTAACGGGTGACGGCCACCGCCAGGCAAATGGGGATGATGCTCAGCGATAAAAACCAGCCCAACACGCTGATAGACGCCCACCAGGGCACAGGGGCATCGGGCGGTAAGCTTTCCAAATAGTAGTACGGGATGGATGACAGCAGCATGTAGCCCAGCCAGAGCGCCAAACCGTACACAACCCATTTTGTCTGCTGGCGCTCAACGGCCGTAGACACCTGACGGTAGCGCACATACTGGGCATAAAACGCCACGGCAAATAGACCAATCAGGCCGGCGGTCAGCGCCGTGATGAGGCCAGACAGTGAACCGGTGAACAATGTGGGATCGTTGGTGGGCAGCAGCAAGAGAACCACAGACAGGGGTATGGTTACCGGCACCAGCCAGCGGGACCATTTAGGCACAAAACGGCCGTTGGGGAACAAAACCAGCAGGGCAATGGTGGGCACGGCAATCAGACCGCTTTGCAGGCGTAACGCCAGCGATGCGTCGCCCAGCCAATAGGCGCCCCACAGCTCCAGCGGCCCGGCCATGATGACGGCATACAGGAGCAAATAAAAGGAAAGTCCGGCGGCCACCGGCTCGGTAAAGCGCTGCCGGAAGAAGAGCAGTGCCAGGCCAAAGCAGAGCAGGGCCGTCGTCAATGACGCAATCCCGGCCAGCACGACAAAAACGGCCGTCATATTGTCCTGGTTTTGCGGGGAAATATGGGCCAGCTCGCCGCGCATCGTTTGCCCGTAAGCGGGCAGTGCGGTAAGCAGCATGGCAGCCATCAGCAAGGCCAACAGCACCCAGGCAAGGCGCGCCGTTCTCAGCCAGCTGCCGGTTAATTGGGAAGCGGTTGTTGTTTCCGCGGCTACCGTTTGCTCAACCATCACCAACCCATTCTACCGCAACTCCAGCCGAACGCCGCGCCTGCTGAGCAACTGCTTGTGTTCCAGACCGAGGAACGCGGCCACATACACCAGATTCAGCAAAAGAATCAGGCCAAACATCTCCAGAACCAGATACAAAGAGCCGCGCGGAATCTCTATCAGCCCCAGGATAAACACATTGTGCCCCAGCAGTAAGACCAGAAGGATGGAGGTGATAAGAACAGCGCAAAATCTTGGCCAGCCACGGCCGTATCCAATTGTGATTAACACGGCCATAATCAGGGTGAAAACGGCCGCCAGCGGCAGCGCCTGCCCCAGCAAATCCAGCGGCGGACCATCAGACCCCGACAACGCCGCCATTGAGATGATGGGTTCAAAAAGCAGCAGGGAAACGATACCCAGCAAAATCAGCATGCCATTGAGAATCATATTGTACATTAGCCAGCCGCGCAGGGACGGCCGTGCTACCAGCAATCCAAAACTCCAACCGATACACATGCCGCACAACGCCCCCGACACCAGCATGATCACCAGCATCGACCAGATGTCGCTGATAAAAATATCGTGCACAACGGTAAAAACCAGCGTGGAAATAGCCCCGGCAAGGGCCCCCGATCCGACGAAACGAGCCATATTTTTATCCATCTTATTCCTCAATTACCGTACCGGGGCACAGTCCGGCGCATTATTTGTTGTTCTCCGCTAGAATGGTTTGTCAAAAACGCCTGCACCACCTGCCCCGTTTCTTCTGGTTTATCCAGAAATGGCAAATGGCCACACGACATCTCGTGCAGAGAAGCATTGGACATCAGGCGCACCATCTCACGCGCCACGTCCAGGCTGCCAAAGGGATCGTTCTCGCCCCACACAAACTGCACCGGGCAAGCTATCTGGCGCAAGGCGTCGGCCGTCAGACTGTAGCGCGGATTGGAACCACGGAGGGAGGCGACGGCCGTTACCAACGTTTTCCAGGTCTCCCGGTAGGTAGATAGATTGAAAAAGCGGTAAGCTACCTCGGCCAACACGCCCGGCATGTTGGCAATATCCGCCTGGCTGCTGCCCTGAAAACGCAGCCCCTCCAGCGCCGCCGCCGCACTTTTGGGCTGCATGGCTGCAACGATGAAGTTTTTGACGACAGGCACAGACAGCAGGCGCATAAAAAACGGCGCGCTGGTGTCCAAAGCGAGCGCCGGACAGCCCATCTGCACCATGCAGGAAACGCGCTCCGGGTGCGCCAGCGTATAGTAGAAGCTCCACAGGCCGCCCATCGAGTTACAGACGATGGGCACGCGCGGCAGCTCAAAGGCATCCGCGACACTCCTCAACGTGTTTACAGCCAGTTGGCGTAGGTCTACCCGGCGATGATCTACGGCATCGCTCAGGCCACCGCCGGGGCGGTTGATAGCAATCATGCGCCAGCCGGTTAGCTTGGCCATCAGCGGGGCGAAGAAAGCGGCATCTCCCGTACCGCCGGGAACCATGAGCAACGGCCGTCCCGCACCCACTTCCAACACCCGCAGGCGTAAATTTGGCTCTGCCATTTCCAGAAAGTGAATCTTGTAGTCAAGGCCATAATGAGCAAATAGTTTCTTTTCAGCCGCCAAAGCAGCCCGGCTGCTGGCGGCATCCTGATCAATACGCGTTATCATTGTCATGTTCATCTCCTTCACATATGAATAACTAAACAAGAATCATCGAGCGCCAGATACGGCCCAGGTTAAACGGCAGCTTTTGCCAACTATCGCCGTAGTCGATGGAGTGCCACACGTCGCCGTAGGTCAGCCCGGCGTAGAGATAGCCCGGCGCGGCCGGATCGGTCACCAGGGCGATGGGCATTTGCGGCAGGGGATGGGCCTGCCAGCCAATTGGCTGCCAATCGGCGCCGCCCGCCGCCCGGTACAGATACGCCTCGGCCTGTTCACCATACGATTTGCGTGGGCTGGGACCAACGGCCGTATACCAGATTTCCGGCTTTTCCGGGTCGGCGGCGCAAGAGACACCGTACCGCTTGGCCAGCCCGGCGTTGGCTTTGCGCCAGGAACGGCCGTTTTCGCGCCCGACGGCCGCACCGCCGCCACCGGCTTCATACACCCAGTCGCCGCTGCGGGCATGGAACTTCATATCGTGGCAGTCACGCAGCGTCCCGCTGAGGTGGTTAGACCAGCTTTGTCCGCCGTCCTCGCTGCGCACCACTGCGCCAAACTCCATCCCGGCCAGCACCACGTCGGGGTCCGTCGGCGAAATAGCGATCGCCTGGACATAGGCCCGCCAATCGGGCGGCTCGGCCGGGGAGAACCAGAGCCAGCGCCCGCGAATCTGTCGAAACGATTCCAACTCCGTCCAGGTTTTGCCGCCATCCCGCGAGACAAACAGCAGCGCCGGTTTGGTGCCGGCATAAATCACGTCCGGGTCATGCGGGCTGACAGCAATCGCTTTCACGATTTGCCCCGCCAATCCCAGCCGGGACCACGTCTGCCCACCGTCGCTGGAGCGAAACAGACCATTGCCGTTGGTTCCGGCATACACCACTGCCCGGTTTTGCGGATCGGCCGCCAGGCAGCACGCCTGTTGGCCTGCCAGCACCGTTTCTACCAACCAGTTACC
Organism: uncultured Anaerolineaceae bacterium; assembly: GCA_937967805.1. The sequence continues at coordinate 24,554 of CALBTC010000199.1, forward strand.
GTCCACCCCGCGGCAGGCACGGGTGACAGATTGACTGTCTACCGCGAGAAATGTTTTCATGTTGGCCGCCCTTCCAGGCCGGGTTCCCGTTTTTGCCACAGTTGGGGGGCCAGGGAAACGGCCGTCGCCAATCCCAGCACCAGGTTCACAGCATTGGCCAGATTAAACACCCCGGCATCGGCCCGGCACGCCGCCAGACAGTAGAAAAAGAGCCAGCCAATCGGTACGGCCAACAGCACCAGGGCGTTGATGGCAAAAGCAGCCAGCAAACCGCGGCGGCTGCCGTGCCAGGTCAGGAAGATGGCCCAACTCCATCCGGCAAAAAGCACGGTAAAGATAATCGCTGCCAGCTGCATCGTGCCGGCATCATCAAAATCAACAGGAAGGACAAACATCGCGTCCAGAAAGCCGCGCCATACGTGAGATAGCAGCGTGAGCACGGAGAGCGTTACGGCTCCTTTTAGAGAGAATAGCCAATTTTTCATGTAATTTACTCCTCCGCCGCGGAAACGGCCGTCTGCGATAGCAGGTACAGGTAAATAGAGGTCAGGAAAATTTTGTCGTTCATCGCTTGTCTATATATCCGTGCCGTCCCCTATGTCGCCGGCATACTGTAACTCTCCAGCGCCGGTGGTATGGATGAGGACGTTTTCACCACTGTCCTGTACGACGCCGGCATCGATTATGTCAATGACGATGTTTCGGCCGTTTTGTTGGATAACACCGAAACAACCGGTAGGGTCAAAAACGACGCTGCTGCCGTTCTCGCGTTCCAGCGTAATCGCTCCGCCGCCGCCAAACACAAGCCGGTTTCCTTGTCGTTGATAAACCCCAGCCCTCCTGCTGTTAATTACAACCGATTCGCCCGTTTCACGGATCACACCGGCGTGGATAATGTCAATTACGATTTGCTTGCGGAAAAGTCCGGCTTGCAGCGTCCCTTCGTAATCAATGGTGTGGGTGGTTCCGTCTTCGTATTCAATGGCGATCACACCGGCGAGATTGGACTTCAATACTTGGCCTTGCTGTGGCATTGCCAGGGCAGGCCCCGTTAGAATAAAGGCCGTCATAATGAGTCCAAGCAGGTAGATGATCTTTTTTGTTACTTTCTTCATGATTTTCTCCTTAAGGTTTGGTTCATCATCAGGGGCTTACTCAACATTCATCTCGCGCGGCGGCAGTGATGATAGATACAGCCAAAGGGCGCGCAGTTCGTCGTCTTCGAACTTGGCGATTGATGGCCAGGGCATGAACTCGGGATTCAACTGACGGCCGTCCGGCGTCACGCCGGTGCGAATGGCCGTCATAAAATCCGCTTCGGTCCAGTCATTCAGATTACCGGCCGGCGTCAGATTAGGTCCGGCAGGCGAGGAAGGGTCTGGCGGCTGGCCGCCGGCTAGGTCCGCGCCATGACAGCTCTGGCAAAATCGGGCCAGGTATTCGCCGTAAGCGGAATTAGCACCCACTTCAGGCATTGTGGGGAATGATTGATCGTGGTCAAGGTACGTAGCCGGCATGGTACTATTTAGAAGACCGGCACCCGCGAGAATGCGCCCTACGGGATGGATTTGTTTCTCGGGCAGTTCCTCACCGGTGCGGGGGACCGTCTGCAAAAAGGCGATCAACGCGCCCAGGTCTTCTTCACTCAAGTGGATGAACGATTCGGCGGGCATAACCAACAGCGGCTGACCATTGCTGTCCAGTCCGTGCCGGATGGCCAACACCAGATCGTCGACGCCGTAAACTTCGGCTGCCCCGCTGAGGTTCGGCGTATAAATTGTACCAATGGGCGGCTCGTCCATGAACAACTGGCCGCTCAAATCGGCCGCGTGGCAGTCCCGGCAAAAAACGTTAACCAGATGTTCGCCGCGGGCCAGCGCCGCTTCGTCGGTGGGAACAGTGATGTTGGCCGCCTGAACCTCGTAACTGTTGTTCAGGCGCGAGGTGCCGGCAATGCTTAATCCCACGGCCGTAATAATCAGCAAAATGATCAGACCGCCCAGTATGATGCCAATCCATTTCAAAGCTCGTTTCATACAGTCACCTCACACTTGATAATGCTTCACTTTACGGTGTCTAAACCGTACAACAGGCAGCATCAGGCTGTCATGAGGCAGGCGCCTAAATCGGTCGGGAAATTAGTCGGGACAATGTCCCGGATGGTTGGGGAGAATTTCTTGAGACACGGTTCAAAAAAACCACAGAAAAAATTTGGACACTTTTTCTATTGGATTGTCTGGAACGGCCGTTTCTATTCATAGTTACATCAAACGGGCAACCTGTGGCATAATTCACGCACGAAATTTACAGGAAGGAAACGATTAGTATGCACCTCTACATGATCCGCCACGGTCAAAGTTATGTAAACTTGCGCGACTGGAAAGGCGGCAACACCGACGAAGGCCTGACCGAACTGGGCCAGGCCCAGGCAGACGCGTTGGGGCGCTGGCTGCCTTCAGAAATCAAAAAAATTGATGCCCTGTATGCCAGCACGATGAAGCGGGCCCAGGAAACGGCCGCACCCATCGCCGCCGCCTACAACATCCCCATCATCAGTGATGACCGGCTGCGCGAAATTGGCAACAATCGCTTCGACCACACCCCCTGGCCCAGCGATGACCTGCCCGAGTACGGTACTTTTTGGGGCAGCGAACGGCCGTTCAACACCATCACACCAGACCGCCCCGACGGTGAGTCGATGATGCACTTTCGCGTGCGCATCGGTCGATTTATTGAAGAAATGCTGGAAAAGCACCGGCAGGAAACCGTCGTTGCCGTCTGTCACGGCGGCGTCATCGAGCTGGCCTTTGACCATATGTTCAACATTGGTCCCTGGCGGCGCTGTGAAGTGTGGAGCAAAAACACGGGCATCGCTCGCTTTGAATACGTGGAGCATCCCTCGCGGGAAACGTGGCGGCTTTATTACCACAGCCGCGTCGAGCACCTGGTAGACATCAAGCTGCACACCGACGGCCGCGGCCCGGAAAGCCCGCGCGAAGAAGACGAATGACACCCGACCTGATCGCTACGGCCGATCCCGCTTTTGCTGAGGCAGCCCTGGCAGAAATTGCGGCAGTGAACGGCCGTATCCTTCAAGAATTGGCCCCTGGCATCTGGAGCGTACAGCTGCGGGACGACTTTTTTGCCCTGGCCGAGCAGTGGCGGCAGCAGCCGCCCATTTTTGTGCGCCACATTTGTCCGGTGCAAACCATGCTGCCGCTGGCGGAGGGGGTGGATGAATTGGTGGAAACGGCCGTGACCACCTTCACCCACCTGCTGGAACCGGCGTGGCCTTTTTCGGTGCAGACGCGGGTGTTGGGCAACCTGACGATCAAGCCGTTCGACATCAACAAACCGCTCTCCGATCAACTGGCAGATGCCTCCGGCGCACCGCTGGACGTGCGCGAACCGTTCCAGATTTTGTCAGTGGTTCTGACCGACGAGGAAGCGTATCTGGGCCTTTCGCTGGCGGCCAATAATTTGTCTGACTGGGCCGGCGGCGTGCGCCGCTTTGCCCGCAAAAAGGGGCAAATCAGCCGGGCCGAGTTTAAGCTGTTGGAGGCACTGGAAGTTTTTGGCATCGACCTGCCGCCGCGCGGCCGGGCGCTGGATTTAGGCGCCGCCCCTGGCGGCTGGACGCGGGTTTTGCGGCAGAAGGAACAATATGTCACGGCCGTTGATCCTGCCTGGCTGCATCCCTCGCTGCAAAAAGACAAAGGCGTGCGTCATCTGCGCCTCACCGCCGAAGAATATCTGGCGCAGAACCCGGACACCTACGACGTGATTGTCAACGACATGCGGCTGGATGCGCGGGATTCGGCAAGGGTGTTGGGGGAATACGGCCGTTATCTTTACCCGCACGGACTGGCCCTTGTCACCCTCAAGCTGCCGGAACAACGCTACGATGCCGCCCTGGATCACGCCCTCAACATCCTGCGGCAAAACTACACCGTTGCCGGCGCGCGCCAACTCTTCCACAACCGCAGCGAAGTCACCGTTTACCTGAAACCTAAATCCGGCGTGTAGTTTTTTCAACGCAAAGAACGCAAAGAATTGGAAGGCGCAAAGGCTTGTTTTTCTTTGCCTCTTTTGTCCCTTTGTACCTTTGCGTCAATATTGCACTGCTTCATGAATAAACGCAGCTATGCTATACTAATCCAGACTGGAGGCACTTAATCCATGGCTGAATTTGAACAGCAAACGCTAGAGAAATTTTCCCAACAAATTCGCGCCGTCTTGCCTGAGCTACGGCAGCAGTATGGCGTAAAAGATTTATGGCTGTTTGGTTCTTATGTACGGGCAGAGCAGCATGAAGTCAGCGATTTGGATGTGTTAGTCTCGTTTGAAAATCCCCATCTTTCGCTCATTGAGTTTATCCAGCTAGAGCAAAAGCTGAGTGATTTACTTGGCCTGCGCGTTGATCTCGTGGAAAAAGAAACACTCAAGCCAGGCATTGGCCAGAGAGTATTGCAAGAGGCGCTCCCCGTATGACACGGCTCTACAGTGATTATCTGCACGACATTCTAGATGCCATCTCCAAAATTGAGCGTTTTGTAGCTGGTGTTGATTTCGCCAGCTTCCAAGCAAACGATGAGAAAGTCTATGCAGTTATTCGCGCTCTGGAAATCATTGGCGAAGCAGCTAAATTTATTCCCAAAGAGGAGCGAAATCGTTTTCCAGAAATACCGTGGCAGGCTGTCACGGGCATGCGTGATAAATTAATCCACGGTTACTTCGTCGTCAGCCTACCCAGAGTTTGGGAAACGGTTCAGCGTGATTTGCCACCTTTGAAAACAGTCATTGAGCAAATGCTATCTGAACAGAAATAGGTCTAAATCTCTAATCTCTTAATGTGAAGCGTGCGGCTGTGGCCGGAACGGCCGTCTTCATCCCCCGGAATACCCTGCACCATCAACTCATACCCGGTAGCCGTCAGGCGCACCTTCTCAAAGCGGTCCAGCACCTTATAGGTGGCTGATGGAATTAGCCCGCGCAGCGGCACCATGCGCCGGAACTGGCCCAGCTTGTGGCTGTGGACTACGACCGAGTAAACCGCCTCACTCCCGTCTGGCAAGACATACAAAATCGTCGAGGCGTCTGCCTCTTCCAGCCGCTCCAAACGGTACAGGTCGCCGCCCTGCACAATGTGGCGAATCCGCTTGTAAAAGGCAATGTACGAGGCATACTCCTTCAACTCGTCATCACTCAGCGCGTTTAGGCTGGCCCCGATGCCCAGCGCGCCGCGCATGGCCACGTCGAAGCGGGTGCTGAGTTCGTGGAAGCGGTCGGTTTGATGATTTTTCTCATGCGTCACCCACGCCTCCATCACCCGCGCCGGGTAGGCCAGGCTGAACCCTTCCTGAATGCGGATGCGATCCAGGGCGTCGGTGTTGTCGCTGGTCCACACCTGGTCCGTGCGGGCCAGGATGCCCAAATCGACCCGTCCACCACCGCCGGAGCAGCTTTCAATCGTCAGGTGCGGGTATTTGGCCCGCAGCCGGTCGATAATGCCGTACACCCCGGCCACGTGCGCCTGCCAGATCGCTTTGCCCGCCACCGAACCCGGCTCGCTGACGTTGCGGTTCATGTCCCACTTGATGAAGGCGATGTTGTGCTGGGCCAGCAAGCTGTCCAGCGCGTTGAAGATGTAGTCGATGACTTCAGGACGGCCGTAATCCAAAATCAACTGGCAGCGGGCTTCGGTACGCGGCCGTCCGGGAAAGTGCAGCACCCATTCCGGATGGGCCCGGTACAAATCGGAGTCGGGATTGACCATTTCCGGCTCCACCCACAGGCCAAAAGCCATCCCCAGCCGGTTCACCTCGCTGATGAGCGGTTCCAGGCCGTTGGGGAACACATCCGGGCTGACGGTCCAGTCGCCCAACCCGGCCACGTCAAAACGCCGCCCGCCAAACCAGCCGTCATCGACACAAAACAGCTCCACGCCAATCGCCGCCGCCTTTTGCGCCAGCTCAATCTGGTTCTCCTCGGTGATGCCAAAGTAGGTGGCTTCCCAACTGTTGTAGAGAATCGGCCGAAAATCACCCGTTTGGGCTGCGGCCGGTCTCCCGACCGTGCCGCTTTCCTGGGCCGCCGAAATTTTGTCCTTCGTCGATTCCTCAGCCAGGTGGGGTGGTGGCGCGGCGGGGACGCCGGCCACAGGGACGGGGAGGATTCGTTCGTGAGTAAAGGCGTGCAGCCGCCGGCTGGCCCCGCCCCAACCGTTATCGCTCACGCCGCAGACCAGCGCGGGCGTTTTGTGCTGCTCGCCCGCTGCCAGCGTCAGGCCAAAATCAACGGGATGATAACCACCGTGGATACGCACATCGGTGCCGGGAAGCTGCTCAAAGGTGAGCTGCCAACTGCCGCTGTAAGCCACCGCGCCAAAGTAGACGGTGCCGTGTTCTTCCCATGCCTGCCCCGGCCGGTTGAGCAGAAAAAACGGATTGGCTGCGTGTCCCGTTTGCAGGCTGCGATGCTCTACCACGCGCCGCCCCAGCGGCAGCCGCTCCCGCTGTGCCTGGAACTCCTGCGCCCACGCGCCGGAGACGCTGGTCAACTCTGTGGTTCCGTTGGGCAGGTGCAGCACGCCAAAATTGAGCTGCTCAATCTCGATGGGCGTGTCACCATCGTTTTCCAATTCCAACCAGCGCTCGATGATGTCTTGCATGGGAGTGAGACGGTAGCAAAGCGTCACCACCAGCGGCTGCACCGTGTCAGCCAGCCTGATACGCAGCGTTTCGCGCGGCTCGCTGTTTTGCTTGGGCAAGCCATGCGCCGGAGCCAGACCAGGCTTGGCGTCCGTCACCACCTCATGCGAAACGTAGCGCAGGCGCACATCGCGAATGGGCAAATGCGGTGCTTCTTCATCAGAAATCTGACCCGGCAAGGTGGAAAAGCTGGCCTTGATCGTGACCTCATGGGTCGTCGTGTCGCCAAAGGTGACAATCTCGTCGCGGCGGGTCTGGAACTCAAACGAGGCGTGATCAGACAGCGTTGGCTTCAGCCTGCCGGAGAGCAAACCATCTTCCTCAGTACCAGCCGGGCGCGGCCCCCAGACCAGGTGCACCAGCCGGTCTTTGTTGTCCACCTGCATGGCGAAGACGCTGCTTTGCAAAATTAAATTAAAGGTACGCGTATCGGGATTGAAGTGAATCATAGGCAGTTCCTTGGTAAATTGGATTTGCCCAATGCTACCAAATTTCACGCTGGATTGCTTACAAGTTAAACCACCCTGTATACTTAGGTTCGGAGGTGCGGCGTGAGGAAATATGTTACAACCATAACCGGCCAGAAAATCAAGCTCACATACATATAAGAAGCCGGGACCCAAACCATTGCCGGCGCACATAAAAAAGCGTCGGGTCAACATTTCACTGTCACCTTATTGGCATCAGGCCGGCAAGGATGCAGCAACGGGGGCAGGATTATCTTTTTCCGCTTACCTTGAACGGTTGATTTATCAAGACTCATTACACAACGATTCAGGTTAATAAATAGTTAAGTTTCTTCCGAGGGTGTAGATGGGCGCATATACAACATTACGAGGTTGGCTGTCAGTTCCGGAAAGTAAAATTGACGAATCTGGCTATTCCGTTTGGGATAATTGTCGGTGTTGGCATCACTCTTCTACTGCGGTGCAAAGGCCAATGGGGCTGACCTGCACATGCGCCTGATCGCCTGATCGAGGGCCTTTTGCCACTCGGAACAGCTCAGAATATGGATTTAGTTCAGACACTTTGCTATTTGAGTTATACTCTCCTTGACCGATCATATAGATTGATCAGCGATGGCCTGATAGATAGTAGGATGGAAAATAAGTGCGAGTAAAGACATGAATCAAGCTGCCACAATTCAACAACTAACAGATCGTCTGAGACGGATTGAAGCGGAAATCATTGCTGTCCGCGAGGAATTAAAGACGCTGCCTGAAAAACAGGGTCAGCCCACCTCAAAGGGCACAACCGTTCCTTACACTTGGGTAGATAAAGTGGTACTCAAAAAACAGATGCGACATTTGTTTCATACTTTATCCGTTCAAGGTGAACCGGTTGGGGCTGAAATGCTGCAAAAACAGATGGGGGAAACTGAACTGACATCTAATGAGTTGAGCCAGAGCATTATTGCAGCACGCGAGGAATGATATCGTGGTGTGGGTTTACTTTGATGCCAGTGCTTTGGTCAAGCGGTATTCACCAGAAGATGGGACAGATTTGGTCAATGCGCTTTTTCACCAGCTACCTGTTGAACAAGTGACCTGCGCTGTGATTGGCATTCTTGAGATCATTTCCGTTTTGGTGCGTAAACGGAATGATGGCCGTTAGTCACTGAAGCTGTTCAACCAAGCAATGGTTGAACTGAATCAAGAAATAATAGACAATGAGGCTTTTTCTATCGCGTCATTAGATGATGAACTTGTCTTATCTGCACTAGATTTGATTGCTCAACATAACATCAATGCAACAGATGCTATCAATTTACGCTCGTGCCTAAATCTGCAACAAGTTCTACAAGAGCAGGGACACCGTCTGGTTTTATGGAGTTGTGATAAGCGTCTGCTCCGTGCCGCGCAACATGAAGGCGTTGATGTATTTGATCCCGAAGTTGGAACAAAAGCGCAGTTACAAACACTTTTGAGTTCCTCCGTTTGAGAATAAGCTGACCGTCTAACGATTTCTGGTGATAACTTGGTGGCATCATACCGAAGAATTTCCTTGTTCAAATCTATCTACAGCCTAACAACACTTGGAGCGGACGGGCAAGATCATGGCTTTTTCAAGAATTTGGTGAAGCCGAAGGTATCTCTCTACCCGCTGCCGCTCAAGCAAACGTTGGACTCAGGATGCGATCATACTATCTAAGTCAACTGCAAAAAATCTTCGAAATTCAAGAGAATATCCAGGACATCCATCCTTTTCTACAAAAGCTGTATCCGGTGGCGATTGTGGAGGATGGGTATTTTTTGATCTATGACGTTGAGCCGGGTAGCCAGCAATACAGTTTTGTGAAGAAAACGGCCGTCCCCATGCCAATGCCTCAAGGCGTTCATGCCTGCTAAGAAAATGCATTCCAATGAAATAAACTGTGACGTTTCACTTGTAAGGCGACTGCTGGCAGTTCAGTTTCCGCAGTGGGCCGGGCTGCCCCTTGCGCCGGTGCCCTCGGCTGGGACGGACAATGCACTGTACCGGCTGGGCAATGAGATGGTGGTGCGGCTGCCGCGCATCGATTGGGCCGTGGGACAGGTAGAAAAGGAGCAGCGCTGGCTGCCACAATTGGCTCCGCGCCTGCCGCTGGCCATTCCCGTACCGCTGGCCAAAGGTGTGCCCGGCGCAGGCTATCCCTGGCATTGGTCGGTTTACCGCTGGCTGGAGGGGGAGAATGCGACTTTGGAACGGTTGGCTGATATGCGGGAAACGGCCGTAACCCTCGCCCACTTTATCACCACCTTACAGCAAATCGATCCCACCGGCGGCCCGCCACCAGGCGAACACAACTCCGGCCGCGGCGTGCCGCTGGCCGAACGGGACGGGCAAACGCGCCAGGCCATTGCCACATTGGAGGGATTAATTGATACGAAAGCGGCAACGGCCGCATGGGAAATCGCTCTGGAAGCACCAGTATGGACAGGCCCGCCGGTGTGGCTGCATGGGGATTTGCAGTCGGGGAATTTGCTGGCAGTGGAGAGGGTGTTAACGGCCGTTATCGACTTTGGCTGTCTGGGCGTGGGCGATCCTGCCTGCGACCTCATGGTGGCCTGGAACCTGTTTTCCGGCGAAGCACGCCAGGCATTTCGCGCCGCGTTGGCCGTCGATGAGGCCAGCTGGGCCCGGGGGCGCGGCTGGGCGCTGTCCGTTGGCTTGATTGCGCTGCCCTACTACCATCAGACCAATCCTGTTCTGGCCAGCATCGCCCGGTTTGCCATTCACCAAGTGTTGGCCGATCTGCAAGACCCAGCTTGATGCCAAAAGCAGGTTTCTATCCTTGTGGTATGGTCAGCACCTTCTGGCTGCGTTATACTGTCGGCAGTTGACAAAACAGCTGTGAATCAGGTTAAATCTGCATCTTTTGCTGCAACAAATTTTCATAGCCTTTGCGCCTTTGCGTAAAATGTTTTTACAGGAGACGGCCGTATGTCTAAATCCCAACCGCTAACCACCGTCGATGCCGCCTGGCTGCGCATGGAAGACCCCACCAACCTGATGATGGTGTCGGGCATCCTTACCTTCAAAAAGATGATCGATTTTGACCATCTGCGGGCTATCATCGAACATAAGCTGCTCACCTTCGATCGGTTTCGCATGCGCGTGGTACAGTCACGGCTGCCCTTTAGCCCGGCCTATTGGGAAGTGGACCCCACCTTTAATCTCAATGCCCATCTGCACCGCGTCGCGCTGCCGTCTCCGGGTGACAAAGCCGCTTTGCAAGAGATGGCCAGCGATTTGATGAGCACGCCGCTCGATTTCTCTAAACCGCTGTGGCAGTTTCATCTCATCGAAAATTATGGCGAGGGGTGCGCCATCATGTGCCGCCTGCATCACTGCATTGCCGACGGCATGGCGCTGGTTTTTGTCCTGCTCTCCCTCACAGACATGGTGCCCGGCGTACCGCCACCTACGGGCAACGGCTCTGAGCCAGACGAAGAAGCGGACGATGATGACGGCATGAGCCCGGCCCTGAACGCGCTGGTGCAGCAAGGGGCCAAAGCCGTGGGCACGGTCTGGCAAACCACCAGCAAAATGGCCTCTGAAGGATTAGAAGCGCTGGTAAATCCGGCGCACGCTATGGAGCTGGCGCTTAAAGGTACCGACACCGCTTTTGCTGCCGGTCGCCTTTTTTTGCGGTCACCTGATCCCAAAACGTTGTTCAAAGGGAAGCTGGGCGTGGCAAAACGGGCCGCCTGGTCTAAACCGCTCTCCTTGCGCGATGTTAAAGCGATCAAAAGTGTCACCGGAGGCACCGTCAACGACGTGCTGGTGTCGGCCATGACGGGGGCGCTGCGCCACTACATGCTGCAGAAGGGTGCCAATGTGGAGGGGTTGAACTTTCGTGCGGCCGTTCCCGTTAATCTGCGCACGCCGGAAGAGATGGGCAAGCTGGGCAACAAATTTGGCATCGTCTTTTTGTCTTTGCCGGTGGGCATTGGCGATCCGCTGGAGCGGCTGCACGAGGTGCGCCAGCGGATGCTGGAGCTGAAGAATTCCAAAGAGGCTCCCGTTGCCCTGGGCATTCTTAGCGCCATGGGCCTGTCGCCGCAGGAGCTGCAAGGGACTTTGGTGAACCTGTTTGGCTCCAAGACAACGGCCGTTATGACCAACGTTCCCGGCCCACCCATGCCGCTCTACCTGGCCGGGCAAAAAATTGATGAGATTATGTTCTGGGTGCCCCAGTCCGGGCGCGTCTCGTTAGGCATAAGCATTATCAGCTATGCCAACAGGGTGCAATTGGGCGTGGCCACCGATGTGGGGCTGGTACCCGATCCTGATATCATCATGGACGGATTTTATGACGAATTTGCGGCTTTAATAAGGCTGGTGGAAGAGGCCAAAGCCGTAGAGGCGGCCGAAGCCGCCAAACCAGAACCGGTGGAAACGGCCGCTTCGGATACACCCAGCGCCGGCGTTTCTGCCCAACCAATCCAATGCCAAGCCACCACCAAAAGTGGCCGACAGTGCCGCAACCAGGCACAAGAAGGCTCGGAATTTTGCCACGTTCACCAGCCCTGAAAAATTGAAAGATTAGTGAAGAGCGGCGGCCGGCCACTTTTCACTTCCGGCGATTCTAGTTGAGGTAATGGCGCAAATCGGCCCCGACCTGGGGTTGGCGCAGTTTCTTCAGGGCGGTTTTCTCAATCTGGCGAATGCGCTCTCGGGATAGATCAAACATTCGGCCCACTTCCTTAAGCGTGTGGGATTCATGGCCGCGTAAACCGTAGCGCAGGCAAAGGACGCTGGTCTCCCGGGGCGTCAGGTGATCTAACAGCAAATCAATGCGTTCATGAAGCAGCTTTTCGGCCACGGCCTCGTTGGGCTGCGGTGACAGGTCATCTTCAACAAAGGCGCCCAGCTCGGTATCCGGTTCCGGCCCGGCAGGCTGCTCTAATGAAAGCAGCGGCATGGTAATGCGCAGCAGCATGCGTACACGCTCGGGCGACATGCCAGTGTGTTCGGCCAGCTCTTCCGGACGTGGCGGACGGCCGAATTCCTGTTCCAGCTCCTGTTTGGCCAGATAAAGCTGGCGAATGCTGCTGGTTTTGTTGGCGGGAATGCGAATGGTACGGCCGTGGTTGGCAATGGCCCGCGTCATGGATTGGCGAATCCACCAGGTGGCGTAGGTGCTAAAGCGATTGCCGCGGGTGTGGTCGAATTTGTCAACGGCCGTAAGCAGTCCCACGTTTCCTTCCTGGATCAAGTCGAGAAAGTCCAGCCCCTGCCCCCGGTACTTTTTGGCAACGCTAATAACCAGGCGCATGTTGGCCCGCACCAGCTTGGCGCGCGCTTCGGCCTCCCGCTCTTTCACACAAAGCCAATATTGGCGCTCTTCTGAAGGAATATCTTTAGCCAACTGTTCATCGGCTTCGCGCCCGGCGGCAATTTGCTCGGCTAAAATCACCTCTTCTTTGGCCGTTAGCAGGGCGGTGCGGCGGCTGTCCTTGAGGTATTGTCCTAAAAAATCAAAGGTCGATGGCTCCCCAGCGGCATTGGTGTCAGCCCGGTGCCGCTCGCTCTTTGCCTCAATTAACGATTTCATGGCATTTTCCTTTTTGACCCACCTGTTTGTGATGGGCCAGGTATCTTCCTCTCCATACCTACTTAAACCGCAAATGGGATTGCGAAAATGTTTGCAGCTAATCAACAATCAACTGAACTTTCAAAAAATATTGAACGAAGTATACAATATATGTCCATATTTTGTCAAGATAAAATCTAATTATTATTGTATGAGAAAAAATAGCGAACATGCTGCTTTGACCGCGCAAAACGGCGGCAGCTTACTCGCTCTCCAGATACGTTAATTTTGGGATTAATTTAGGTCGGGATTACAGGGCTTGAGAGGAATAGCGATCTTCTGGGCACTTAACGCAGCCAGCGCGGGGCACCGGCCCGCTTGAGCTCATTTTCCAGGTTTAACTTGAAGATTTCCAGGTTGTCAAACGGCCGTTTTAAATTAAACGCATCAATCTTCTTGTTCAATTCAACAATTTCAGCTTGCCACTTCAGGCAGTAATCGTCCCAACGGATGGTGAGGCGGCCCTTTTCGGCCGTAGCGATGTGAAACTCGCGCTCGTGCCACGCCCACTGCCGGCCAATGCCTGCCCGCAGTTTGGCAATCCCCGCCAATATCTCATTCCGCTGCAAGATCCAGGCGGGCGGCAGATCATTTTCTTTGAGTAATTCGTTGGCCAGCTCCATATCGGCGGCATACGGATTTTTGTTCAGGTTGAGCGGCTTCCCCCTGCCGGGCAAATTGTCAAAATACCCTTTGTCCATCCCCTCCTGAATCAGCTCATCGATGAGCTCCTGCCGTTCATAGCGCAAGCGCACCCGATATTCAGCCATATCGGCCGGACTATCTATTGTGATTTTGTTGGGGTCATCTTCTTTTTTCACGATTTGCCCACCTTTGATTGGAAATAAGCTCGTTGAGGATTATAAGCATTTTCGCAAGCAGGCAAAGGCATAATGCGCAGATAGTGATGATTTTCACATTTTTCAATGCGCTACACCCGACTAAATAGCTAGTGGACAGTAAAACAAAAACAGAGACAATTGATTCCACAAAGAATGGAGACCCGATTTGCAAACGACTCAACTACCAAAAATTGAGTGGCGACCGTACCACGATATTTACTACGAACGCCACCGGCACACCGTTAGCGGCAACATCCAGATTGCCCAAAATGTGTACAGTCCTCAACTCGATAATCAGCGAGATATTCTTATCTACCTGCCCCCGTCCTATGCCAGCGGCCAAAGCCACTACCCGGTGCTCTACATGCACGATGGCTACAATCTTTTTGATGAAGCCACCAGCTACATTGGCGAATGGGGGGTGGACGAAACCATGGAAAAGCTCGGCGCCGAAGAAAATCTAGAAGCCATTGTGGTCGGCATCCCCAGCATGGGCAAAGAGAGATTAATTGAGTACAGTCCGTTTGAGGATAAAACATACGGTGGGGGCAAAGGGGAAGCATATCTAAACTTTATGGTCTACACGCTCAAGCCGCTGGTAGACAATGCCTTCCGCACGCTGCCCAACAAGCGCAATACCGGTATTTTTGGCTCGTCAATGGGTGGCCTGATCAGTCTTTATGGCTTTTTTCGTTTTCCGGCCGTGTTTGGCTTTGCCGGGGTGATGAGCCCTTCGCTCTGGTTTGCCAATCGTGCCATTTTTGAGTATGTGGAACATGCGCCGTATCAGCAGGGCAAAATTTATCTGGATGCCGGCACGCGAGAGATGGGCGGCCACTGGCCTGACCAAACGATTCTGCGCAGCCGTTCCCGCCGGTATTACGGCCGTGTACGCCGCATGAAACGCATTTTGGTGCAGAAAGGATACCGCCCTACCCGCAATCTGCTCCATGTGGAAGATGTGGGTGGCGGTCACAATGAAGAGGCGTGGGCCTACCGGCTGCCCAATGCCATCCGCTTCTTTTTAGGCGCTCCTGTGAAATAGGACGTAGGCAATACCAATTTTTATTTGGCCGGGAACGATTGGTCTCTGTTATTGTCTTCTCTTATCCAGGACAATTGTTTCCAGTGAGGCGGCAAAAGTGTCATGAACATGACGATGAGGATGACGGCCGTATACAAACGAAGAAGCGGGGGACCATAAAGCAGCCTGGACCATAAAGCAGAACCAGCCAGATAAGCCATTATTCCACTGCACAACGTGCTGCCCAAAAGATATGAAATGTATCGTCGTTCTTTCCGTTTTTGCTTGGAGCCTGCATTTTTTTGGCGACGTTTCCAATTCTTCAGGTGAGCTATTGCCTGACTATGAAGCTGCCGCATATCCCAAAAATGGCTCAAAAGCCAATAGCCGTCGGAACGCATCAAGGGGTTGAGTCTCAAAATCAGGCGGGTTAAAGAAAGAATAACCAGAAATGCCGCCAGCACGGAGATCATGTTGTAAGATGGCAAAAACATCCAGACGCCAAACCCGACAATGGCCACCCATATTTCTGCCAACATGCCGGCAGCAACAATCCTGACTCTATCTGGCGCGGAACATAACCAAAGAAGCTGATCGGCGTCTGTGACGAGATACGGCCGTAACAAATAAGGCGACAAACCAATCCATATCTTTGTGACGGCAATTCCTTGAAACTGAACGGCTATGGCCCGCCCAAGCGCACGGGCAGCTGAACCAACAAAAAACAAGCCCCAGATCATTGCAAGTTTGCTGACATTAAACGGAATTGTGTTACTCGTTGCCAGTGTGGGCAGGCGCGAAATAACCAAACCTAATCCAACAAGCGTAATCATAACAAACGCCGGCCACCCAATAACGCTTGAAGCACTTTGCAGGTTCGATAGGTATTGGCCAGCAAAACGGTCAAAACTACCCACTTGCCATTGTAAACGCGAGCCTCTTCGTAAGTTAATTACCTGTGGACTTTCCCGTCCCATCCACTCAATAAAGCCAAGTTGGTACAAGCGTTCTAGCAACGACTGAACTGCATCAAGCGTAAACTGCTTGCCTGCGGCTAGTTCGGCACAGCTTTTTACGACATTAAGACTCTCCCATTGCTTAGGCAGGTTCATTAAAATATGGCAACCAAGCCCGGACAAACGTAAGACACGCGCTGTTGTGCGATCAAGCGCCATTATTTGTAAATCGGCACCATCAGTAACGTGTAAATGAATGCCTTCGCGGAGACGAATAGAAATACGGTGTGGTTCGGCCGTTGACATTATCATGGAGCATCCATCAGTGCAGAACAAAGCCGGCAAAGCCGACATATTGAGGGCATCCGGCTAACACAGCTTTGCCCACATCATAAAACAATTCGCCTGCCTCATAAGGGCCTAAAAACTCGCTCATGAGCCAGATTGGCAAAATACCACAATAGGTAGAAGCTTGTGCCCGCGCCACGAATGTGCCAATGTTGCCTGCCAAAAGCGGTGCCAATATTTCCTGATCGTACTGGCGTAGCCTATCTTCAGAGGCGTCTCCGAGATCAGTGAAACCGTAATAAGTACCCGAATGTGTGCAATCCGTTGTCGCCAAGACGCATACTTTCCGGTTTGTTTGCTTCACTGCCCGCTGCAGCGCCATCGCCAACCGGCGAATGACCTTCCCCCATTTTAATGGACATCAAGTTAAGGCTAACTGATGTTGATAAT
>CALBTC010000200.1 GCA_937967805.1 uncultured Anaerolineaceae bacterium
AAGTTTTGCAAGATTGGGGCGTTGAGCGCCACGGGGACACGGCCGTTTGGCGACGGTGCCGACGGGTTTGTTATGGGCGAAGGCACGGGACTGTTCCTGCTCAAGCGGCTGGCAGATGCGGAACGGGACGGCGACAAGATTTACGCCATCATTCGCGGCGTGGGCGGGGCCAGCGATGGCAAGGGCAAAGGCATCACCGCACCCAATCCAGTGGGGCAGCAGCTTGCCATCGCCCGCGCCTGGGAAAATTCGGAACTCGATCCCGCCACGGCCACCCTGATCGAAGCGCACGGCACCAGCACCCGCGTGGGGGATGTGGTGGAAGTAGAGAGCCTGACGCACATCTTTGGTGAAGCCAAACGGGGCAGCATCGGCCTGGGCTCGGCCAAGAGCAACATTGGCCACCTGAAGGCGGGCGCGGGCGCAGCAGGCATGATGAAAGCAACGCTGGCACTGCACCACAAAATTTTGCCGCCGACACTCAACGCCAATCCGGCCAACCCCAATATTGATTTTAGCCAGACGCCGTTCACCCTGCTGCACGAAGCGCGTAACTGGGAGTCAACCAACGGCACGCCGCGCCGCTGCGGCGTCAGCGCCTACGGTTTCGGCGGCACAAACTTTCATCTGGTGCTGGAGGAGCATGTGCCGGGGATGTTGACGCGGGAACGCAAGCAGTTTGCCGTCTCTGACAAGGTGACAAGGCGACAAGGTGACAAGGTGAACAATCGTCCAGTCACCTTGTCACCCGGTCACCTTGTCACCCAATCACCCAAGCCCCCGCGCGGCATTTTGGCTTTGGGCGCACCCGATACGGCCGCACTAAGCCAGCAGCTAGATACAATGCTGCAAAAAGTGGCAGATGGTTGGATGCCGGAGTTTGTTTTGCCGGAAACGGCCGTCATCCACTCCCCCGAACGCCTCATCATCGACTTTGGCGATCATGACGAGCTGCTGGGCCGTCTGCAAAAAGCGCAGAAGGTGGTGAAGATGAATTCCGCCCAGGCGTGGAAAGCAATGGAAGCCCAGGGCATCTTTCGTGGCTCTGGCCAACCCAACGGCAAAATCGCCTTCATGTTCCCCGGTCAAGGCAGCCAGTACGTGAACATGGGGCGAGAGCTGGTCGAATTTTCGCCGCTCGTCAAGCAGGTGTTCGACGAGGCGGACGCAGTCATGAAACCGATTCTGGGCAAGCCGCTGACGGAGTACATTTTTGTCAATCCAGACGACCCCGACGCCATCAACCAGGCCACCTTTGACCTGATGCAAACGGAAATTACCCAGCCCGCCATGCTGACGATGGACATTGCCATTTTGAAGCTGCTGCAAAGCTATGGATTTAATCCCGACATGGTGATGGGCCATTCGCTGGGCGAGTACGCGGCGCTGATCGCCGCTGGCATCATGCCCTTTGCCCATGCGCTGGAAGCGTCAGCGGCGCGGGGCGCAGAGATGGCCGCAGTGGATGTGCCGGACAAGGGCAAGATGGCGGCCGTTTTGGCTCCGTATGAAGAGGTAGAAGCGGTGCTCAACAGCGTAAATGGTTACGTCGTGCCCGCCAACATCAACAGCCGCAGCCAGTGCGTTTTTGGTGGAGCCAGCGATGCCGTGGAAACGGCCGTTAAACAGTTCGAGGCCAAAGGGATCAAAGCGATGCTGCTGCCGGTAAGTCATGCTTTCCACACCAGCATCGTGGCCCCGGCCAGCGAGCCGCTGCGCCGCGTACTGGACCGGCTGGACATTCGTCCGCCGCAGCTGCCGCTGGTGGCCAACGTCACCGGCGACGTTTATCCCCGCGAGGTAGAGGCGATCAAGGATTTGCTCAAGCTGCAAATCGCTTCACCGGTGCAGTGGGTGAAAGGGCTGGAAACGCTCTACGCTCACGGCGTGCGGGCCTTTGTAGAAGTTGGTCCCAAACGTGCCCTGCGCGGCTTCGCCAACGACGTCTTTGCCGACAAGGATGACATGTTCGCCCTGATGACCAACCATCCCAAAAACGGTGCGATGGCGTCGTTTAACCAGGCTTTGTGTGGTTTGTACGCAGCAGGGTATGGCGGTGAACGATTATCGGTAATCGGTAAACAGTATTCGGTCAACAGTGAACAGTATTCAGTGGTTAAAGAGCCACAATTAGAAGGAAAGGTGGATGCGATGGCTCCCCAAGTAAACAGCAACGGCCTGGCCAATGCCGAAGAAATTCAGCAAATTGTGGCACAGGCCGTGCAAAATCTCCAATCTCCAGTCTCGAAACTCCCCTACAACCGCCACCATGAACCAACTGGCTCGGTGGTGATTAGCGGGACCGGTTTGGGCCTGCCTGGTTCGGAAAAATCGGTGATGGACCCAGACAACGCCCTGCGCATTTTGCACGGCGAGCAGTTTGTAGACCTGATTCCCGAACGGTTCCGGCGCAAGATGGTGGGCAAGCAGATTACGCGGTTGGTGAAAGATGCCGATGGCAACGGCCGTTTCGCCACCATCGACGATCAAAATGAAGTGATCCGGCTGGCGGGCCGCCCCGGCAGCTTTGACCTGGCCGAAGAGTACGATGTGCCCCAAAAGCTGGTCGATGCCCTGGACATCACCACCCAGTTGGCCATAGCTGCCGGGCTGGACGCCCTGCGCGAGGCGGGCATTCCGCTGGTGATGACCTACAAAAAGACAACCACGGGCAGCTATTTGCCGCAAAAATGGATGCTGCCGGAGGCGCTGCGCGACGAAACGGCCGTCATCTTTGCCAGCGCTTTCCCCGGCGGCGACCGCTTTGCCGAAGATTTCAAGCGGTTCTACGCTTACCAGAGCCGCATGGAGCAGCTGGAAATGCTGGAGGATTTGCGGCGCACGGCCAATGACCAGACGACGCTGCTGGAAATTACCCGGCGCAGCAACGCCCTGCGCGAGCAGCTCACCAACGAGCCGTACATCTTCGATCGCCGCTTTATCTTCCGCATTTTGGCGATGGGGCACAGCCAGTTTGCCGAGTACATCGGCGCGCGCGGCCCCAACACGCAGATCAATGCGGCCTGCGCCAGCACCACCCAGGCGTTGGCCATGGCGGAAGATTGGATTCGAAACGGCCGTTGCCGCCGAGTCATCGTCATCGCCGCCGATGACGTCACCGGGGACAACCTGTTGGAGTGGGTAGGTGCCGGTTTCCTGGCGCTGGGCGCCGCCGCCACCGACGATCGCGTAGACGAAGCCGCGCTGCCCTTCGACAGGCGCCGCCACGGCACCATTTTGGGCATGGGGGCCTGCGCCCTGGTGGTAGAAAGCGAAGACGCAGTGCAGGAGCGCGGCATGCGCGGCATCGTCGAGCTGCTCAGCAGCGAAACCCGCAACAGCGCTTTCCACGGCTCCCGGCTAGACGTGGGCCACATCTCGATGGTGCTCAACGATTTGCTCACCAACGCCGAGCGGCGCTTTGGTCTCAACCGGTACGCCATCGCCCCGCAGCTGGTCTTCATGTCCCACGAGACGTTTACCCCCGCCCGTGGTGGCAGCGCGGCAGCGGAAGTGACCGCCCTGCGCCAAAACTTTGGCGAAGCGGCCAAAGAGATCGTGGTGGCCAACACCAAAGGGTTCACCGGGCATCCGATGGGTGTGGGCATCGAGGACGTGATTGCCCTCAAGATTTTGGAGCACGGCATTGTGCCGCCGGTGCCCAACTACAAGGAAGTAGACCCCGACCTGGGCCAGCTCAACCTGAGCCGGGGCGGGCGGTATCCGGTGCAGTACGCGCTGCACCTGGCAGCAGGGTTTGGCTCGCAAATTGCATTTAGCCTGACGCGGCGCATTCCCGGCGGGCCGAACCGCATCGACAGCCAGCCGTGCTACCAGCAGTGGCTGGACGCCGTCAGCGGCTACGATTACGCCGAGCTGGAGGTGGTAAAGCGCAATCTGCGGGTTGTGGACCAGGGCAGTCCATCGCGGCCTCCTGCACCTAGTAATTGGCAATACGGCACAGAGCCGATAGTGCGTACGCCAATTGGGAACAGTAATCGGTCATCGGTAATCAGTACACCACTGGTTCGCCAGCCGGAGCCTGTGGTGCCTAAGTTGGAGCCTGTACCTGTCGCTGTACAGCCACGAGTAGTGAAAAGTGAAGAAACGGCAGCGGTAATCAGTAATCAGTCACCAGTAAACAGTGAGCCAGTCATTGATGAGCCAATCTCCAATCTCCAATCTCCAATCTCCGACACGGTAACGGATCAGGTGCTGGCCATCATTGCTGAACAGACTGGATACCCCACCGACATGCTGGAACCGGATTTGGATTTGGAGGCGGATCTGGGCATCGACACGGTGAAGCAAGCGGAAACGTTTGTCGCCATCCGCCAAGCGTTCGACATTCCGCGCCACGACGACCTGAACCTGCGCGATTACAACACGCTGGCCAAGATGGTGGGGTTTGTGAAGGAGATGCGGCCGGATTTGGCGGTAAACGGTAATCCGTCATCGGTAATCAGTGAACCGACACCGGCTGCACAACCGGTCCAACCGATAACCGATAACCGTTTACCGATTACCGATGATGACGAAGTAATGGATAAGGTGCTCAACATCATCGCCGAGCAGACGGGCTATCCGGTGGATATGCTGGAGCCAGATTTGGATTTAGAGGCGGATCTAGGCATCGACACAGTGAAGCAAGCGGAAACCTTCGTGGCTATCAGGCAGGCGTTCGACATTCCCAGGCGAGATGATTTGAACCTGCGGGATTACAACACGCTGGCTCGGGTGGTTGGTTTTGTGCGGGAAATGCGGCCGGATTTAAAAGCACAGAGCCGTTTGCAGGGTGAGGCTGAGGCGGAA
>CALBTC010000201.1 GCA_937967805.1 uncultured Anaerolineaceae bacterium
GCGAGTTTGTTTGCCTGATGGGCCCCAGCGGCTCCGGCAAAACCACGCTGCTCAATGTGGTCGGTGGGTTAGATGAACCCAGTCGCGGCCACCTCATCGTTGATGGCCAAAACCTGGTCTCCCTTAATGAAAATGAACTGGCCCGACTGCGGTTGGATAAGATGGGCTTTATCTTTCAGAACTACAACCTGCTCTCTAACTTTACGGCCCAGGAAAACGTAGAAGCGCCGATGGTGCTGGCCAACGTCTCGCGCAAAGAGCGACAGGAGCGGGCTAAAAAACTGCTGGATCGCGTAGGTTTGGGCGACCGGATGCACCATTACCCCAGCGAGCTTTCCGGTGGCCAGCAGCAGCGCGTGGCCATTGCCCGGGCTCTGGCCAATAATCCCCCTATCCTCATTGGCGACGAAATGACCGGCGATCTCGATTCCGAGACCGGCTTTGCTATCATGCGCCTCATCGCTGAACTGAACACGGAAGGCATGACCATCGTTTTTGTCACCCACGACCCACGCATGGCCGAATTTGCCGGGCGGGTCATTGAACTACAAGATGGCAAGCTGCTGAATGGTGCAGCATCTTAAATTTATTGGCTTGTGGAGAATTTAGGGGATCAACTATTCAATGATGCGTGAAACGTGATTGATTCTGGTCACGTTTCACGCATCACGTTTCACGATCCCCTAAATTTCCAAACGATCTTCTATGGTACTTAAATACGTCATCAAAAATTTCCGGCGGCGCAAGGTGCGCACGTTGCTCATGGTGCTGTCGCTGCTGGTGAGCACCGGCCTGATTGTGGCCATGAGCGCTACGGTGGAAACGGTGCGCCAGTCGAACGTGGAGCTGATTGCCGCCGGCGTGGGGCGCTATGATCTCACCGTGGCCAAAACT
Source organism: uncultured Anaerolineaceae bacterium (assembly GCA_937967805.1). Next base: position 895 of record CALBTC010000201.1, read on the forward strand.
GACATCAGCCCGGAGCCGTTTGTGGAGGTAGATCGGGTCAGTGAAGCAATGCTGGCGGCTGATCCGAACATTACGGCCGTTTACCCCCGCATCCAATCCATTGTAGAAATGACCGGCAACGGCGAGCTGGCCAACGGCTGGCTGGTCGCCCTTGATCCGGCAGTTGACGATGTGGGCTTTATTGATGTGGTCGAGGGGGAATACGTGCTGGGTGGCAATGGTGCGGCCGTTTTAGATGCCACCGCCAACGCATTTGGCCTGGCGGTGGGCGACACCATCGACATTTCTTACAGCTTCCCCCAGCCGCGTGAAGAAGGCCGGCCTGAAGCGGTGGGCAGCAGCCAGCAGCGCACCACGGCCCGCTTTACTGTCAATGCGATTGTACGGCAGGACGGCGTGGCCGACGCCGGCGTGCGCGACGGCCTCATCATCGATCTGGCTGATGCCCAAAGCTGGCTGGGATTAGCCAATCGGGCTGACCGGGTGATTGGCCTGGTGGATTCCCGCCTGTACGAAGCGCGCGATTCCGAAGCCGCCGCCCTGAGCGTGCGCGATGTGGCCGCCAATGTGCAGGCCGCTTTGGGTGAAGATTACCGGTATAGTCTGGACAAAGCCCTCATTTTGGATCAAAGCGCTCAGGCATTTCTGATTTTGCAGGCGCTCATTAACACCTACGGGTTGATGGCTCTGGGCGTGGTTGGCCTGCTGGTGCATACGCTGGTGATGACCAACGTGCAGGAGCAAAAGCGGGAGATGGCCATTTTGCGCATTTTGGGCAGCCAGCAGCGCTACCTGTTTACCCTGGTCATTGGCGAAGTGGCCGTGATTGGCGCGATTGGCATTGGGCTGGGCGTGGTGTTGGGCCAGCTCATTACCACCTACGGCGTGGTGCCCTTCATTACTTACCAGATGAGTTTGTCTGGTTTGACTGCCCGCTTACAGCCGGCGGTGAGCTTAACGGCCGTTCTGCCCGCCATTATTTCCGCCGCTGTGGTGCTCTTTTTAAGCACCCTTAAACCGGCCCGCGATGCGGCCAACACCAAAGTGATGCACGCCATCAACCCTGGCGTGGCCGACAATTTGCAGTTGGAAGATTTGGCCGGGCTGCGGGAGCGTAAGCCAAGCGGCCGTATGTTCCTCATCGGTCTCTTTCTCATGTTTGTGGTGCTCATGACGATAGGACTGGACGTGGTTTCCTCGCTGGGCAATCCGGCGGCCGAAGCCACGATAATTTTAGCGGCCGTTCTCATGATGGTTGTGGGCGTGGGCTTCCTCTTTTTCATCACTACCGTGCCGTTCGAGCGATTCATCTTATTCCTGACCGGACTTGTCATGCCGCGGCTGACCTACTTTGCCAAGCGTAACGTGGGGCGTAACCAGGGGCGCAATACCCTGATCTCGCTGCTAGTGCTGTTCAGTGGTGTGCTGCCCAGCTTTTTAGCCACGCAAAGCGCCATCAGCAACAAAAATTTGGAATCTGACGTGCGCCTGAGCGCCGGCGCGCCGGTTGAAGTTGAGGTGTTTGGCGGCTTCAACGGCGGCGATGCTTCACTCAACCGGCTCAAACCCGGCTTTATGGATGAAGAACTGCTGGCGATTCCGGGCATGGACCAAGCGGTAGGGTTGAGCTATGGCTATCGCACCAGCATCAGTGATCCGGTGGGGATGCGCACGGGATCGATTCGGCTCATTGGGGTGGACGGCCGTCTCAACGACGTTCTCTTTACCGACCTTATCGAATTTGTCGCTGGCGGTTCCCAATCGCTGGACCAAATTTTGGCCGATGACAAGGCCATCATCATTAGTGAAGGATTGGCCCAGGGGCTGGCCGTGCCGCTGGACGGCACCGTCAAAATCACCGGAGAAGGGTTGGACCACGTGGAAGAGCTGCGCGTGGTGGGCATTGCCCGCACCATTCCCGGCTTTAGCTCCATCAACCGGATTCGTACCCAGGGTGTGGGCGGTAGCGACGTGCTGATTTCTATGGCAGGCTTCCGCCGCCTGTCCAACGATCCGCTGCTGCCGCTGCCTGCGCCAGACGAGCCAATCATCGACCGCATCCTGGCTACCACTGCGCCGGAGGCCGATCCGTTTGAGGTTTCCTCGGAGATGACCAACCGGTTCAGCCTGAAGTACAGCATCTTTACCCAAATTGTGGACGTGCGATTGGAGCAGGCGCAGGCCAGCCGGGCGCAGGAGCAGGCGTTCTTGCTGGTACTGACGGTGATCAGTTTTACAACGGCCGTCTTCGGTGTCTTTGCCGTGATTTACGTAACCATTTATGCGCGGCGGTTGGAAATCGGCATGATGAAAGCGATCGGCACGCGCACCCGCGAGCTGACCGGCATGCTCATTGTGGAGTCCATCGCCATGACGCTCAGCGCGGCGCTGGCGGGCATCACCGCCGGGGCGACGATGGGCTACCTGTTTGCCTATTTGGACAACATCACGGCCCAGCGCCCCATGCAGTTTGCTATTGATACAACCGTGATGCCGTTTGTGGTCATCATGGTGGTGCTGGCCAGCATTATTGGCGCGACGTTCTCGGCGCGGCGCATCGTGAAGCGGCGTGCCGTCGAAATTCTAAGAATGTGATTTTTGCCACAGAGAACACAGAGGGTAAAGAGAGTACTGTTTTCATCTTTGCGCTCCTGGCGTTCTTTGCGGTTCAATAATGGATGATGTTATGAATACGAGGAATTTATTTGCGGTTTTTGGGTTGATTTTTGTTTTGTTGGGTGTGGCTGCCTGTGGTGAGCAGTCGGTGGAGGTGACGGCGACGGCCGTTCCCTCTTCCACCAGCGAAAGCGAAGCCGAACCCACGGCGACGCGCCCCAGCCAAAGCGGCGTTACGATTTTGGCCGATGGTTCTGTTGTGGCTGTGAAGCCTGTTTTGGCCGTGAGCTTTACCGCCAGCGGGCGGCTGCTGGAGCTGGCCGTACAGCCCGGTGATGTGGTGGCTGCGGGTGACCTCATCGCCACGCTGGACGATGAGGCGTTGGTCGATGCCGTGACCAATGCTGAGTTCCAGGTGGCCCAGTCAGAAATAAACCTGGAGCAGGCGCAGATTGAGCTGGATCGTTTGCTGGAATGGGAGCCGGATGAAACGGCCGTTGCCCTGGCCGAAGCCAATCTGGCAGCAGCGCAAGCCGCCCTGGAAAATGCCCAAACCTCGGACGCCGCGGCGGGCAACAGCGTTACCTCCGCGCGCGTCAGCGTAGACCAGGCAGAGCGGCAGTTGGCCGACGCCCAGGAGGCGTACAACACCGCGTTTGATCCGGGACGAGAGTGGGAGCTGGGCGATCCGTTCCGTAAGCAACTTTTGGAAAACGAGCGCGAAGCGGCCACGCGCAATTTGCAGTTTGCCGAAGAAAATCTTCAGGTAGCGCGGGCCAACTACAGCCTGGCTCTGGCCGGCCTGAACAATGATACGGCGCTAAACGCAGAAGCGTCGGTGGTCAGCGCCCAGCAGGCGTTGGAGCAGGCACAGGAGCCGCCCACGGCCGAACAGATTGAAGCGGCTCAGTTAAACGTCTCTCAAGCGGAACTGTCTTTACAGCAAAGCCAGCTCAGCCTGGCGCAGGCACAAGAAGCGGTGCAAGATGCCCAGCTAGCTGCGCCGACAGCCGGCACGGTATTGTCGGTAGAAGTGGCGGAAGGGGCGATGGTGGGTGCCGGTTCGCCCATCATTACCTTGCTAGACACGACGAAGCTAGAGTTCCACACCAACAATTTGAGCGAGCGGGATTTGGCGCGGATTGAACCGGGTCAGCCGGTGCAGGTGACGCTGAAAGCCTATCCCAACGACGTGATTGCAGGCATGGTGGTACGCATTGGCACGCAGGCGACGGGCACGGTGGGGGATGCGGCCGTTTTCCCCGTCATTATTTCTATCAGCAGTGCTGAACTCGACATCCGCCCCGGCATGACCGGCCGCGCCGAAATTGCGGGTGAATAGTTGTTTGCCGCTGAAAACGCGTAGCTATTTGGAGACCCCTGTTTTGGCAGGGGTTCTTTTTTATGTGGTGAAGTTTTGCGATATTGTCTAACGTTGTTCAATCGGCTATGATGGAATCATGCAAGCCTTGACAGCAAATGTTCAGCAAATGATGGCCAAAATAGCGGAGTGGTGCCGCGGGCGACCGGTGAAGCTGTGCGTGCTGTTTGGTTCCCAGGCGACGGGCCGCCAGCGGCCAGACAGTGATGTGGATCTGGCCATCTGGCCTGACCAAGCCCCTTCTGCCCAAACCAAACTGACCTGGCTGCGTGAATTAGAGACGTTGCTGGGCAAATCGGTGAGCCTGGCATTGGTTTCGGCAGATTTGGACCCGGTTTTGGGTTTTGAGATTGTGCGAGACGGCCGTCTCATTTACGAACAGCAGGCTGAACTGTGGTTCAAACATCGCGCCCAACTGTGGCACGCCTACAATGATAGCTTGCCTTTTCGCCTGGCTGCGCGCAAACAGCTCAATCAATTTGCCAAAGAGGTATCTAATGGCTCCTGATGTCTTGCTGCGTAAATTAAATTACCTGCGCCAGTTGCTAAACGATCTTACTCCTTACAAGGATGCCACTATCGAAGAGGTGGAAGCTGAACATTACAAGTTAGAACGGCTGCTAGAACTTTTGGTAATGGCGGCCAGCGACATTTTGCATCATTTATTGGCAGAACGGGGGAAAACGGCCGTTTCCTACAAAGATGCTTTTCAACTGGCGGCACAGGAAAGGTTGCTCCCTCAGGATTTATCTGAACGTTTGCAAGATGCGGCCGGTATGCGGAACATCCTGGTGCATATGTATGAAAAAATCGATTATGAAATCTTGCACCAAAGTATTCCCGGTGCGCTGGACGATTTTGCCCAATTCGTGGCGATTTTTGCTGAGTATCAATCCTCGTAATTATTTCTCAGGAACCGCTGAAACTTTTTTCGACATCTGCCTTATTGTAACCATAACCCTTATGCCCGCCATTATATTTATCGGCAATGTTTGCTGATGTAAGAAAAGTCTTAAGCCACGCATGTTAAAATTCCCCAATCGTGCAATCTATATCCTGAGGAGAAAGTAAGTTGTGTGTCAAAATGGCTGATTTCCCTTTGTTTATATAGAACTCTAATCATTTCTATCGCCAAAATCACAATAACTTTGCCGATCACAGTTCCAGGTATTTTCTAAGTTCAGGTGGTATAGAATATGAAGGTTTTATTGGTAGACGACCACATTTTATTTAGAGAGGGTCTCAGATCATTGTTAACCAGACTCCCCGACATTCACATCATTGGCACGGCCGAAACCATTTCAGGAGCGGTTGAAAAAGCCCGAAATTTAAGACCAGAACTTATCTTGATGAATTTCAATCTTTCAGATGGCAATGGTCTTGAAGCTACCCACGCAATTTTGGCAGAATGTCCAGAAACCAACATCGTGTTTCTAACAACCCATAATGAGGACGAACGGCTTTTCGAGGCCATTCGCTTTGGCGCTGCTGGCTATCTTAATAAGGGTATCTCCCTAAAAAAATTCCTGGCATATATTCGAAGCCTCAAAGTAGGTGGTGATACAACGCTTGAATCTGTAACGGTGAATTAGGTTCAGGAACGACCTGATAATGTAAAACATCTATGACTCTTCTGAAAAAACCAACGCAGAGGCGCTTGAGAAAGAATCTGCAAAGATACGCGAAATGTATGATTTTTTCAGAGGACTCATCCGTTTTTTTATGATGTTTGAAAAACTTGCTGCCAGACGTGTTTGGAAAGAACTACGAAAGAATAAAAGGTTTCTATTTATAGACCTGGCGTTGTTCGTAACTAACTTGCTTCTATTTATTACAGACGAAAAAGATATGTTTCTGCATCTTGTATTCGTGCTGTTAATTTATGGAGCCTTCTTCTGGTCACTGATGGCATTTGTTTATCGGGTTGGATTATGGATCCCTGTTTCGACTACCATCATGTTTACGGCCGTTATCCAAGGCCAGATCAACCCCAGTGAACTTGCTGACATTCCCTTCCTTGGTTTTATCTTGCTCATGGTTTTTGGCATAGCCAGGAGAAGAACAATCGCTGAAAAATCCTTGCGTGCCAGTGAACAACAATACAAGCGTCTGGTCGAATTAGCTTTTGAATCGATAATCATCCTGGTTGAAGAAAAATTCGTTTTTGCAAACGCTCAAGCCGTCAAATTATTCGATGCTACATCTGAATCTCACTTAATCGGCGAATCCATCGGTAAATATCTTCATCCAGCCAGTTTTGAGGGTTTTAAGGTGTGGGCCAGGCGGATTATTGATGCGGCTGACGAACTTCCATTATTTGAAGAACAGTTCGTTCGACCGGATAATACCTACGTCGATGTAGAAGCAGCCGGGTTGGTCATTACCTATCAAGATAAACCAGCGCTGTTATTTGTTATTAGAGACATCACAGCGCGTAAGCAAACTGAAAGGACACTGCGGGAAAGCAATATTAAGTTTCAGGAGCTGCTCGATTCTGCCCCGGATGCTATTGTGGTATCCGATAAGAATGGCTCAATTACACTTGTTAACGCACAAACTGAAGAAATTTTTGGTTACTCCCGGCAAGAATTGATGGGAAATACTGTGGAGCTGCTTTTACCCCACCAGTTGCGAGAAATGCACATCCAACACCGCAGAAATTACGTAACCTTTCCTAAAACACGTTATCTGGGCGCGGAGATGGACCTTTGCGGGAGACGCAAAAATGGCAGTGAGTTTCCAATCGACATTAAATTAAGCGCCTTTTTTACAGAAGAAGGGCTACGAATCACGACTATCATACGAGATGTTACTGAACGTAAGCAGGCAGAAGAACAGGTCGTTCGGGCAGCCAGATTGGCAGCTTTGGGGCAAATGTCAACCGCTTTGGCACATGAACTGAACAATCCATTACAGATAATCAAGGGTTATCTGGACATCATTTTAGACTTTCCAACAGAATGGGCAGAGATATACGATTATTTAAAAATAATCCGCCAGCAAATAAATCGGATGCATGAAGATGCTCAGAATATTTTAAATTATGCGCAACCGATGCAAAAACCTAGTCAGTTAGTTCACGTGGCTGATCTGGTCAACCAGGTGCTAGGTCTGGCTGATAAACAATTGCAGCAGTGCGGCATGAAAGTTATCAAGGATTTTGAGGAGGTGCCTCCAATTTTGGCAGCGCCAGACTCGCTAATGCAAGTGTTCCTGAATATGGTGATCAATGCGGTGGAATCCTGTAGAGAATTTGACAGCGTATTACATATTAAACTTAAATCGGATAATGATCATGTATGTGCCTCATTTACCACGAATGGCCCGACGATTCCTGAAAAGGATTTACCATATATCTTTGATCCCTTTTTTACGACCAAGCCGGGCGGCAGCGGATTGGGCTTGTGGATCAGCCGCAATTTGGTAGAGCAGTATCAGGGATCGCTTAAGGCTAACAACCTGGCTGATGGGGAGGGGGTTGTTTTTACTGTCATGTTTCCTGGGGTAATGGAAAGCGCTGCAATTCAAAGCTAGCTTTTTATAACCGTTGTCATCCATTTGTAGAAGGAGTAGGAGGAAAGGTATGTATGCTAACGCAGGCAGTTCACAAGGCAAGCAAATCGAGAGAAAAACGCGCCTGTTAATTGTGGATGATGAAATGCATATCCGGGCAGCTTTGGTAAAGGCTTTAAGCCTTGTTGGTTATGAGGTAGACGAGGCAGCATCAGGTCAAGAGGCTTTGGCCTTGTTGCAAGCAGAGCCATATGATCTAATGGTGCTAGATATGGTTCTGCCAGGGATCGAGGGTATTGATGTATTGCGCCAGGCACATCAGATTCAATCGGACGTGTCAATTATTGTCCTGACAGGAAATGCCTCTTTGGAGAGCGCTATTGCTGCGGTTAAATCAGCAGCGGTCGATTACTTGCTAAAGCCGGCCAGTATTCACGAAATCATTGATGCTATTACCAATGCTTTACAGAGACGGGCGGCCTCTGCTCAAAAAGAGTTCCTGGTGAATATACTTGGTGAAGCCCTGGAACGAGTTGATTCGGCTGAATCGTCACCAGCTTTGTCCCAAACACCACAAAAAAGTCAGTCTCGTTTTGTTGTGACCCAGCCGCTTTGCCTGGATCGGTCGCAACGGGTAGTGACGATTGATGATGAACCAGACCGCAGTGTTGATTTGTCTAGGGGAGAAACGGCCGTTCTCATGTGCATGATGCAAAATGCGGACCAAACGCTCTCTTGCGAACAATTAGTTTGGCTTGCCTGGGGATATAAAGCGGATCGAATTGAAGCAAAGAGTGTGATCCGCCCTTACATTTTTCGCCTGCGAAATAAGTTAGAAGAGAATCCTAAAAAACCACGCCTGATTCGCACTGTTCGTAAACGAGGTTATAGATTTGTATCAACGAGTTCTGTGACTCATTCTTGAACGGCAAGGCAGTTGTAACGCAAGTGTTCAGACCCTAAGGGCTTCTACCTCTGAAAGTTGCGGTGAATTGGACGCCAAAACTCTTAGGGTCTCTCTGGTAAAAGCACCATCTGAACGGTTACGTTGTAACCGTCTCTTCTTTGATGGTGTCTATAATTTTTCCTTCACAAGTCACGAATAATTCAAATTGAATTTTTATCAAACGTAATCTGAAATTATTTATCCTTTTTTTATGCTTATAATACAAATCGTTAACATCACGTTAACCATTTGATAACAATTCGAACCAGTTTTATTCAGCAAGCACACTTAACTGTTTAAGTCACAAAAACAAAATCTATTTTATTTGCAGCCAGGCCCGAAATTGGATGTCTGGAGGGAGGGTTTTTGGGCTGCTTCTTAACGGCCGTCCCGATCATGCTGTCTTCAAATTTCCAGAATCTGTATCAATCTCCCTAAACAATATGCTCGCGGGCAGTAAAGTTCTATATGTTCAGGATTGGAAGAAAAGAGATGCAAGAAGTGCCTGTAAGACAATTAGAAACCATCCAGTGGCAGCAGCGGGACCCCCTTTCTGACGGCACCGGTCGGATTGCCCGACATTATTTTTTCAAGCGTGTTTTTGACATCACATTTACTTTGTGTGCGCTCATTCTGCTTTTGCCGTTGATGCTTATCTTTGCCCTTTTCATCAGGCTAGACAGCCCAGGGCCGGCAATTTTTAAGCAGGAACGGGTAGGTGCGAAACGACAATTGAGAAACGGCCGTACCGTTTGGGTCATACACACTTTTGCCTTTTATAAATTTCGGACCATGCGCACAGACATCGATGCCAACCTGCACCAACAATACATGGAAGCATACATCTCTGGCGATGAGTCCAAAATGTCTGAGCTGCAGCCGGACACCAAAAGCGCCAAATCGTACAAATTAAGTGGCGATCCGCGCATTACCCGCATAGGCAAGCTGCTGCGTCGGCTGAGCCTGGATGAACTGCCGCAGCTTTGGAACATTATCAAGGGAGATATGAGCCTGGTAGGGCCGCGCCCGCCAATTCCTTATGAAGTAGAGAAGTATCAGCACCGGCATCTGCGCCGTCTGGCGGCACTGCCGGGTTTGACGGGGCTGTGGCAAGTAAGCGGCCGTTGTGAAACAACTTTTGAAGAAATGGTGCAGCTTGATTTGGAATATATCGCCAAACAATCTATCTGGCTTGATCTCAAGATTCTCCTAAAAACCGTACCGGCTGTCATCAGTGCAAAAGGAGCAGGATAACATGAACAAGCTAAAAATAGGTGTCATTGGCTGTGGCTATTGGGGACCGAACCTGATCAGAAACTTCATCGAAATCCCTACGGCCAAAATGGAAGCTGTAGCCGATCTGGATGAGCAGCGATTGAATCATATTCGCGCCTGCTATCCTCAAATTCCTCACGTTACCCGAGACCATCGCAAGCTGTTTGAGCTGGGTCTAGATGCTGTCGTCATCAGCACGCCGCCGCAAACCCATTTCACGCTTGCCAAGGAGTGTCTCAAACAAGGATTACACGTGTTGGTGGAGAAACCGCTCACCACAGCCAGCGACGATGCGCGCAAGCTGATCAAACTGGCTGAAAAACAGCGTCGAATTCTGATGGTGGGGCATACCTTTGAATACAATCCGGCCGTACACGCCTTAAAAGAAATGATCGTCAGCGGCGAACTGGGCGACATTCATTATATTGATGCCGTTCGCGCCAGCCTGGGCCTGTTTCATCCCACGCTTAACGTCATTTGGGACCTGGCTCCCCACGATATTTCAATCCTCATCCACCTGCTGGGCCAAAAACCAACTAGCGTCAGCACGCAGGGTGTTGCCTATATTCAGCGAGATGTTGAGGATATCGCCTACATGACTTTAATGTTTCCCAACAACGTCTTATCTCACATCCGGGTGAGTTGGTTAGACCCATGCAAGACTCGGCGCATTACGGTGATTGGCAGCAAGAAAATGGCAGTGTATGACGATGTCGAGAGCCACGAAAAGATCAAGCTTTATGACAAACGCGTCAAAGCCATCCGCCGCACCGACACCTACGGCGAGTTTCAGTTTGCCTACCATTACGGCAGCGTCGTTAGCCCGTATATTCACCTGCAAGAGCCGCTGCGTGTAGAGTGCCAACATTTTCTGGATTGCATTCTTCAAGACAAACAACCTTTAACAAATGGGTATAACGGCTTGAGAGTCGTCGAGATTATCGAGGCGGCCCAGCAATCTCTGAAAAATCAGGGCGAGCAGGTAGCAATTGCCAACGGCCGTCTACCCACACTCAGTAAAAATGGACATCTTGAGCCATCGAACGGCCGTCCGCCCGCTCCCACAAAAAATAAAAATGACCAATTTATCAGCCAGACAACTTAAAACCACCCAACAATGAGGCCTAAAACGATGAACGTATCCTTTGTCGATCTCCAACATGAATATCAGGGCATTAAAGATGAAATTGATGCGGCGATTGCCGGCGTGCTCAACCGCTCAGACTACGTTCTGGGCAAGCCAGTACACGAATTCGAGCCCGCCTTTGCCGACTACTGCGAAGCTGTCCATGCCGTCGGCGTTGATTCTGGTTACTCGGCGTTGGAGATGATTTTGCGCGCTTACGGTATTGGGCCGGGAGATGAGGTGATTACGGCCGCAAACACCTTCATTGCCACCGCCCTGGCAATCTCCAACTGTGGCGCACGCCCGGTTCTGGTGGATGTTGATCCGGAAACGTACAACCTGGACCCAGCCTTGCTGGAAAGTGCCATCACTCCCGCTACGCGCGCTATCATGCCGGTACACCTCTATGGCCAGCCGGCAGACATGGACCCCATCCTGGCCATTGCCGAAAAATACGGCCTTCGCGTGGTGGAAGATGCCTGCCAGGCGCATGGCGCACGGTACAAAGGGCGGCGCGCAGGCAGCCTGGGAGACGCCGCCGCCTTTAGTTTTTACCCCAGCAAGAACCTGGGTGCTTATGGGGATGGCGGTATGGTCGTGACCAATGATACGGCCGTCGCCGAACGGATCCGAATATTGCGCAATGTGGGGCAATCGGCCAAATACCAGCATCAGGTGAAGGGGTTTAATCACCGGCTGGATTCTATTCAAGCGGCCGTTCTTTGTGTGAAGCTGCCTTATTTAGATGCAGGCAATGCGTGGCGGCAGAAAACGGCCGTTCACTACAACAAACTTTTGGCGAATACGGCCGTTACCACACCCACCACCGCTGATTGGGCAGAGCACGTCTACCACCTCTACGTCATCCAGACAGACCACCGAGAGCAGCTGCAGGCGCACCTGGCCAATGCCGGCATTGCCACCGGCATCCATTATCCTATCCCCATCCATCTCCAACCAGCTTACGCTGACTTGGGCCACAAACCAGGCGACTTTCCGGTAACCGAACAGTTGGCCCAACGCATCCTTTCCCTACCGATGTATCCAGGCATTACGGAAGAGGCTGTCGAACACACCGCTCATACCGTTAAAAACTTTGTTGCCAAAAAGACCAACTAATGATGACCTTTGCAGGCACGGTGCCAGGGCATCGCCCCGTTAGGAAAAGATAATGATGAATATATTCTCAAGAAAAAATATTGTCGGTTTCATCGTTGTTCTTCTCGGCACCTTTTTAATGACTTTTCCGACGGGCGGCATCACCACATTTGCACAACCAGTAGTCACCACAACACCACGAATCATTCGCACATTTGATAATAGTGATTTAAAAGTTACAAGCCCGGCTGGGCTGGCCTTTTCTACGCAGAGCAACCTTTTTCATGTCGTTGAAGCAAATACCCTCCCCCCGCCAATGTCTACCAGCAGCGATATAATCAGGATAACGCCTTATGCAGAATGGATGGGAACTTCTCGCTTGGGCATTACTGTTCAGGACCCAACAACCGTCACCTTTGATAATGTCAGGAATCGGATGCTTGTTCTCAACGCCACTTCCAGCGCCCTGATTGAAATAACTGAGGATGCTTCGGGACTTCTAAATACTGGAGCAGTTATGCAGCATGATATCAGCCATTTGGAACTGCAAGACCCACAAGGGATCACGGTCGAGCCGGTCACGGGCCACCTATTTGTTCTAGATGCTGCCGGACCGCAACTCATCCGTGTTGAACCAGATGCTGCCGGTGGCTTTGCCAACGCGGGCCTTACACAGACAGATTTGCGGCCGAGCGGCCTCAGTGTGCCTCGGGGCCTCGCTTACGATCCTTCTAACGCCAGCCTGATTACGTGGGATTCGCAAAAACAGCAGTTCGTGGCGCTTTCCACGGCCGGCATGCGGGTGAATGCCTGGACGCTTGACGATTTTACCGTTGGGGATGATCTAAGCATGACCTTTGCGCCCACCAGCGACGTGACGGATGATCCTGCCCTTTTAAGCCTGTTTGTTGTGGAAAATAAGGAACAGGACCAGCTCGCTGATAGCACCCTGCAAGCAACCGACGTACAAGCAACTGCTGCACCAGACAGCCAAATTATTGAAATCTCGTTCCTGCCTCAACTAAATTTGGTGTCGGGCATACCCATCGATCCGGTTTCGCTGCAAAACGTCACGCAAACTTCGGGCTTCTCGCCGCCAAGTCCGGACCCTTCCGGGTTGGCCTATCTCTCGTTTTCAAACTCGTTGATGATTAGCGATGGTGAAGTTAACGAAATGCCGCAATATTTTACCGGCGACAATCTGTTCGAGACCAGTCTGGCAGGTAACTTAATCGATACCTTTACCACAATTGATTATTCTAACGAACCAACCGGCATCGCTTACAATCCGGCCAATAACTTCATTTACACTACTGATGACACTGGGGACAAGGGTGTATTTGAGGTGAATCCCGGTTTAGACGGTGTTTACAGCACCGGCGATGACATCATCACCTACTACGATCTGGGATCATCCTCCGATCCGGAGGGTGTGGCCTATGGTCAGGGAAAATTGTACGTTTCTGATGGAGCCAACGGCGAGCTATTTACAATTGATTTAGGCCCGAACGGGGTTCTCAATTCTAGCGACTCCTTGACCCAGTTTGACACCGATCAGCTGGGGCTCGATGATCCGGAAGGCGTTGAATACGATCCGGATAACGGTCATCTTTATATTCTGTCCAGCAATGACGACGTAATTGCAGAGATTGAAACTGATGGAACACTTTTGCGGTATCTGGATATCTCTTCGTTAAATGCAATCAAGCCAGCCGGTCTGGCTTATGCACCGGCCAGCGGAAACCCGTCGCAAAGAAATCTCTATATTGTTGATCGGGCTATCGATAACGGACCTGATCCCGACGAAAATGATGGGGTGATGTTCGAGATCTCATATTCACATTTGAGCTCGGGTAATCCCACAAATACCCCTGTTCCAACGGCGACAAATACACCGCTGCCGACAGCGACAAATACGCCACGGCCAACGGCCACGAATACGCCGCTGCCGACAGCCACGAACACACCATTACCGACAGCAACCAATACACCATTGCCGACCGCGACCAATACACCACTGCCGACGGCCACGAATACGCCATTACCGACCGCGACCAATACACCACTGCCAACGGCCACGAATACGCCATTGCCGACGGCAACCAATACGCCGCTGCCAACAGCCACGAATACACCATTACCGACCGCGACCAATACACCATTGCCAACGGCAACCAACACACCACTGCCAACGGCCACGAATACACCGCTCCCGACAGCCACGAATACACCACTGCCGACGGCCACGAATACACCATTGCCGACGGCGACCAATACACCACTGGCAACGGCGACCAATACACCACTGGCAACGGCCACCAATACACCGCTCCCGACAGCCACGAATACACCACTGGCAACGGCCACGAATACACCATTACCGACAGCGACCAACACGCCACTGGCAACGGCCACGAATACACCATTACCGACGGCAACCAACACGCCACTGCCAACGGCCACGAATACGCCGCTCCCGACAGCGACCAATACACCTATACCGCCCACCGATACAGCCACGCCGGTAAATACGGCTACTCCCACAAGCACTCCGGAAGAGCCGGGCGGCACGTTTACCTTTACAGCCGTCGCCGATGCGGCCGTTCTGAGCAATCGGAGCGACAACAACTATGGCACTGCGTCAGGACTGGCCGCCGATGGCTCACCCGTTATCAACAGCTATCTGCGCTTTGACGTGCAGGAGCTAACAGGCAACATCGACAGCGTCACCTTGCGCCTATGGGCAAACAGCACCAATAGTGCTGGCGTTGACGCCTCGGGCGTAACAGACAATAGTTGGAGCGAAACCGGTATTACCTACAACAATGCCCCGGCCGCAGGTGCAGTTTTGGGCAGCTCCGGGGCCACCTCAGCCGGTACCTGGAGTGAGATTGAAGTAACGAGCTTTGTCACCGGAGAAGGTCTGGTTAGCTTTATGATCAGCACAGCCGATGCCGGGCGCATCATGTTCGACAGCCGGGAAGCTGCTAACGCGCCCGAACTGGTCATTGTTACCGTTGGCGGTTCCACACCAACGCCAACCGATACCCCAGTGCCGCCAACAGCAACGCCCACAGCATCGGCCACGGCCGTTCCCACCAACACGCCAACCGTCGGCCCATCCCCCACACCGACCAACACATCGACAGTTGGACCTTCGCCGACGCCAACCGATACCCCGGTTCCGCCCACCGCAACGGCCACAGCTACTGCGTCGCCCACGCCAGAGCCGGGCGCTGGAGAAACGATTTACGTTAGCGCCACCAACAGCGGCACGGCGGGCAGCGTCCCCTTCGATGACGAAGATGTGCTGGCCTATGACACAGATTCAGGCACTTGGGCGATCTATTTCGATGGCTCCGATCTGGGCATTACGCTCAACGATCTGGACGCTTTCTACCAAATGTCGGATGGCTCTTTGCTGTTGAGCTTTGTCCGTGCCCAAGACATCGGCTCACTCACTGGAGTGGATGATTCCGACATTGTCCGCTTCATCCCCACCTCGCTGGGCGAGACCACGGCCGGGACATTTGAGATGTACCTCGACGGCTCAGACGTGGGTCTTGCCTCGGGTGGCGAAGATGTGGATGCGATAGGGTTTACGCCAGACGGCCGTCTCCTCATCAGCACCCTGGGCACCTACAGCACCGGAAACGTGTCAGGTGCAGGCAACGATTTGCTGGTATTGGATGGCGGCGTCTTTGGCGACGACACCAGCGGCACCTGGGCCATTTACTTTGATGGAGAGGACGTGGAGTTGACCGACAGCGGTGAAAACATCAGCGGTGTCTGGGTCGCGGCCAACGGCGACATTTACCTGGCCACCTCCGGCGCATTCGCCGTTACCGGTGCTGCTGGCGACGGCGCAGATATCTTCGTTTGCACACCCGGTTCGCTAGGCAGCACCACCAGTTGTACCTACAGTTTTTATTGGGACGGGTCAGCCGCTGGCCTTGGAAGTAACGGTATAGATGGATTTTTCATCGAGCAATAGACATCAAAAAACAACAACTCAATGAACATTATCTACTAGGCAGCAGAAAATTATGGAACTTAAAATCTATCTCCGGATCATTCTGAAATATTGGTGGATCATTGTGGCAGCCTTCATTTTTACAGTGATTCCTACCTACTTATTCGTTAACAGCCAGCCATGGATTTACGAATCTGCCGCGACCTTTGTCATTCGACCCCGCTCAGACATTGCTATCAACGGTGATGAAATCGTTGATGCTCTGGATACGATCAGCCGGCGTGTTGAAATTAACACCACCTTTGCCGAAGTTTCCAGCAGCAGCCTGATTAAGCAGCGCGCCATTGAAAGTTTGGCGTTATCGTCTGAAGACCGGCAGGGATTAAAAGTGAATGGCAAAGTTGTTGCCGGTACTAACATTTTGGAAATTAGCGTCCAGGGACCAAACCCTGAAATTGTGCGCGACTTTGCCAATGCCGTCAGCCAGGAAACGCTCGCTTACGTCAGCAATCTTTACGACGTCTTTGCCTTAGAACCACTTGACGCGGCCAGCCTGCCTGCTGAGCCCGTTAGCCCGAATAAACCACTTAACCTGGCCTTGGGTGGCGGTTTGGGTTTGCTTCTAGGGATTGGCCTGATCTTCTTCCTGGAATATTTGCAGGAACCTGCTCCAGTTGATTCCAGCGTAAACGTGATCGATGAAGAAACCGGTGCATATAACCGGACTTACTTCACGCTACGACTGCGCCAGGAGGTAAGCCGGTCCCGGCACAACAACTACTCTTTCTCTTTGGCCCTTGTCAAGGTATATCATCGTGGTCTTATGAATGACGTGGCGAAGCCATTCCCGGCAGCAAAAGCGCTTCGACTCATTCTAACCAGCCTGGAGCCCAATTTGCGCGATGAAGATATTTTGGCCTACATGGGACAAAACACGTTTGCTCTGCTGCTGCCTCATATGCCCGGTGACGCTGCCAAAGATTTATTAACCTTTTTGCAGACTCAGATCAGCCTGGTTTCACCAAAGGAGCTCGGCGAAAGTCAGGCAACCGGTATTTACTGTTCCGTTGGCATTGTTGTCTCTCGACTTCACACTGCGCCAGGCGAGTTGCTGGCCCAGGCGGCCCAGGCGCTTGAAGAGGCAGATGCAGCCGTTTACGGCAAAGTTCATCTGCTTACTCAAACCAACACGCTCACGCATCATGCCAACGGCCGTTCAACCATTAATAAACACGCTACAGAAGCTGACAGGTGAAATTTTGACCAAACAGTCGGACCAGAAACCCACCTTTGAACGAAACATGCTCCAGACCGCCAAAGGCGGAGGCTTTTTGGCCGCTGGCAGCCTGTTTGAGTTCGGCATCCGCTTTGTCATCGCCTTCTTGCTGGCCCGCGTGTTAGGCGCGGCCGAATACGGCATGTACAACCTGGCCATCAGTGCGGCCGTCATCGTCGCCAGCATTTCTGCGCTGGGCATGGACGACGGCATGATCCGCTACATCGCCATGATGGTCGGCCAGCGGGACGAAAAAGGCGTTTGGGGCACCCTGCAAATTGGCTTCGGCATTGGGATGGCGATGAGCCTGGTGACCGGCGTTGGTCTCTACCTGCTGGCCGAACCGGTTGGCTTGCACATCTTCCACGAGCCGGACCTGGTACCTTTGCTGCGGATTTTCAGCTTCATCATCCCCCCTCTTACCTTGAGCAACATCCTGGTTGGCGCGGCCCGCGGCTTTAAACGGATGGATTATTCCGCGCTGGCCGAAAACGTCATCCAGTTTGTCATCCGGCTCGTCTTGATCGGCATTTTGGCGCTGCTGGGTCTGAACGTCTTTATGGCCTCCATCGTCTTTGGCCTGTCTGAATTGGCAGCCACGCTCGCACTCATTTATTTGCTGCACAAACAGTTCTCGTTCAAACGCCCCATTCGCGAGGCACGCCGCGACACGCGCGAAATCTTCACCTTTGCCCTGCCTTTTTGGATGTCTGGACTGCTGTCTAAATTTCGCAAAAACATTCAGGCTGTTTTGCTGGGCACCTTCAATACCGTCGCCGGGGTTGGGGTGTTTGCCATCGTCAGCAGCATCAATCTGGTGGGGCGCGTTAGCTACCAATCGATCATCGCCTCGGTAAAACCGTTTCTGGCAGAACTGCATTCCCAGGGAAACATTAAGCAAATGGGCCAGCTTTACCAAACCACCACCCGCTGGACGCTCATGACCAACCTGCCGATTTTTCTCATCATGGTGCTGTTTCCCGAACAGCTTTTGATCATTTTTGGCGAGAGCTTTGTGGTGGGCGCCTCGGCGCTGGCCATTCTGGCCTATGCCGAGCTGGCCAACGCCGGCACCGGTATCTGTGGCTCCATCATTGATATGACCGGTTACACCAAGCTGAAGCTGGTCAACTCCGTGGTATGGGTGCTGCTGCTGTCGGTGACCAATGTGCTGCTGATTCCGCCGTGGGGTGTGGTGGGTGCGGCCGTTGCCACCCTGATCTCCACCACCACGATTAATTTGCTGCGCGTAGCCGAGGTCTGGTTTTTGTTCAGGCTCCAGCCCTACAACCGCACCTTTCTCAAGCCGGTGGCTGCCGGCGTGGGCGCCTATTTTAGTGCCCAACTGCTGGCGCAATGGTTTTCGGCCGATGCCACGCTGGTTCACGCCATCCTGCACATGGCGTTTGTTGTGATTGTTTACACCGGCCTGTCTCTGCTTTTGCGGTTGTCCCCGGAGGACAAGGTTGTGCTGCTGAGCCTCAATGATCGTGCGGCCGTATTGCTGGCAAGAGGTCGGGCAAGATTGAACGGCCGTCTTCCGGCCCAATCTGGATAAGGAAATTTTCATGCAACTCGGACCCATCTACATTGGTGGCTTAGACCGCTGTGGTAAAACAACAATGCGCGCCTTCCTGGTGTCACATCCCAGCATTGCCATTCCGGCCGTTGGCTCCAACATGTGGACCTATTTTTATGGCCAATATGGCGATCTGGCCCAGCCGGACAACTTCGAGCGTTGCCTGACGGCCCTGCTGCATTACAAACACGTCCGCTTCATGCAGCCAGACCCCGACCGCATTCGCCACGAGTTTTGGCAGGGCGAACCAACTTACGCGCGCCTCTTTTCCCTCTTCCTCAGCCATTTTGCCGAGCGTGAAGGCAAGCCCCGCTGGGGTGCCCAAACCGGCCTTATTGAGCGGTACGCGCCCCAGCTTTTTGCCGCCTATCCCGGCCTGAAAATCATCCACATGCTGCGCGATCCGCGCGACCGGTATGAGGCGTCGCTGGCCCGCTGGCCGGACGGCAAAGGTCGGGCCGGCGGGGCAGTTGCCCGCTGGCTTTACTCCACCCGGCTGGCGGAGCAGCACGTGCGGAATTATCCGGGGCAATACAAGATCGTCCGGTTCGAGTCGATGGTCTCCGAACCAGAAGAAACGCTGCGTGACGTGTGCGCTTTTTTGGGTGAGACCTTCATGCCGGAGATGCTGCGCATGGAAGGGGCGCCGCGGCAGCGCGACCGGCTGCTGAAGGGCACAACCCTGGCACCAGGAGAATGCCCGGTTTCGCCGGCGTACATTGGCGGCTTTCGTGGCAAAGTTCCCTTGCCGGAGATCGCTTTTATGCAGCTGCACGCCGGGCACAAAATGCGGGCTTATGGCTATGAATCAGACCCGCTTTATTTTTCGCCGAAGGAGTGGCTGAAATTTTATCTGAGTACCTGGCCTAATCAGATGGTGCGCCTGGGAGCCTGGCTCGCCGTGGAACTGCTTCAGCAGCATTTTCCCGGCTGGGTTGGGCGCACGCCAGGCCAGCGCATGATTATCGAGGAACCATATCAGCCGGTAAACCAACTGGAGACGATGTAACTAATGGAGAATGGACCTATTTACATTGGCGGTTTGGCCCATTCGGGCAAGACGCTGCTGCGCCGGATGCTTTCAGTTCAGCCCAATCTGGTGATCTCCCGCAAAACCAAGATGTGGGATCGTTTTTATAACCAGTTCGGTGATTTGAGCCGCCCGCAAAACTTCGAACTTTGTCTGGCCGCCATGCTGCAAAACAGACAGGTGCAATCCTTGGCCCCGGACGAGGCGCGGATTCGTGCGGAATTCTGGCAGGAGGCGCCGAGCTATGCCCGGCTGTTTGCCTTGTTTCAGGCACACCATGCAGAGCGGCTAGGTAAAACGCGCTGGGGCGTGCAGTTGGGCTTTGCCGAACGGCTGGCCGATCCGATTTTTGCTGCGCATCCCCAAGCCAAGATGATTCACCTGATTCGGGACCCGCGCGACAGGAATACGGCCGTAAAATCCATCACCCAACACCGGCGGGGCAAAACCGGCTGGTCCACTGCCTGCTGGCTGTACTCGGTTGGCCTGGCCTGGCGCAACCAGAAGCGATACCCAGAAAATTATCTTGTCGTCCGTTACGAATCGCTGATCACCAGTCCGGAAGCGACGCTGCGCCAGATTTGTACATTCTTGGGTGAGCCGTTTTTGCCAGAGATGCTGGCTGTGATGGATGGGGAGGATACGGCCGTTTCCCCCCCAACTCCAATGCTCACCAAGCAAGAAATCGCCTTTACTCAAGCCGTTGCCCGGCGTTACATGCTGGCCTTTGGCTATCGTTTGACGAACCCCCAGCTTTCGCTGCGCGATTGGCTGCAGTTTTACCTGGTCGATTGGCCCACGAACTGGGCCGTCTTGACCTTTTGGTCCGTCTTCAGAGCCCGATCCATCGGTAAATATGTGAGGAGCTAGCTTCTATGGAACGTGGACCCATCTTCATTGCCGGTCTGGAACGGAGCGGCACCAGTCTGATTTATGCCCTGCTGGCCTCCCATCCGCGCATCGCCATGACGCGCCGCACCAACCTGTGGACCTATTTCTACAACCAGTACGGCGACCTGAGCCGGCCGGAAAATTTTGAACGCTGCCTGGGCATGATGATGCGCTACAAGCGGCTGGTGGTTTTGGATCTGGATGCTGATAAGCTGCGTGAAGATTTTTGGCAGGGAGAACCGACCTACGGCCGTCTCTTCGCCCTCCTCGAAGAACAGGTGGCCCAACGCAAAGGCAAGCCGCGCTGGGGCGACAAATCGCTCAACACAGAACGGTACGCCGAGCCTATCTTTGCCGCCTACCCCGGTGCTCGCATCCTGCACATGCTCCGCGACCCGCGCGACCGGTATGCTTCCGTTTTAGCTCGCTGGAAGAGCCGGCGCGGTGGCGTAGGTGCCGGTACGGCCATGTGGCTTTCCTCCGTCAGCCTGGCCGAGGCAAACCGCCTTCGCTACCCGCAGCAGTACAAAATCATCCGTTACGAAACGCTGGCCGCCAAACCGGAAGAAACGCTGCGCGAAATTTGTGCCTTTATTGATGAAGAATATGCACCGGAAATGTTGACCATGCGTGGGGCCAAAACGTTCCGCGAACAGGGCAGCAACAGCTCGTACGGGCAGCGCAAACCTGGCGTCATTTCTACAAATTCGATCGGCCGTTTCCGCCAGGTATTGTCGCCCAACCAGATAGCCTTTATCCAAAATCAGGCCGGAGAGGAGATGTTGGCTTTTGATTATGAGTTGGATGTGGTGGAACGGCCGCTCAGCCAGCGCCTTCGTTTTTCCCTGCTAGATTGGCCGCTGAACCTGGCCCTTTTAACCGCCTGGCGCGTGCGCCACCTCATCAGGCAGCAAACCAAAACGCCGCTGCCCGCTTACCGCATCGTCGCCGAGCCGAACGCTTCGTGATTTTTTAGCCGTGCAGACCCGAAGGGTTTGACACCTCGAAAGGTCAATTGCGCAAAAGCAAACCCTTCGGGTCTTCCTAAACACTATGTCTATTACAGGTTCAATCTTTAACCACCAACAAGAAAGAAAGCTAAGCAGGCAGCAGCTTCTGCTTCTAGGGCTGTTTGGGCTGGGGCTGTCCGTTGTTGTGGCTTATCTGGTTGTGGCCGATTTGTGGCCTTTTGCCATAGTCCTGGTGCTCGCTTTACCCATTTTTGCGCTGCTGCACCGCTACCCGCTTACCGGTTTGTTTGTCTGGCTGCTGCTGGCCCAGTTTCTTGTCCTTACCGACAGCAGTATGCTCCGTAGACTATATTGGCTCATTCACCGTGCTCTACCGCCCATCACCATTGGCATCATTTTGCTCAGCCACATGCTGCATGTTCACAAGCGTAAACTACCCCGCCTTGGTGGGGCAGAACTGATTATGGTCGGTTATCTGGTCGTGACCCAGCTTTCCGTTCTTTATTTAAGTGATGATGTGCAGGCCAACACAATCTACGTTTATGATCGCATTTTTGTGCCGATGTGTCTCTACCTGCTCATACGTCTGCTGCACCCTACCGAGCAGGACCTGCGGCGTCTCATACCGGTTTTTATTTTCGTCCTGGTTGCCCAGTCGATTATCGGCATTCTCTCCTGGTCTGCGCCGCAGGTGCTGCCCAGCGCCTGGCTGGATCGCGCTGGTTCACGCACCACCGGCTCGCTGCAATCCTACAGCGTGTTTACCGTCACTGCGGTTACCTGTGGCCTGCTGATTTTGCAAAGCGCCCTGAACCACAATCTGGGCAAAACCTGGCGATGGCTACAGTACCTTTTATTTAGTCTAGCTTACTTCATGATCTTTTTCTCTTTTTCACGAGGTAGTTGGCTGGCGGGATTGGTCGTTTTTATGGGACTGGCCGTTATTTATCGGCAGTTTGTTGTGCGGTTTACTCTCATCACGCTCCCTGTCATCGCCATTTTGCTTAGCGCCGGAGCGCTTGGCGCTTATGCAGAATGGGCCAGTCAGCGTTTTTACTCTGACCATTCGCAAGAAGCAGCCTTAAGCCGGCTGCCAATCTACTACGCTTCTTACCGCATGTTTGAGGAGAAGCCGGTGATGGGTTGGGGCTATGGCAATTTCGACCGCTTCGACCGCCTCTTTCAAGCGCGGGTGGGCGATCTGGTCAACCCGGTAAAGGACCACGCCTCACACAACTTGTATCTGACCCTTCTGGCGGAACAGGGAATTGTGGGTGTTTTCTTTTACCTGGCACCGATGTTTTGGTGGTTGGTTTTGTCGGTAAGGGCATATTCCAGGCTGCCGGTAGAAGGTTTTTGGAGCCGCAAATTATTGGTCATTTTCTGGCTGCTGCTCCTTTTTCACGTCATCGTTAACAACTTTTCCAACATGCGGGTGGTTTACGGCCTGGGCCTGTGGTGGATCACGCTAGGTTTTATCGGCGCAATGGTTTCGCGTACTCTTTCGGTGGAAGCTGGCCGACTGGAGACGCGCCCATGACTACTGCTTTGGAACGGCTGTGGGTTGGCTGGCTGAACTCGGACCGGTGGCGCGCCTTTGCCAAAGAGGGTCCCGGAGCCAGAGTCTTGCGTAGTCCCGTCTACCGCAAGCTGGACACGGCCCGCAGATACGCCTTGTCGGCGTACAAAACCTACCGCCAGCCAGCCCTTTTTGAGGGTGTTAAGACGTTTTGTATGTTCATCGGCCAGGTAAAAAGCGGCGGCACGCTGCTGGGGTCCCTGCTGGATGCCCATCCCAACGTGGTTCTGGCCGATGAAATTGATGTGCTGCGCTACGTTTCTGCCGGATTCAAGCGGGACCAGATTTTTCACCTGCTGCTGCGAGGGGCCAGGCGCGAGGCGCTGCGCGGGCGGATCACCGCCCGCCGCCTGACGCCGTATTCGCTGGCGGTGCCCGGCCAATGGCAGGGACGTTACAAAAATATCAAGGTCATTGGCGACAGTAAGGCGGGGCCATCGACGCGAAAGTTTGGACAGGAGCCGGAGCTTTTGAGCCAGTTGCAGGCAACGATGGCCTCGGTTGACCTGCGAATCATCCAGGTTGTGCGCAATCCGTACGATCCCATTAGCGCCATGATGGTGCGCGGCGGGCGCAGTTTTGAGAATGCCATTGACCATTATTTTGAGTACTGTCACACGCTGGTCAATCTACGAAATTGTTTACCGGCTGCCAGCCTAACGGCCGTACGCTACGAAGCGTTTGTGCGCCAGCCCCAGCAAACGCTGGGCCATCTGTGCCAATTTTTAGGAATCGAGGCCCATGACGCCTACCTGGAAGCATGTGCCGGCATTGTGAAACCAACGCCAGACCAGTACCGGCAGATGGTGGATTGGACGCCTCATTGGATTGGCGTTGTCCGTAACAGAATTGATCAGTTTGACTTTCTGGCGGGCTACACCTATGAGAATTAATACCATGACGACGTTTACCTATGAAAAGATACAGGCGCTGGAGTCAGTGACCCGGCTGTTTTTTGCCTTAAACGAGGCCGGGGTGCGGTACTGCCATTGGAAAAGTAACGTGCGGTTGGACGAGGCGTTAAACGGCCGTACCGATCTCGACCTCCTGGTAGACCCACTGGATGGTCCGCTTTTCCGCCAAATCTTACGCAAGCATCAGGTGAAACCATTGTTGGCTGCACCCGGCAAGCATTACCCCGGCATCGAAAACCACCTGGGGTACGATGCCGCCAGCGGCAAGCTGTTCCATCTGCACGTTCATTACCAGCTTGTTTTGGGTGAGCAATACGTCAAAAATTATCATCTGCCTATTGAGAAAGAAGTTATTGCTTCGGTATGTCTGCCGCAGGGCGTGCTGGTGCCATCTCCTGCTATGGAGTTGGTCATTCTGTGCCTGCGGGCATTGCTCAAATACCGGGACCGGGACGTGGTGAAGGATATTTTTGCCATCCGCTCGCCTGGGTTACCGGCACACATTCGCCAGGAAATCGAGTGGCTCCGGCAGCGAACAACACCGGAGCAAATTTCGGAGACAGTGACCCAGCTCAACATCGTTTCTGAAGAGATTGTTTTTGCTTTTTTGCAGGCTGTTCAAGCGGAAACGAGAGATGGCTGGCAAATGTTGTGGCTGCGGTCTCAGGTGCGGCGGGCGTTACGGCCGTACCAGCGCCATCCCCGCCTGTGGGCATCAATCCTCTATTTCCGTGAGCTGTGGCGGCAGCGGCAAAGCAGCCCACGGCGCAAAATGACGCTGTGCGCCGGCGGCCGCACATTGGCGCTGATCGGGGCCGACGGCGCGGGTAAGTCAACCATGTGCCGGCTCATCACCGACTGGCTGAGCTGGAAGCTGGACGTGCAGCTTTATTATCTGGGCAGCAAGCAGCCGTCGCGGCGCAGCGAGCTGCTTTACCTGCTTTTCCGCGCGCTGCGGCGCGGCCAGCGCACCGTCGCCGGCTGGCTGGGGCAAGACAGTCTGCCATCGAGATGGCTGGTGCAGTTACGCCGGATTGCGCGCTACACACATCATCTCTCGATTGGCCGGGACCGACTGCGCCGCTACCGGGAAAGTCGGGTCGCAGCAAAAACGGCCGTTATCATTTACGACCGGTATCCGCTGGCAGCGCTGCTGGACGGTCCTAAGATTTACCCGCGTGATATTAGCCACGCCAATGGCCACGCTAACCGGGTGGGGCGCATCTTTGCCGCCGCCGAACAGGGAATTTATCGCCAGATTAGCCCGCCGCGCCATTACCTGCTGCTCAACGTTAGCCCGGCGGTGTCTTTGCAGCGCAAGCCGGACCATGACCCAACGGCCGTTACCGCCAAAGCCCAATTTCTCAACAAATTTGCTGCCGAAATGGAAGGCGAGGACGAAAAAGTAAACCTGTTAACCATCAATGCCGATTTGCCGTTTGCCGAAGTTGAGCACCAGTTGAAAACGGCCGTCTGGCAGGTGCTGTAGTTATGATTATTGAATTTATCGGAGCGCCCGGCGCGGGCAAAACGACGCTTCTACCCGAGGTGACTCGCTTCTTTGAGTCACACGGTTGCCGCGCGTTCACCGTGGTCGAAGCGGCTCGTCCCTTGGCCCGGCGCACGCTGGGCGGTAGGCTGGTACATCGTTTGGCACCGGCGATGTTAAAACGGCCGTTGCTGTGGCGCATCTTTTACCTGCATGGCTTCGCGCACCGGTTGAGCTTCATGGCGCAGCGCCCGCGCCTGATCGCGCAGGTGCTGGCCAGCCAACGCGGCCGCCCTGCCAACGCCGATGTGCGCCAGCGACAGGTGCTGCCCTGGCTGTTCCGCCACATGGGTTATTATGAATTTCTGCGCCGACACGCCCGGACTGATGAGGTGCTGTTGTTTGACGAGGGCTTCATCCACCGCGTGGTACAGCTCTTTACGTCCAGCGCCGAACGGCCAAGCCCCAGCCAAATCACAGATTACCTTGATTTCGTGCCGCGGCCTGATCTAATAATTTTTGTGCAGGCGTCAGTCGAAATTTGTGAGGAACGTATTTACGAACGCGGCCTCTGGCCCCGCGCTCAGCACAAAGACCCCGCCGAAATTTCCCAATTTATTTGCCATGCCCATGATGCGGTAGAGATGGCTGTGGCCCACGCCCGGCGCAAGCGCTGGTTGGTGTTGGAAGTAGCGAATGATGGGGCGGATTTAACGGCCGTTCAAACGATGCTTTGGCAGCAGTTGGATCAAATTTCTTTGGGACGCTGGTCAACATGGGAGGTGCAAACGGCCGCATGAGTGAGTTCGCCTTGACCCCGCCGCGTATCTGGCCCATTCCGCGACCCAGCCGGATCAAACAAGCCATCCGGGCCCGCCTGTTTGCGCCCGAAATCGAGGCCGACCTGGTCGAGCAGCTTCTGGATGCATTTGGCCTGGCCCTGGCCCAGCCGCCGCAGAATTTGCCCTTTGGCCGGCGCAACAGCAGCCTGGTGCTGCACACCTCCGGCGGCAAAAAAGTACTCAAACAGTATCGTTCTCCCTGGCCCGCCGCCACGATGGCCTATGAACATTCGATTCTCAATCAGTTGGCTGCTTGCGGCTTTCCTGCTCCACGATTGAACGCTACGCCGAATGGAGCGACATTGGCACAGCGCAACGGCCGTACCTATGCTCTTTTTGATTTTGTGGAAGGCACCAACGTATCTGCCACCTTTTTGACGCGGCGGCAGCGCCTGCGGCTCACCGCCCAGGCCGGGGTCACGCTAGCCCGCCTGCATCACCAGCTTTCTGGATTTTTGCCGGTTGGCGAGCACCACCTGGGCTACCAATCTTATGACGGCGGGCGGCGGCGCGATCTGGCCTGGCACCTGCACCGGTTGGCCGAACTGCCGCAAAAAACGCGCGATTTGCCTGACCCGGCGGCGCAATGGCTTTGTCAGCGAAGCAGCGAGCTGGCCGAAAAATTGACCGATCTGGCGGAAACTTTGGAAACGGCCGCACTGCCCCGGCTCATCATTCATGGTGATTACGGCCTGCACAACCTGCTCTTCCATCAGGATGGCACAGTGACGGTCCACGATTTTGAACTGGCCCGGCTTGAGTGGCGGCTAATCGATCTGGTTACCGTGCTCTCTCGTCTCAATGATGCCGAACGCCGTACTTTTATGGCCGCTTACGCTGCCAAATTTCCAGTGACGGACGAGGAATGGCAGCTGCTGCCCCAGGTCTGGCAATATTACCGGCTGCGCGGTGCAGTGCAGTATTGGCACAATCATTTTGTGATGTACGGCCGTAACCGCCTCAGCGCCGCCCAACAGCGCATCGAAGAAGCAGAGTGGGCGCTGCAAAATCCGTCCAAACTGTGGCAGCTCAAAGCCGCCGCCGACCAGACGCCGCGGGTGATGATGGTAGTCCGGCTTTTTTATCCCTGGATTGGCGGCACCGAGCG
>CALBTC010000202.1 GCA_937967805.1 uncultured Anaerolineaceae bacterium
GCACATCAACAATTGCCCCATCTTCTCCAATAAAAACGCTAGTCGGTAATCCCATCGCCCGGTACAATGAGCCGGAGACATCCCCCTCGTCATCACGCACATTGGGGAAAGTAAGCCCCAGTTCTTCCACAAAAGTTCTGGCTGTTTCCAGGTCATCAACAAATGTCTGGTTAATTCCCAAAACTACTAAGCCATCCGGGTTATACTGTTCATAAATTCGCTGCAGTGCGGGCATCTCCTCACGGCAAGGCACACACCAGCTTGCCCAAAAATTTATTATTACTGGCCTACCTGAATAATCTACCAGGCTGCGCAAGGTTGTGCTGTCGTTCAGATCAGGCAAGGTAAAATCTGGTGCTCCCGAGGCAACTTTTAAGGGTGGAAGTGGTGTCACTGTTGGTTGAACGGGTACGGCCGTAGCCACAGTTCCACCAGCGCTATTCAATACGTCCTCCTCGGGAGCCAACTCCACTATTTCAACTTGAGGATTGTCGCGGGAACTTACGATCTCCCACCAGCCATTTATCGCTCCTGCCAAAAAGAAGCTAACAATTAAGGCAAGTAAAACGCCAATCCCTCGCCAGGGAGTTGTTTTCTTTTTACGCGGACTGTAATCAGGCCAAAACATAATTTCCCATCTTCGCTAATCAATGTCCCATTTTAGCGACATTAAGAGCAGTCGGTTATAGGCTATTTACACAGGCGTAAGCAAGCCATTTGGCCTACCTTCAGGTGCGATATTTTGCGCTGTTCATTTCCATCTGCTTTGCGCTATAGTGGGAGAAATAGCTGGAGGTAAGCATACGGTGTCGCAACTATTGGTATTTAATAATTCTGTCCATTTCGTTATTGGCTGGCTAACCAATCTGCTGCAAGATGCAGGTTTACAACTAACACCTTCCTTTAACTTTCGCACTGCGCTGCCAGAGGATATTGCCTGCAACTGCCCGCACCACACCGATAATTGTGACTGCGATCTGACGGTCATGCTGGTTTATGGCTCTGAACCTGAACCAGCCACTTTGGTAGCCCACAGCCACAACGGCCGTACCTGGCTCTCTTTAGTTGAGAATGAAGAGGAACGGCCGTCATCTGCACTGAGGCTGCAAATTAAATCAGCACTGACTACACCACAGATATAAAAGAAAAACGGCCGTTATCAGTGACTAACGGCCGTTTGAACTTCGCTACCCCTAATTTAGGGTGCCTTCACCACTAATGTTCCTACCATCCCCGCTTCCTTATGTCCCGCCACTGTGCAGAAAAATTCAAACTCCCCTGGAGTGGAGGGCGTGAATTCAACGCTGCTGCGGCCATCAATGGGTGCAGCCACATGAACTTCTGGCTCCATCTCCATTTCGCTCATATCATGATCCATCTCTTCTTCCATTTCTTCGGCTATGACTTCCCCTGTATGAGGTATTTCCATAATGCTAAAATCATGCTCCAGTGCCCCTTCATTTATCAACGTCATTTTCACTGGCTGCCCGACTACTACCTCCAAACGAGTTGTATCATAGGCAATATCTGTCGCCGTCAGCGAGAGTTCTACGGTAGGCACAGGCGTAGGCTCTGCCGACCCGCAAGCTACCAAAGCAGCTGCAAACATCCCTAAAAAAACAAATGTGAACCTATTCATAATTTCCGCTCTCCTTTAATCCTGCAATCTGCCGCCCAGTAAGTCACCCATTCTAATTTAGTTTGGCTGGCAAGCCTCTCCGCTGTTTGGCGCATCATCCATAGGCCAAATGGCCTACGGCTCAGACGGCCGCAGGATGTTAGCCGCTATCTCCACAATGGTTTCTGGTTGCGCTGGGTCATTGGAAGCAATAAACACCTGTCGGATTAACTCGCCTGTTAATTCAGGGCCATGCGCCCCGGAATCAAATTCAACCGTCAGCGTGCCGCTGCTGCCCGGGGGAATGATGGTAGGTTCAATAGCCGCCTGGGTACAGCCGCAAGAAGTAGACACTGCTTCAATAACTAAATCCCCTTCTCCTTTGTTTTGGATGCTTATTTCACGAACGACAACTTCTCCATTGACCACATCGCCAAAGGCCAGATTGGTTTCGGCAACAGAAATTTGTGGCTGCCCGCCACAGGCAGTTAAAAACACCGCCATCATTAAGGCTGTAACTATCCAATACCATCTTTTCATTATGATTATGATTCTCCGTTTTCAACTTTTTCCGTTGGTGGACCAAAACGCGCATACTCCGCTTCAATCTGGGTAAAAATTTCAGAACTGCTTATACCTTCATCCAACATTTGCATTGTGTCCAGGGTAATATCATTGCAAATGGAGCAATACTCGGCATGGTCATCAAATTGAGTCTCGCCCGTTTCATCCACGCCAGATACGTAACAGTCGTAGAGGGAGGTATGCCCCAACCCCACACAGCCGCAATAGCAGGGAATTGCATCGGTCAGTGCCAAGTTGGCCGTGGTAAATTGATAGCTTTCACGTATTTTCCAGCCTGAATCTTGCACCTGGTCAGGCATCTCTTCCAGAGGAGCCATGGGATGAGCGTGGTTAACCGCCGTATCCTCGCCACCACAGCCAGCCAGACCAGGTCCAATCACAAGCAAAAAAACAATTATTACAGAAACCATACGTTTCTTTTTCATATCACTTATCCAAAAAATTATATTAGAGAACTCCAAATGACCCGCCGTTATGTGCCACAAGAATTCCCACCCCCTTGAGACTGGCTCAACAGCTCGTTTGCCGCCAACCATTGATTTACCTGGCTGTAACCACTGCCAGAAAAGATTTCACGGCTGGTAGCCAGGCGGGGATCAACGTCAGCATAGTCCAGGCTCATAGTTGCTTTGAAGAATACGGCCGTTTCCACCACCTGCGGTGGGAACCAGAACCCATTCACCGCCTTAGCTGCGGCAAACATTTCATTCACTGTGGCATCTTGGCTGGCTAGCAGTTCCAGCAAACCCAGCATCGCCATGCCGTGGTTGCAATCGGCAAAAGCGGTGTGGTTATTGCAGCAGGGTCGGTAGACATTAAAGGCAACTTCTTCCAGCCGTGCTTGCTGCTCCAACGTGAGCGTAATCAACGGCTGGCTGGCATACAGCGCTGTGGCCGGATGGCGGCCCAAGGTCCAGCCGCCCGTCGAGGCAAATCGGCCGATATTTCCTTCACTGGCCTGCATCAGCGGCCCTTCTGTCAGGATGGGGTTCTGGTTCACCAGCCCTAAGGCCCAGAAAAAGTTGAGCACAAATCGTGCGTTTTGATAATCAATCACAATGGGTTCGTCGCTAGCCGTGTAGAGCAGCTCCTGTTGTGTCGTCGTTAACGGCCGTCCGCCGTCGGCATAAAGTTGAATGAAACGGTCAGCGTCAATCGCTCCGACAGCCACCAACTGGGGGCCGAGATTTCCCCAGCTAACCGGCAGCAGATGCTGCTCTGGCAAACGAATTTGGATAGAAGTGTCCGTTCCTGGGGCAGCAGGCTGGACGGGCCCGATGCTCCTATTTGTTGGCAGCTGTGTTCTGGCTGGAGCTGGAGTCCAGACTATTACAAGCACCAAAGTTAAAGTAAACAGACCAGCCAGCAAAAGCAAATGCCCACTTACCCCTTGCCGGGGAACGGCCGTTTCTTTCAAGTTTTCATCGGTCATAAGGCCCCCTTAACCAGCTTCTGCCCGTGCCAAAACAGTCTGTGCCTGTTGCCGCAGCTTGTTTCGCTGTTGTTGATAGGCGGTTTCATCCAGGCCACCCTGATCGTGATCAGCTTCAAGTTGGGCAAGTTGCAGCACCAAATCGTCAAAAGAGGTCTCAGGCTCCGCAAGATCGTCTTCATCTTCGCCTGAGCGCAAATACCACCAGATACCCACCCCAACCAAGAGCAATCCCAGGACTGCCCCAGCAGCAGCAAACTCTTTAGAAATGGGCGCGGCCGCAGGCGTTTCGCCCATTTCCAAAGGCTGGCTGCTAACGGCCGTTACAGCCAATTCACCCGTAAGGCTAAGCCTGACGGTCTCGTCCGGTTGGATTCCACCGTAACTGTACACAGCCATCTGACGGCCGTCGCCCATATCACGGTTCCCTTCTTCAACTAATTCTTCGCCCGCCAACGAAATGCCAATACCTTCTGGCACCAGGAAATTGATACCGTTGGTGGGCCAGTTAGGTTCCAGGTTATAGACCATGCCGTCTTCATAAGGCAGCACATAGCGGACCACCACCTGCCCGGTTCCTTCACCGGGACGCAGCGGAGAGGTATCGACAAAACCGCCGGGTGTGCGCAGGTAACGGCCGTTCTCGTCCCCTTCAAACGTCACGTTGGCCGCCGCTTCTGGCAAGGCAAATTGCAACGGTGCCAGCAGGGCATCTTCCCCGTTACTGCCAGCAATGGTACGGTCTCCCAGGTTAGAGAGAATATAAATCTCACCCACCAACAAACCACCTTGGGCTGCGTCAAAAAATATATGTTGGCGCTCAACCTGCACAGCGGCCGTACTGCTTGTCTTGTCGTAAATGGGAACCTGCAAATTCAGGGTCGATGCCTCTGCTGCCAAAGGTGTGGGGTCTGAAAAATAAAGCACATCGTCTACAGTCAACATGACGGCGTAAAACCAGTCCTGGTTAAAAAGCACATCGTCAAACTGAAAGGTTCCTTCAGCCGTCGATTGGCCTTCGAGCATCAGCTTCTCATTAAAATCCACGTCCCAGGCGTGCAGCATTAAGTCCAGGCCAGCGGGAACTACACCCTCTGGCGTCATGTTGGTAATCTGGCCAGAGACAACGCCGGTTGGCAGTGATTCATCTTGGGCCAGAAGCGGTACGGCCGCTAGCCCCAGCCATACCAAAGCAATTAAGAGAATATTTAACCGTTTCATTTTCATTTACCTGTCATCTAAAATTCAGCAACCGGTGCGAAGTTCAATGCTCCGTGCAAAGCTGTGCCACAGTCAGTGCAAAAATTGTCACCCGGCGTCCCGGCCTGTTTACAAACCGGGCACGCTATTTCGGCGATGTGACCACACTGCGGGCAAAATTTATCGTCAGGGCTCAGAGCCTCCTGGCAGTGCAGGCAGCTGACAGCCTGGTTTGCCAAGCCGCGTTTAGCCCGAACGGCCGTTTCTATGACCTCATCAAGTCGGCTGCGGGCTGCAACTTGTCGCTCCAGCGCCTGCGCCGCCTCGGTCATTAACTGCCCTTTCAGCCGAGCATAATCCTCATCGCTCACTACATGCAACTGATAATCGAACTCCAGATCACGTAGTGCCAATAAAGTTGTGTCGTAATCGCTGCCGGTTTCATCACTGGCCACCCTTGGCTGAGGTTCCGTTTTACGCAGTGGCCGAATCACCACCAGACTGGCAAATACCAACATGGCCATACCAATTAAGGCCGCACCAATTGTCATCGTTACCTCCTCACACCAGTTCTCGAAGTTCGCGCTCTATTTGGGCACGGGTCTCAGCAGCAATGGTCGGTTCAGCGGAAACGGCCGTTTCCGCTGAGGCTTCATGGCCGTGCTTCCAGCCACGCAGCACCTGAAAGGCCACAAATAAGCCCAGCCCTACAGCTACCACCGGCAAAATCCAGACGAGTGAGTTAAACCCGCTGCGTTCCGGTTCGGCCAGCACCCGCTCGCCATACTGCGCTACAAAATAAGCCATCACCTGTTCTTCCGACCAGCCAGCAGTCAGCTGGTCTCGAATTTGAGCCCGCCAATCAGCGCAGGCCTGTGTTTCGCACACGTCCAGCGGCGTGTTGGGGCAAACTGGACAGTACAGATTTCTGGCAATGGCATTCACTTCATCATCTGTAGGAACTGTCTGTGCCTGTACCAGCGTTACCGTATAAAAGCTGGCAACAATTGTCAGGAGTGCCAGCAGCACGTTTCGTCTTAACATCGTTAGTCACCTCCCAACCCAGGCTGGGGCTGCAAACGATCTGGTTTGAGTACATAAGACCGCTTTTTCTGGCGTTGTGTCTCCGGCCAGGCCGCGATAAAAGTCCCCAGAATTAACACAAATCCCCCCATCCAGGTCCAGCTAATCAGAGGATTCAGATACATCTTAAAGGTAGAGGCGCCAAAGCCAATTTCCTCCCACCCGACCAGCAACAAATACACATCTTGCGCTGGCGTGGCGTAGACGGCGGGAATGGTCATTGGCTGCTGCTGCACCACAAAATAGTCACGCCGTGGGTTAAGCGTCTGGACAAACTCGCCGTTCTTAAACAGGCTTGTCGTGGCTTCCAGCACCTCGCGGCCATCACTGCCGGGATACAGTTCCAGATTGTCAAAGCGCAGGCTATACTCACCCAGCGTCAGAGATTCGCCCCGCGCCAGGGCCATCTGCGTCTCCTGCTGAAAGTAGGCATCACCAATAAAGCCCAGACCAATCATCACGACGCCAAGATGGATAATATAGCCACCATACCGGCGACGGTTGCGTCCCATTAAATGGTAGAATGCAGTTACTGGGTTCTCGCCCCGCTTCATGCGCGCCTGCACCCCTTTGACAAACTCAAAGACAATGAGCAAAACCACAAAGGCTACCAGCCAAAGAACGAGGTAAGCGGCCGGATGCATTCGGTGTACATATCCCCAGCCAATTGCCCAAAGAATAGAGCCACCGAACGGAATCATGGCTGCCCGGCCCAATCGTTTGACCGCCTGTTTGCGCCAGGCAAACAGCGGCGCCAACCCCATCAACAAAATGAGGGCGGCAAACAGCGGGCCGGTTGCTTTTTGGAAGTAAGGGGGGCCAACAGTGATTTTCGTACCCGTGAACAGTTCCGACAGTAAAGGAAACACTGTCCCCAGAAAAACCACAAAAGTGATCGCCAGAAAGAGTACGTTTTGCAGCACAAACGCTGACTCACGCGAAATAAGACTTTCTAACTCATGCTCAGACTTCAGCGTGTCCAGCCGCTTTAATAACAGCCACGACGAGCCTAAAAAGGTCACGCCTATGAAAATGAAGAAAACGGGGCCGAGCGCCGATTTACTGAAAGAGTGCACAGAGCTGATCACGCCGGTACGGGTGATAAAGGTGCCAAATAGGGAGAGAGAATAGGTGAGAATAATGAGGGCGACGCTCCACACTTTGAGCATCCCCCGTTTTTCGGTCATCATGACGGAATGAAGGAATGCAGTGCCGGTAAGCCAGGGCATGAGCATGGCATTTTCTACCGGATCCCAACCCCAAAAGCCGCCCCAGCCCAACACGTCGTATGCCCAGCGCCCACCCAGTATCAAGCCAATCGAAAGGAATATCCAGGCGACCAGCGTCCAGCGGCGGCTGGTACGAATCCATTCATCATCGCGGGAACGGCCGCTTAACAAGGCCGAGATGGCAAAAGCGTACGGTATCACGAACCCAGTGAAGCCCAGATAAGTGGTTGGGGGATGGCCAATCATGCCAAAGTGGCGCAGCAGTGGATTCAGACCATTGCCGTCTTGGGGAACATAGGCCACAGCACCGACTGGTTGGAAAACGGCCGTAATCAACTCTGTCGTTCCCGGTATATGCCACAGCCGGGCAAAGGGATTGGTGATAAAGACCACGATACCGATGAAAAACGCCGTTGTGAGCATGGCCACTGTGATGAAATAGGGCATCAAATCATGGTCACGCTGCCACTTGCGCCACAGCACAGCAGCCACAAAGCCATTCATCAGCCAGGCCCAAAACAGTACCGAGCCAGATTGTCCCCCCCATAAGGCTGTCAGCCGCAAAAACGGCGACATTGATTGGCTGGAAACGTCTACCACGTAAGCCAATGAGAAGTCCATCACGTATAGGGAGTACGTTACAACGAGAACAGAAACAGTCAAAAAGGGGACGGCAAGCAGCGTGGCGCTGCGGGCACTTTCCACCCAGCGCCATTCGTTGCGCCAGCCACCCCAGGCAGAAACGGCTGTGGCATACACCGCCAACAAAAAGCCAACAACTAAGGCCATCAAACCAATATCAGCCAACATCATTTACTCCTTTAAGGATATTGCTCGGCCAACAGTTCTTCAATCTTTTCGTCCAGCTCTGGTGACGCAAGTGGGCCTACCTTCACCCCACGCAGTTCACCATTTTTGGCGACATAATATGTTTCCGGCACGCCATCCATACGATAATCGTGGGAAATGCGCGTGCCCAAATCTGGCCCGTTGAAGTAGGTGATGTCAAATTCCTCCATATAGGCCAAAGCTTCTTTTTCGGTATCGACGTAATCGACCCCGATGAAAACCACCCCTTGATCCTGATACTTGCGCCAGGTTGCCTCTAAATAGGCGGCCTCCTCCCGGCAAGGGGGGCACCAGGACGCCCAGAAGTTAATAATCACAACCTGCCCGCGCAGCTCG
Organism: uncultured Anaerolineaceae bacterium; assembly: GCA_937967805.1. Next base: position 8,333 of record CALBTC010000202.1, read on the forward strand.
CTAAGGGTGATGGTTTCGCCCTCAAAGCTGGTGATAGTGAAATCAGGTGCCATGCCGGAATCTACTTGTCCAAGGTTCACTTGAACCAGTCCCCACCCCAACAGGGCCAGCAAGCCAAACACCAAGCCAAAAGTTATAAAGGTACTCCATTTGAAGCGGCGCGACGGACGATCGCTCTCTAGAACTTCCGCGTCATGCACTGGTTTTGTCACAATCTCAGCCATCAGGCACTCCAGGTTTTTGGTGATCATGTCCGCCGTGATCACGCGGCATCAGCAGGTGAACCAGCGGGCACAACAGCACCAACCCAAACAGCAAGACGCTGCTTAACTGTAATTTGAAAAGGTAAACGGCCGTTAACCCCAACAAAGGCAAACCGCAACCAATGACCATCAATAACCAATGTTTCCGCGTCATCGCTACCTCCAACAAGCTTAATTAGAACGAACCGCCGCCTGCACCCAGATTTCCGCCTTAGACTGCTGCGGATCGTTGTTCTCAATAATCAGGCCACGACGCACCGTTTGTCCGGCCGTGTCATGAAAGCCGGCATCAAAAATCAGCTTGATCGTAGCTACCTGGCCCGGCAGAATCACAGTGGCAGAAATTTCGGCCTTGGTACAGCCACAGGTTGTGTAAGCCCGACTGATCGTTAGTGGTGCGTCACCTACATTGCGAATAATGAACTCTCGCTCTACGACATCCCGCGGGCCGATCATGCCAAAATCGAAGTTCTTCTCCGGTATCTGGATTTTCGGCTGGGCCTGACTGGCTGGCAAGAAAGGAATGGGCGGCCCCTCTTCCATTTCATGGACGGCCAGAACAGGCTGCTCATGGGCTACATCATCAGGAAGGTACTCCGATGAGGCGCTGGCCGAAGAGGGAGAAGAAGTATAAACCACCACGCCCGCACCCAGCAGAAGTACCCCGACTACCAACAGGGCAATAGGCATCCAGCTTCGCTTTTGCCGTTTCAGCCGCGATGATTTTCTATGTCGAATCTTTGCTTTCATAATCAATTAGCTCCTTCATGTCGAAATGTACAGCAGCATGGCCACACCCAGCAGCACCATGACAACGCCGTACCACAAACGAATTTTCAAGCTGTGTTCCCGTTCCCAACGGGCCCATGTCTTGGCCGCCATGCGGTTGCCCACCAACAGCAAAATAACAATCAGCGGCAGCACAAACATGATGTTGTACAAAGCCAGGTAGCTTACGCCCCAGGCTAACGTCGTTTTGGCATTTAGCAGGGTAATAATGGAAACGTAAATACCGCCAGAACAGGGAAACGTGCATAACCCAACCACCAAACCAGCCATCATCGTGGTTGGCAGTGTGGCCTGCTTAATCAAGTTATTGGTACGGGCACCAGCAATCTTGGGCATATGCAGCTTGATGGGAAAGTTGGGAAAGAAATACTCAATTAAGTTAATAATCCCCAGGCCCATGAGCAGCCAGGCACCAGCTCGGGCCACAAAGTGAGGATCGTCAGAGAAGCGGACGGCCTGCAATAGGCCCAGGCCAATGGCAAAGTAAACCAGGAAGATCATGCCTACGTACACAAAGCCCAGCTTTAAAATTTGGCCGCGTGATTTGCGCAGGGTAAACAGAAAGGCCAGCAGCAGCAAAATCACGGCGAAGGCACAGGGATTAACCGAGTCTAATAGGCCAGTGACTATTACCGCAGGCAACAGTTGGCCCAGGTTGGCTAAACCAATAGGCAGCGGCCCAGCCGCCTTTAAAGCCTGGGTTAGCGCCTCGGAAAAAGGCACATCAATAGCATATGTTTGTACCTCACCAGCCCAGGCCCACAGGCGGTACTCCGTTGGTTCACCATGCATCTCTGGCTGCCACAAAACCAGCCTGGCTGGCAAATCAGGAGAGGTTAGTGCTGCTTCGATCAAGGTAGGTGGTACATGACCCAAAACAACCAGTGTGCCGTTTTGCGTGGGCACAAAGGCGTAAAGCGAATCGGCAATAGAGCGAGGTAAAGCGATTTCGTCAGCTATTGCCAGCAGGCGAGTCCGTTCCTCTGGTCGGGTGTAGTCGTGGATTTCTGGATTTTTGGCAACCCCTTGGCCTTGCAGTACGGGAATAAGGACATCTTCGGTATAAGGCCAACAATCGGCACAGCCCGCGCTAAAAAAGATGTGGGTAAGCTCCTGGTCAGCAGCCTGCTGGGCTGCAGCCGTATGGACCACAGCCAGCAGGACTGCTGTTGAAAGGAGGAAAATCAGGAGTATGCGTTTCGTCATGATGAAAATTAGTTGGGAAGAGACCACGTAAAGGTGCGGCTTGGTGCATCTACGTCAGTAATGGTCAGGGTCAGCTCCGTGGCACCATCAAGCACGGCCGTTCCTGCCACCACTGCTGGAAACGTGAGCAATCCAGACACATGATGTCCCCCAGGCACTGCATCCCAGAGCGTGGCGGTTACGGAACGGCCGTTGTCTGCGGTCATCGTCGCCAGAGCAGCCAAATCCATACCCAAGTCCACGGAGTGGGTATCCATTACCACCTCAAAAGCCAAAGTTGTCGCTTCCTGGCCAAGGTCAACTGGCGTGATGGCCACAGTTACAGCACCTTGATCGTCTACGGCCGTTTCCCAGGCGGCTGCCTGCCCTGGAGCCGCCGATTCACCAACTGCCTCTTCAGCCGCCGCGACGACTGGCAGCTGCGTGGCAGAATCACTGCCACATGCGGCTAAAAATCCAACAAAAATCAGACCAGCAATTAGTACGATGTTGCGTTTCATACAGCCTCCACAGCCGACGCCACCAATTGCAGCGCCTTCTGCCTTTCTTTCATTAAAATAACAAGCATATAAATGATGCCCAAAATCGTTGTCCCCAGTCCCACCAGCATGAATGCGATGCGGTAATCGGCCAAAAAAGTGGCCGCAGCGGTCAAGCCCAGAATGGGCAAAACGTCCGTTACGTGATGGGCACAGCAGGCCACCATCGCCACTGTAGACATACCGCCGCCAGCCCCGGTCAAGGCAGCACTGGAACCGGTGTGCGTTACAGGTACAAATAGTCGTTTTTTCAGGATGATATAGAGTGCTGCCTGTATGCCGAAGCCCAGAATGATCGGAATGACAATCCAGCGATCCTCCCAAAACAGGTCGAGGGCATGCTGCGGGCTTTCTGCCCAAGAAACAATGCCAAAGTAGAGGAGTGCCAATAAGCTGGAACCGACAACCGCAGCTCCCAAAGGCCACAAAATTCGTTTAGCTGGGGTCATAAATTTATCTCCGCAAAATTCATGCAGTAAGCATAAAAAAAGATAGCGCAGGCTACGAGAGCTAAATGGCGCATCATAGAAAAGTGATGACAAATGTCATATTGGCATACGCCAAATGGCCTATGGCTTGGCCAGGTATTTGGCTCTGGTTGTATGGGCTGATTTGCGGAATAATGAAAAGGTTAATAATGTTATTTACGCGAGGAAATATAATGGCAGATGTCTCATTTACTGTTGCTCCGCTCAGTAACCCAATTAACCGAACTAGCCTGACTCAGGTTCTGAAGCAAATTTCGGGCGTAACGGCCGTTCGCATTGACCCTGCTACCTTTAAAATAGCAATTTCTTATGATCCTCAAAAAGCAGACACATTTACGCTGGTAACGGCGGTTCAGGATGCTGGGTACAACGTCGTAACTGAACCTGCAACGCTATTTGTAGGCGGTATGAGCTGTGCTAGCTGCGCTTTTCACGTCGAAACGGCCCTGACGGACATTCCTGGTGTTGTGACGGTCGATGTGAATTTACAAACTGGGGAAACGGCCGTTACAATAGCTGACAATGAGATTGGCTTAAACGAACTTTATGCAGCAATTCAAGAGGCTGGCTATTACCTTAGCATGTTATTAAATTAAAGGAGAAAAATCATGGCAACTGATCCGGTATGTGGCATGGAAGTAGACGAGAAAACAGCAACGATCACGTCGGAATATGCGGGCAAAACCTATTACTTCTGCGCCCCTGGGTGCAAAATTTCTTTTGACAAAGAGCCAGAGAAATATCTGAAAGGTGATGCATCAAGTGGTCATCAGCACAGCCATCACCATTAAGTTAAAAGGATTATCATTATGGCAGTGCCTTCCTTGAGCAACAACGGCCGTTCCTCTGCCATTATCCTCAACAAAGCGCTACATTGGTTTAGTCGCCATTGGTTGCTTGCCCTTTCTATCGTTTTAATAATCTTCAACGGTCTTCCCTGGCTTGCCCCCATCTTCATGGAACAGGGTTGGGAGAGCGCTGGGAAAAGCATCTATTTCATCTACAGCCTTCTCTGCCATCAGATGCCCCAGCGTTCCTTTTTTTTGTTTGGCAGCAGTCCTATGATCTCCCTGGAAACCGTTCAGGCCATTTGGCAAGATAGCGCCAACCCCCTGATCCTGCGCCAGTTCATTGGCAGTGCAGACGTGGGTTGGAAAGTAGCCTGGTCTGACCGCATGGTTTACATGTACACTAGCCCCCTGATCTTTGGCCTGGCCTTCTGGCCGCTGCGCCGCCGGGTTAAGCCACTCTCCATATGGGTTTTTCTCCTGTTCCTCCTACCCATGGCCATAGATGGCACGACGCACATCGTGAGTGATTTTATCGGCGGTATCGGCGGTGGTTTCCGTTATACAAATGCCTGGTTAGCATCCTTGACGAACCATACCTTTCCCGTTACCTTTTACATAGGTGACGCCTTTGGTTCTTTCAACTCCTGGATGCGGCTTGTTACCGGTGTCTTATTTGGTCTGGGCGTCGTCTGGTTTGCTTACCCACGCTTACATCTCACCTTCAAAGAAACTGCAAACCAAATTGCCCTGAAATTTCAAATAGCTGAGGCAAGATCAAGACTGATAGATTAACCACTCCCTAATCTCCAGTCTCTAATCTCTCGCTTTTAAAGGTTATTATGAGCCATCCCATTCGTGTTCTACTAGCAGATGATCATGCCGTTGTCCGGGCAGGCATTCGCCAATTTCTGGAACAGGCCAGCGATCTTACCGTTGTGGCTGAAGCAGACGATGGTGAAATGGCCTGCGAGCTTATTGCCCAACACAAACCAGACGTGGCCGTGTTAGATATCCAGATGCCTAAAGCCACCGGCATAGAAGTCACCCGCTGGATTCGTGCCAATCATCGGGATGTGGGCGTCCTTGTATTAACCGCTTATGATGACGATCCCTACGTCATGGCCGTATTGCAAGCGGGTGCAAATGGCTATGTCCTCAAAACCGCTTCTCCGGCGAACATCCTGCAGGCAGTACGAGATGTCCACGAAGGCAAATCTGCCCTTGATCCGGCTGTTACTGTGCGGCTAATGAACCAGATTGCTGGTCGTACTACGCCTAACCAAATACTATTTGAGAGCTTGACCGAGCGGGAACTTGAGGTTTTGGCCCTGGCAGGCAAGGGGTATACAAATAAAGCCATTGGCATGCAATTAGGTATCAGTGACCGCACCGTCCAAGACCACCTGGCCAAAACTTATAACAAGCTGGACGCCAACAGTCGAACCGAAGCTGTCATGAAAGCTGTCTCACAGGGGCTCATTTCGGCGGAGATTTCAGATTGAACTCACAGCGCTCGCGTCGTATCCCAAGTCTTCCCCTGCAGCTTTTTATTATTACCGTCCTACCCCTAACTTTGCTGCTCCTGACCATTGCTTTTGGTAGTCTTGGTTTGCACCAACGCGCCATGCGAACAATGGTCGGCGAACGGGATGAGCGTGCCACGCGGGCGGCATCGGCCGCCATTTCAGAACAGATTCATTATCGTCAATCAGCCATTCGCAGTGTTGCCCTTCAGGTGGCCAATGTTTCCGAACCAGAACACGCTCTGGCTGATGCCTCATTTCTATTACCGGAATTTGAGGGCGGTGTTGCCCTGTACACAATCAGTGGTGAATTATTAGCCGCCTCTAATGGGATTGAAGTTTGGCAAACACGCGCCATCCCAGAACGTTGGCCTGCATTTAGAGCTACCTCAGCCGCCAACACTGCTTATTTTTTACCTTCATTGGTTGATCCAATTCGCGATGAGGAATTGATGTTAATTGCGGCTGCAACCGATGAATTCATCGCCGTAGGTGCCTTTTCTCCTACCTCTCTTGTGCGTCAGGCGTTAGCCGACATCTTCAGCAGTAATGATCAGGCCGCTACTTATGTGGTCACAATTGACGGTGAGATTTTGTATCAGGCCGGTACCCCCCATTGGTCAGATTCTCAGCTTGAAGCACACCCTGGTGTCGCTGCTGCTTTACGTGGTGAAAGCGGCACAACTTATCTCAACGTGGCCGGTGAAGAACATGTCATCGCCTTCAGCCCTATCACCCCCGTCGGTTGGGCCCTAGTGATTGAAGAGCCATGGCGAGCGGTAACCGATCCTTTGCTCCGTGCCACTGAAATGGCGCCGCTTATCCTCATTCCCGTCTTGGTCATTGCCTTGGTTGCTCTAGGATTCGGTATACGCCAGGTTGTGCAACCTCTTCAATCTTTAGAGAAAAAGGCGACTGAACTGGGTTGGGGCGATTTTGCTGCCATAGAGGAACCGGTAGGAGGCATTAATGAAATTCAGCGCCTGCAAACGGAGCTAATCCATATGGCACGGAAGGTTCAGTTGGCACAGCAAAGTTTACGGGGCTATTTGAGTGCCGTTACCACCGGCCAGGAAGACGAGCGCCGGCGGCTGGCTCGCGATCTCCATGACGATACGATTCAGTCACTCATTGCCTTAAATCAACAAATTCAGCTGGCGCAAATGTCAGCCACAGAAAATGGGAACACAGACAGGCTAACAACTATGCAGCAAATGGCAGAGCAAATTGTGGCGGATTTACGCCGTCTAACAAGAGACCTGCGGCCGATTTATCTAGAAGATTTAGGGCTGATTCCGGCATTGGAGATGTTGGGCCAGGATATGAGCCAATCTACGGGATTGCCAATTCTGTTTGAGAAAAGCGGAAGGGAGCAAAGATTGTCATCCAACGTTGAACTAGCCTTATATCGCATTGCCCAAGAAGGTTTAAGCAACGTCGTCCGTCATGCAGCAGCTAATCAGGCAAAGCTGTCCTTACAGTTTGGAAATGGGGAAGTGAATCTTGCCATCGAGGATGATGGCCTGGGTTTTGTCGTCCCGGAAAGCCCGGCAGAAATGGCACCAGCGGGACATTTTGGGCTATTGGGCGTACAAGAAAGGGCCGAAACGATAGGGGCACGGCTGCATATTAAGTCAGCGCCAGGTTGTGGGACTAGTTTACAAGTATCGTTAACGATGAGAGAGGATGTCGTTGATCAGAAGTAAGCTCAATCAGCCCCAAATAGCAATTCCAAAGCAGATTAAATGGCTAGGAGTATTGCTGCTTTTGAGTGTGTTAATGGTGGCCAGTTGGCTGGTTTATCGACGGATAACGGCCGTTCCCCTTGGACAATCATTCGTTGGTCTGATACCGCTTACGGAGCTGGGCAACGACACTTATCGTGGTGCTCAAGGTGGCTTGTACCCAGAGGGTAGCAATGAACGGCCGTCTGACCATGAGGCCGCCGGAATTAAAATTGCCCAGACTATACGGCCGTTGACCCATGATGGCTCTGTAGACATGGAAAATGGCAAAATCGGCTTTCTAGCCATTGGTATGTCCAACACCTCAATGGAATTTGAAACCTTTGCCTCACAAATCGATAATATTCCCCAGCTCAATCCCGCCCTGGTGATGGTTGATGGGGCACAAAACAGCAAAGCGTCCCAATTCGTAGCCAACCCTGAGGATGAGTATTGGACCGTGTTGGGCGAGCGGCTGGATGCGGCTAATTTAACCGATACGCAAGTCCAGATCGTATGGCTCAAGGAAGCGCGTGCTCGCACCCATCTCCCCTTTCCGCTAGACGCACAGTTACTCAAAGCAGATTTGCGGGAAATTATTGAGCTATTGAGCCAGCGGTTTCCTAACCTGAAGATAGTATATCTCTCCAGCCGAACCTATGGTGGTTACGCCACCATTGATCTCAATCCGGAACCATATGCTTACCAATCCGCTTTTGCTGTTAAATGGCTCATTGAGGATCAACTTGAAGGAGACGTGCGTCTGAACTACGATCCTGACAAAGGGACCGTCTACGCTCCCTGGCTTAGTTGGGGCCCTTATTTATGGGCCGATGGCCTTGCGGCTGAGCATGAGGCGTTAATTTGGGAACAGTCTGACTTTTCTTATGATGGCACGCACCCCTCCCCTTCTGGGCAAGCGAAGGTAGCGGGCCTACTGTATCACTTTCTGCGCACGGATAAAACGGCCGTTGCTTGGTTTCTCTCTCCAAATAGCAGGTAAGATATAAAGGATGCAAACACCATCACATTTTTTGCTAACGGCCGTTCTCGCTCACAAAGCGCTTATCCCCAACCAAACGATTCACAAATCTGCCTTTCTTGTCGGATCTGTTTTGCCCGATCTGCCACTCCTGGTATTGACCTTTGGCTACGAAATTTACTATCGCTGGTTTGCCATCCCCCCAACCAGCGGCAGCATCATGGAATACCTGCACTTTGACCTGTTTTTTACTGACCCGGTCTGGATCATCAGCCACAACTTTTTTCATTCGCTGGTTATCAATGGTGCTCTATTGGGCGTCGGTTATTGGGGAATGCGGCAGAAGCGGCGCTGGGCACGGCCGTTATTTTGGCTCAGCGTCAGCACCCTTTTTCACACCATCTTAGACATTTTCACCCACAACAGCGACGGGCCGCTGCTCTTTTTCCCGCTCAACTGGAACTACAGGTTTGCCAGCCCCGTTAGCTATTGGGAAACGGCTTTTTATGGTCGCCAGTTTGCCCTCATTGAATATACTTTAGATGGTCTGCTAATTGCTTACTTTTTCTGGGCATGGCAAAAAAAGAGGCGTTCCCCTGCGCTGCAAACACCTGAAGGCGAATCATGACATCTGCTTCTACTGCCATAAAAGTTGTGGTTTTCGCAGACGCCTTGCTGCCGCGCCTGGCCTGGGAAGCGCTGCTGTCGCCGCAGCCCGGTCTGGAACTGTGGGCAACGGCGGCCAACCTGGATGATTTACTGGCGCTTACACTCTTGAAGGGGCAAACGGCCGTCTTGCTTGACCTCAAAGAACCGTTACAGCCTCAAGTAGCAGAAATAGCCAAAGCGCTGCCTGACGTCGGCCTGCTTTTTCTGGTGGACAGCCACGATCTCAGCCAAATTATTGCGCTCTTGCAAGCTGGTGCCGCCGGTGTCCTCAGCCGAAACGGTACCCTACCAGAACTGATCCGCGCCCTGATAGCCGCCAGCCGTGGGGAAATTGTGCTGCCCCCTGAATTGGCCGCTCGGGCCCTGACAGCCCTGGCTCGCGGCGAAATGCCGCCACAGCGAAGCATTGAAGCACTTACAGATAGAGAGCATGAGGTGTTGGCGCTTTTGGCCAAAGGGCGAACGAATAAAGATATTGCCCAATCCCTGTTTCTCAGTGTTCGTACCGTAGAAGCCCATTTGCACAACGTCTATAGCAAGCTGGATGTCGCTTCCCGCACCGAGGCTGTTTTGTGGGCGGTACAGCATGGCTTAGACCCATAATTACGTAATTTCACTTAGATCAACAACCGTGCTTTTGCTGTATCGGATATAGCAAAAGGAACCTATCATAGAATTATGGAACGTGTTGACAAAAACGAAGCAGAAAATCCAACCCAAATTGCTGTTCTGGGCACTTTGGCCGAGTTTCGTCGGGACCCGCTGCCTTATGACCTGACTGCTCTGGTTGATCTGGTGGCCAAGATTCACCCTGATTTACTCTGCCTGGACATCAGCTTGGAACAGTGGCAGCAGCAGGATTTCAGCAGCTTGCCTACTGAGTACAGCGAAGCACTGCTGCATCTAGCCGACCAAACAGACATTGTGATCGTACCAATTGGCGGCCAATCCCCGATGCCCAAGGCAACGGTCGTTGGCTGGCGTGGTCTCGTCATTGGCTGGGCACGCCAGCTGCTCGGCTGGATTTGGGCCAGTGCGCCTGGCCCCGATGCCATAAACCGGGGCTGGCGGCATGATTGGGGCAATGCCCTCTACAGCCTGATACGCTCCCTGGCAGGCAGCGAGGTAAACGACGCCTACCATGCCCACATTGAGCAGGTGTCCCAAGCAGCGCTGCAAGTGGCTCAAAACAACCCCGGCAGCCGCATTCTGGTGGTCACCAACATTCAATATTGTCACCACATTCGCCCGCAGCTACAGGAAGCAGGGCTTACCGAAACCACCTACAACAATCTATGAGAGGTAAACAAGATGAACGAAAACATGCATGAACACCACGAAGAAATGGATCATTCTCAACCTCATGGTGAGTCTAAACCCGAACAAATGATGGATCACAGCAGCCACGATATGCATGGCGGCCATGACAACCATGATAAACACCAGGGACATGGCGGCCACGGCAACCATGCCGGGCACGAAATCATGTTTCGCGACCGCTTTTGGGTGTCGCTGGTGCTGAGTATTCCCGTCCTCTTTTTTAGTTCAGCCATTCAGGGCTGGCTAAACTACACGGCACCCGCTTTCCCCGGCAGTACCTGGATTACCCCGGTGTTGTCTGTCTTTATCTTTTTCTACGGCGGCCTACCTTTTTTACAAATGGCCACCTGGGAACTGCGCGACCGCCAGCCGGGCATGATGACGCTCATCTCGCTTGCCATTTCCGTCGCCTTTCTGTACAGCCTAGCCACCTTGGTTTTTGATCTAGGCGAGAGTTTCTTCTGGGAGCTGGTGACCCTGATCGACGTGATGCTGTTAGGTCACTGGATGGAAATGCGCAGCGTGCGCCAGGCGTCCGGTGCGCTGGATGAGTTGGCCAAGCTGATGCCCGACGAAGCAGAGCGGATCGGCGATGATGACAGTACCCAAAAAGTAGCCGTCTCTGACCTGCAAACGGGCGATAAAGTGCTGGTGCGCCCCGGTGCAACCATTCCCGCCGACGGCACGGTGTACGACGGCCGTTCCGATGTCAATGAAGCGATGATCACTGGTGAGTCCAAGCTGGTGAAGAAGGAGCCGGACAGCCGAGCTATTGGCGGCACGGTCAATGAGGGCAGCGGCAGCCTACGCATTACAATAACAGCCACAGGTGACGATACGGCGCTCTCTGGCATTATGCGGCTGGTGAAAGAGGCCCAGGAAAGTAAATCAAAGACGCAGCTATTGGCTGACCGGGCCGCCGCGTTTCTCTTTTATGCGGCTCTGGGTTCAGCAGTTTTAACCGCTATTCTCTGGATCATTGCCACTGGGTTTAACGTCGAAGTGCTGAAGCGGGTGGTCACCGTGTTGGTCATTGCCTGTCCCCATGCCCTGGGTTTGGCTGTGCCGCTGGTGGTCTCACTCACTACCGCCATCTCTGCCCGCAACGGCATTCTGGTGCGGGACCGGCTGGCGCTGGAAGCCGCCCGAGACCTGGACATCATCATTTTTGACAAGACCGGCACCTTGACCAAAGGTGAACAAGGTGTCGTGAGCATTATTACCCAGGACGGCGTTTCTGAAAATGAGGCACTGGCTTTGGCGGCAGGGCTAGAAAGTGATTCTGAACATGCTGTTGCCCGAGCCATCGTGGCAGCAGCCGAGGAGCGTGAGATTGAACCCAAATCTGTCAGTGAGTTTGAAGCTTTAAAGGGTCGCGGGGTGCAGGCAGTGGTAGATGGAACGGCCGTTTATGCTGGCGGGCCTCGTCTGTTAGAGTATCTGGAAATCCAATTGCCTGATGCCATTGCTAAATTTAGCCAGGCAGCCGGTGAAAAGGGGCAGGCGGTCATCTATCTCATTCGTGAGAGCGATGTCGTTGCTGCTTTTGCCCTGGCTGATGTCATCCGCGAGGAAAGCCGACAGGCGATTCAAAAACTGCACGAGATGGGGATTGAGGTGGCCATGCTCACCGGTGACAGCGAAGATGTGGCCAAAGCCGTCGCCGCAGAGTTGAACATTGACCGCTACTTTGCCGAAGTGCTGCCAGAAGACAAGGACAAAAAGGTGCGCGAGTTGCAAAAGCAGGGCAAAAAAGTGGCGATGGTCGGGGATGGCGTCAATGACGCCCCAGCTCTGACACGGGCGGACATTGGCATCGCCATCGGCAGCGGCACAGACGTGGCGGTAGAATCTGCTGGCCTGATTCTGGTGCGCTCCAATCCGCTGGATGTGGTGAAGATCATTACCTTGAGCAAAGCCAGCCAGCGCAAAATGGTGCAAAATATTTGGTGGGCGGCCGGGTATAACATCATTGCCATTCCGCTAGCAGCGGGTGTCCTGGCCCCGTGGGGCTTTGATTTGCCCCCGGCGGTTGGCGCGCTGGTGATGTCGCTCAGCACCATCATTGTGGCGATTAACGCCCAAACACTGCGCCGAATATCTTTTACTTAAATAAAACACCCGCCAAATGGCCTATATGGCTTAGGCTATATCGCGCTGTTTGGCGGGTTCGAATCAGCCTATGATTAAAGTGTCGCTGCGGCGACACTTTTTTTGTGAGTGAGAATCTATCTATGCGCTACTTTCTTGTTTTGGCTTTATTTTTAGTGGCTTGCCAACAGGCAGGAACCTCTTCCCTAAATAATGCAGAGACAACGGCCGTTCCCCCGGGACCCACACTTTCTCCTCAACAGATCAGCCTGGGAGAAACGGTGTACGCGCAGCAGTGCGCCAGCTGCCACGGCGTCAACCTGGAAGGCCAGCCAGAGTGGAAATCCCAAAACGAAGATGGCTCATTCCGCGCCCCGCCCCATGATGAAAGCGGCCACACTTGGCATCATGGCGATCCGACCTTGCTGGAAGCGATTTATGCTGGCGGAGCCCGCTTTGCGGATATGAATATTGGCGGCACAAGCAATATGCCTGCCTTTGCTGATACTTTGAGCGATGCGGAGATAACGTCCGTTCTAACTTACATCAAAAGCACCTGGCCAGATGATATTCAAGCAATACAGTGGGAAGCTACCTTGCGTGAAGAATTGCAGGATGAACAGTAAAAGGAATTTGGCACGAATGTCTAGAAAGAGTGTAACTTCTAAAAAGAAAAGAAAAGTAGCCCAGCAGCGTGCAAAAAGAAATCAGCGAATACTGTGGGGCGGACTTTTAGCTAGTGTACTATTCATTTTGGTGGGTGCAATTGCTTCGTTATCTTCTCAGCCATCTTATGAAATCGATCCAGCTAACCCCCAACTAGTGGCCTTGGGCCAACAAGTGTATGAAACACAATGTGCTGGTTGCCATGGACCCGATTTAGAAGGGGAAGTTGACTGGAATCTACCCAGCCCTGACGGATTAATTAAGGCACCGCCTCATGATGAAACTGGTCATACCTGGCATCACAATAATGTCTATCTCATTGAATCGATTGCCAAAGGTGGTGCCCGCTTGCCTGCCGACGTGGGTGTCAGTGCCATGCCTGCCTATGAAACTATTTTGAGTCAGGAAGAGATTGGGGCCGTGCTATCTTACATTCAAAGCACCTGGCCTGCTGACATTTTGGCGCAACAATCACAACGATGAGGCAAAACAGTATGAAATTTATCAAGCTCTTGTTGATAACGTCCGTTCTGTTCGGTTTTGGTTTGACTGCCTGTTCCGGGCAAAGTGAGCCAGAAAACGAGGAGGAGCCAACTGTTCAGGGTCCAGCACTCCTCATGTTTTACACCGACAACTGAGCGCCCTGACAGGCGATGACACCCATCGTGAATGGGTTAGAAGAAGAATTCTCTGGACAGCTCACTGTGCAGCAACTAAATGCAGAAGAAGTAGAAAATGCCCAGTTGATGCAGGAGTACGGCTTGCGTGGCCATCCATCCTTTGCTATTTTGACGGAAGATGGCCGACTTTCGAAAACCTTCTTTGGACCACAAAGTGAAGCCCAGCTACGGAAAGCAATCCAAGCCATAGTGCCTATATCAGAATCACCCATAGGTTTTCGTATATCCACTATTAGATTAACCAACCCACTGAAACCAATAGCAAGGAATTAAAATTTATCCCTAAAATGGGCACAACTTTTTTCCGCTTCGTCGCACAAAAAATAGCCTCCAGCATCACCCACCTCCCATTTGTTGCCACACCTCAAAACGGCCGTTCCCTGTCCGATGCCTCTTCCAATACAATTCCCGCTCCGGATCACGGCCGTACGCTCTCGCTGCCAGCTTACCGTTTGGAAAATAAATCTTCTCTGGCTGACGCGTCTCACTCGTTCCCCCGCCGTTCCCCGGCATCCCTTTCATAACCAGGTCTTTGAGTTCGCGATTGATCCGCTTCTGCCGGCCCCGTGGACGGTGCCGGTGCTGCCCGATATAGCTATTGGGCAGCTGCCAGGCCAGATAGATTTTTCCCTTCTTGCCTTGCTGGCCACGATAATCCTTTAGTTCAAATAATGCCTGCCCTTTTGCCCAGGCACGGTTTTCTAGATTCTCCTTTGTCGATTTTTCCCCGACGGCAAAATTCGCCTGTACCTCAACGCCAACCTGTTCTTCATAGGCCCGCTGGCTGGACCGCCCCACCCCGCTTAGTTCGGCCATCGTCTCGCGGGCAATAGGCTTGACTTGGCCACCGTGACACGTTTCTTTC
>CALBTC010000203.1 GCA_937967805.1 uncultured Anaerolineaceae bacterium
CAAGAGCTTTTTGAACTGCTCTTGCAGTCGAGCTCCGTTGGGGTGGGCCAACGGCCGTTCCGGCCAATATTCGGCCCAGCGGTCGGCATGGTTAAAGATGCCGACGACGAGCGTAGGGCGCACGGTGCCGGCATTCATGAGCCGGTTCAACGCTTCGGCCACGCCCCAGGTTTCACCGGCTGTTGCTGTCTCGGCGTCAAAGAGATTTTGGCCATCGTGCATGTAAAGCACGCTGTAGCCGGTTCCTGATTCCTGATTGTAACCGTCAGGCAGCCAAACGTGGACGTGACGTGCGGGAATGAACCGCGAGGAAAAATTGTCGTGCCGGACGATCATGTGAGATTTTGTTGCCGGTTGCCAGGAATTTATTGATTTTGCAGGGCATCGGCAACCCGGCGCAGGCGTTCTTCGGCATCGCAGGCGACTTCTTCCAGGCCAGGATGGTCCACCACGCCCAGCATTTGCTGCGGGTCGATGATGTTGATGTGGATACGGCCGTCCTCCTCCTGGGCTACGGTGACATTGCAGGGCAGCAGCAGGCCCACGTCCGGGACCAGCGTCAACGCTTTGTGGGCCAGGGTCGGGTTACAAGCTCCCAAAATTTTGTACGGCCGAAAATCAACATCCAGCTTCTTCTTCAGCGTTGCCTTTACATCAATTTCGGTGAGGATGCCGAAGCCTTCCTTTTGGAGTTCGGTAGTAACGGCCGTAATCGCTTCGTCATAGGAACCATTCAAATAAACGTCAAATCCAAGTGGCTTGCTCATGGTAACTCCCTAAATTTAAGAAACCGGCGCGCCGTACATGGAGGATTTGATCTCCATGCAGTCGCGGCGAATGTTGGCATCGGCATCAATCAATGTGGCGATTTTTTCGTAGCCGTATAGCACCGTGGTGTGGTCCCGATTGCCTAACTTTTCCCCGATTTGAGGCAGGGACGCATTGGTTTCGGTGCGGGCCAGGTACATGGCCATCTGGCGCGGGTAGGCGATGATTTTCTTGCGGCTGGCCCCAACCAGGTCCTCATTGGTGACGTTATAATATTTGCAAACCGCCTCAAACACGTGCTCCACGGTGAGCTTGTCGGGACGGTGCATCAGGTCGGCCAGAGCCATGTTAACCAGCTCCATATTAACCCGTCCCCCGGACAGGTGAGCGTAGGCCATGACCTTGTTAAATGCGCCTTCCAACTCACGGATGCTGTGGCGCACCTGCTGGGCAATAAAATCCATCAGCTCATCGGGCACGGCCAACCCGTTGGCCTCGGCCTTGGTTTGCAAAATCGCTTTACGGGTTTCGATGTCCGGCATTTGAATATCGGCCATGAGGCCCCATTCAAAACGGGATTGCAGCCGTTCTTCCAGCGTGGCCATTGCTTTGGGGGCCCGGTCGCTGGAAATGACAACTTGCTTGCCCTGACTGTGCAGTTCATTGAAGGTGTGGAACAGCTCTTCCTGCGTGCTTTCTTTGCCGGCAATGAATTGGATGTCGTCGATGAGCAAGATATCTGGCGTGCGGTACCGCTCGCGGAACTGCTCCATTTGCTTATTGCGAATGGATTGCACCAGGTCGTTGGTGAACGTTTCTGAGGGAATATAGCACACGGTGAGCCCTTCTTGTCCGCATTTGTGGCCGATGGCATGGAGCAGATGGGTTTTGCCTAATCCAACTCCGCCATAAATGAAAAGCGGATTGTAGGTTTGCCCTGGATGTTCGGCGACAGAGAGGGCGGCGGCGTGGGCCAGGCGGTTGCTGGGCCCGACAACAAAGTTGCTGAAGGTGAAGCGGCGGGTGAGGTTATTGTTATTGGTGGTGGGGAGTAATTGAGGGTCGGATACGGCCGTTTCATAAACAGCGCTGCCGTTAAGATGCGGGCGGGGTGTATCTTGCGCCATTGATTCTTGAAACGGTGTTTCGTCCGTACAAACAACAAATTGAATTTCCACAGGACCGGCCACAATTGCGGATAATGTTCTGAGAATGGTGTCTCTTAACCGATTTTCAAGCCAATCTTTGGCATAAGCATTGCGCACGCCGATGACGTAAACGTTATCTTTGTATTGTAACAGGCTTGTGTCCTTCAACCAGGTGTTGAAGGTCGCTTTTGTCATCTGCAATTCTAGTTCACCCAGAGTGGCTTTCCATGCATTCTCAGGATTCATATATGCACCATTACGAAAGTAAAAAGCACAATTCATCTATCGCCAACAGGCGCGTGAATAGAGACGGCCGTTCGCCAGGGCTATACATTAAATTGTGCGATCTGATTTATTGGCCGCTGTTCAAAGATTGTGGGTGATCAGAAGTCCCTCTACCCAAAAGAAAGATACCGCCGGAACTGTTTGTCTAAACTGTCTCATCACGTTAAGGCTTTGCTTGATGAGTACTCCCCAAAAACTATAGACAAAAAGAAAATTGATAGCCCCTCTTGGCCTCAATTTAATTTGCGGCATTGCTATGCAGATTATTGTGCAACGGCATAATCATTCTAACAGATGGCCGTATGGGATGCAATGGAAATCTGCCCATTTTGCCTTAAAAGCTTGGAGATTTTTAGACTTGCTAAACCTTAAAAAAAGTTTTTTTTAAGGTTGATGACTTGACAAACCAAACCATAGCCAAGATGTAGGTTGTTTTGGTGGCGTGACCCCATATATATGGGGTGAACGAGTAGTATTCAAGTGCTAAACCCTGTATTTTGGTACATTCCCTGGCAACAACTTGGGCATTGTTTTGCCTAAGAAAATGCGCTTTTGTGCATTAGCTATGAAAAGTTTACGAAGAGGGCACGGTCAGCTGACCGTGCCCTCTATTTATGTTGTGTTCTTAAACGGAAGCGCTTGCCGTTTTGCTTATGGCTCAGCCATGACAATGGGCAGGAAGAGCACAAATTCGTCGGCTGCTGGTCCCGATGTGTCACAGGTGCCGTCCAGATCAGCACTGAGCAGCCAGGGATTGAACGTGACCAGGTCACTGACGGCATCGCCCGTGCCGGGTCCGCTGCCCGATGGCCCGTCGGCGCTGCCCCACCAGTTGCAGGTGGCGTTAAAAGCGCTCTCTTCACCGGCAAACAGCACATTCTCAGTGGCGCGTATGCCAAATTCACCATTTCCGCTGATGTGGTTGCGCTGGACCACAACGTTGGCGTAAGGGCCATCCAGATTTTGGCCGTTAAAGCGGATGCCATCATTAATCAAACTGGTAAGGATATTTCTTTCAATATTCAGGTTTGAATGGAAGCTGTTGGGAGTGAGTGAACTCGCCTGGGTGCGAATACCGAAAACAAGGTTGCTGAAGCTGTTATTGGCGATGGTTAGGTTTTCTAGTTCTCCGTTGCCAAGCGTAGCGATGCCGTCGTAGGCTCCGCTGAAGGTGTTGTTGTCCAGCGTCACGTTCATGCTGCCGCGATCGCTCATAGAAAGTTGCAGATTGTAGGGGGCAGCATTGAGAACGGCCGTCTCATCCCCAAACGCCGTCACGCCCAGGTCAATCTCATTGTTACTCACTACTGCGTCGCGCACGCCGTCCAAATTAATACCGCGCCGGCCAACCACGCTGTTCGTGTGGCGTACGTAGTTGTTGCTGATGGTGACGCCGGTTGTGTTAGAGATGAGAACGGCCGTTGCATTATCGCCGGTAATGTTGCTGATGCGGTTATGGCTGATGGTCCAGTTGCTGCTGCTTAACCCGCCGCCAAAGCCCTGGCCATGCAGCACGGGAGCGTGCTCGATGTGGTCAAAATCGTTCCACTGAATGGCAATGTTGCTGTGTGAGCTTGTCCCCGAGGCCCCACGCACGCCGTAGGTGCCATCCTGGATGGTGAATCCGGCAATGGTCACATCATCAACGCCTGTGCCCAGGGCCACCACGCCGCTAATGACGGCTTCAAAGTCGCGCGTGTCGACCTGCGGATGGCTGCCGACGTTGGGTCCCAGCAGCGCGACGCTTTTGTTGATGGTCACATTCTCGTCGTAAAAGCCAGGGGCTACTTGCAAAGTGTGTCCATCCAGCGTGCCGGCATCGTCAATAGCTGCTTGAATGCCGCAGAAGGCGGTGCCGGCGTCAACATTTTGCACTAGCCCACCGGCCGGGCCTGTGGTGCGAAAATCGACGCTGTTGCCGCTGTAGCTGTTGTTGGCAACGGCTGCACACGCCACCGGCGAGTTGCCCCGGCCAAAGTAATCATCAGCCAGGTTGGATTGATCGCCGTCAACAGAGGTGTCGGCCGTGTAGGGCAGATGGCCCGCCTGAGACTGCACGCCGACGTCGTTGTTGGTTAGCGTGTTGCCACTGACGATCATGTTGGTGCCTTCGACCACGATGCCGAAGCCGGTGCTGGTGGAAGCGGCATTGCTTTGTCTGTAGCCACTAACGGCGTTGTTGCGAATAATCACGCCGTTGGGAATGTCTACATTATTATTAGAAGCCAGGTAGCCGCGGCGGAAAGCGGCGATCCCGGCGTAATCGCGCAGGTCGCCGGGTAGTGTAGTGAGGGAAACGGTGTTGTTTTCGACCACGATGCTGCCGTCGCCGCTGTCCAGGCCGGTGCCGTCTGGTAATTTGATCTCGATGCCGAAACGGCCGTTGCTGTCCAGCATGTTATTGGCGATGAGGTTAGGTCCGGCACCGGAGGTGAGCCCCACGGCCGACATGCCGCTGTCGCCGTTGTTCATCACCGTGTTGCCGGTCATCGTTACACCGGAAGCGGTGCCGTCTTGCAGCTCGATGCCGCAGCAGTTGTTGAACTGCACGTCGTTGTTCGTGATAGTTATATTGGTTTTGAAGCCGTTCCAGATGACAATGCCGCGCCCTGTGTTGCCGTGTGCCGTCACGTTGTCAATCAGCACGTTGTCCACCGGGCCATTCATGTAAATGCCGCCGGCGGCTGAGATGGAGCCGGTGCCGTTACCATTGACCGTGACGTTTTGCACGGTGAAGTTGTGGTTTTGGCCATTGGCCCAGATGCCCGAGCCGGTGGCGTTAGTGTAATTCTCAATGCGCAGCCCTTCAATCGTTACGTCGGTGATGCCGCTGTTAATGAAAATGCCGCGACCCGTGAGCCCGGTTCCCTCCAGAATGGTATCGGTCAATGGATCATCGCCATCACCTGCGCCGGTGAGCGTCAGCGGTTTGTCAATGGTGATGTTTTCGGTGTAGGTGCCGGGTAGTCCGTGAATGGTGCCTCCGGTGGTGGCGTGATCGACGGCCGTCTGAAATCTCATCGTCGTCGTATCATCCTGGCCAACCCAGAAATCACCGGTGGCAATTTCGTTGACGTAAGAATTACCGGGCGTTGGCAATCCCAGCGCAAAGGCAATAGCGTCGTTTTGGGTCGTCTGGTAGAAAGTGTAGTTTTCGCCGCCGGCACGGAAGGTGTCATTCTTCACCGTGTAGGCAAAGCCGTTAACCGTCAGGTTGGTGACCGGTTCGGGATTGCCGGGATCGCTGTAGTTGCCGGTTTGCACGTACACTTTGTTGTCTTCGCCAAAGCTGTTTGTGCCCTGGATGGTGATGTTGTCGGAGCCGAGGGAGAAGTAACGGCCGTAGGTATAAATCGCCAACCCGCCCCAAACATTGTCTCTGGTACTGATGTTCTCAAACACGACGTCATTCGAATCGGTGATGGATAGCCCGTTGCCGTAAGCAACATTCTGAACGCCCACGTCTTTGATCAAGGCACCGTCCACGCCGTTGAGGTCTACACCGGTGCGGTAGCTGTTTTGTACCAGCACGTTTTCTGCTGTGAAGTTGGCAATGCGGGTGGGTGATGGTCCGGCAACCTTAATACCGTAACTGCCCGCGCTGCTGTCGTTGCCAATCAAGGTAAAATCTTGCAAGGTGACATCATCGGCCGTGACCTCGATGCTGTAGCCGGTGAAACTGCTGGCATCGATCTGTACGCCGGCCCAATGTGCGCCGTCGATGGTGACGCCAGCTTTATCCACATCAAGCGATTCGGCGTAAACGCCATTGGCCACATGAACGGTGCCGTCGGGTTCAACGGCATCGATGGCTCTTTGGATGGTAGCAAAGGGGCTGTCGCTGGTGCCGCCGTTTATGTCGTCGCCGGTGGCAGCATCAACGTAGCAATCGCTGCCGCAAATGGGGCCGGAATGGAGCTGAACTTTGTCGATGAGGAAGCCGTTGCCATTGTTGGCGGGAACGGCCGTCCCTGAAGCGCGGAACAGCAGCGAATCCACCGTTCGGGAGCCGGGCGGCTGGCAGTTACGGAAGAAATCTTCCCAGGTTTTACCCACATGAACCAGCACGTCATCCACGTAAACATGCATTACGTCGTTGTTGATACCATCGACAAATTCCATCGTGATTCGAATGTTGTGCGGCACGGTGCGATCCAGCCCGCTGGCGACGGTGGTATAGACAAAGTTAGTAAGATCTTGACAGGTGCCTCCCAGGCTTGTGTCGTAGCCGTAGAAATTCACAGCCAGGCCGGTGGGCGTGTCGGCCATTTGAATCCAGCTCATGCGGGCGCCGTCGCCGCGGTCCGGGCTGACGGTGATGCTCAAGCCGGGCTGTTCGGCGCCCGGCACGGTAGAGGCAAAGTCCCACGAGGCAGAAAAGTATGGCTGGCGCGTCCCGCCAGAGAGTCCATTGTTTTCGGCGTCTGTTTCGCCGGCTTCATCGGCCAGCGATTGGGAAAAGAGCTGATCGCCAAAGGAGCCGCTGGTGACAGCGTTGGAAATGCGTAGGCTTTGGTTCCCGAAGCCGGCATAACCGTAACCAGTGGCGTCTACAATTTCGACATCGTAACCGCCGGTGATGCCCCAGCCGTCCTGGCCATCAACAGAACCCAGGGTGAACGATTCAAAGTCGATGGCAATGCTGTCGGCTTGAACCTGAAATGTGAAAACGGCCGTTACCAAAGCAGCGACCAAGGCAAAATAGACACTTCTCTTCTTGAGAAGCGCAATACGAATTAAGTTGTAGGGGTTCATTGGATTTCCTTTTACGATAACTGCCATGCGTAGTTTGTTACATTGACCGTAATAGGTTGAATGTAATTCGGAAGATTTAAGGATCAAATGGGGGGGCTCCCTGGCAAAAAAACGCCTAAGAAGAACATACATTATTTTGCTTACGGGAACCGTTACAGATGAGCCCGCCAGCAATGTCTGAATGCTTTGCTTGACAGCCCAAAGGGGGTGTGTTAGATTGCCTAAAAGAATCTTTTAGAAACAATTAAGGGTGAATCATGCCGGAGATCGAAGCGTTGCCCGATGGCACTTCCCGTCAGCGACACAATTTGAATCATCAAGCGATTGAGGATTATCTTAAAACTATTTATATGTTGGCCCAGGATGAATCGCCGGTATCTACCTCACGCATAGCCGAGGCGCGGGACGTAAAACCGGCTTCTGCCACCAGCATGATCAAGCGCCTGGCTAATTTGAAGATGGTCGATTACGAGAAGCATTATGGTGTGACGTTGACCAGCGCCGGGGAAAAGCTGGCCCTGGAAGTGATTCGGCATCACCGTTTAATTGAGCTTTATTTAATGGAAGCGCTGGGCTTTTCCTGGGATGAGGTGCATGAGCAGGCGGATATTTTGGAGCATGTGATCAGCGAGAAGCTGGAAGAGCGCATTGCCGCCGCGCTGAATCACCCCGAGTTTGATCCGCACGGCGATCCGATTCCGGCTAAAGACGGAAGCATGGCGCTGGTGGATGTGGAGCTGCTTTCTACAGTACCCGCCGGGCAAACGGTGTGGGTGCGCCGCATCATTGATGACGCCAACAGCGAGCTGCTGCGCTACCTGGCCGACATGGGATTAACGCCGGGGACGGCCGTCACCGTGCAATCCATCGCACCCTTTGAAGGCCCCCTTACCCTGTTAATTGACGACGAAACCAAAGTGATCGGCCGTAATGTCGCCGCCTCTGTTTTGGTTGAACTCGATTAAATTTCTTCTGTGACAGGCACTCTGGAGATTGGGCCAATGTTTTCGGTGCGATACTTTTTCCAGAGGAAATTGGCCCAATCTTAGCCAAAGTTACCCCGACCCTTCGTAACTGTAATTGATGTCTGCCTTAGCCAGCGGTGGCAGCGTCATATCCTTGTTCGATAATTTTGGGCTGCTGACGGGCCATTCAATGCCAACCTGCGGATCGTTCCAGATGATGCCTGCCTCCGATTCCGGTTTGTAATAGTTGGTTGTCTTGTAGATGAGATCGGCCGTTTGGCTGAGCACGCAAAAGCCGTGGGCAAAACCGGGAGGGACGTAGAGGAGACGGCCGTTTTCCGCCGAAAGCCGTTCACCCACCCATTGGCCAAACGTGGGCGACCCCCGCCGAATATCCACCGCCACGTCAAATATCTCCCCAATCACCACCTTGAGCAGTTTCCCCTGGGCAAACGGCTCTTTTTGGTAATGCAAACCACGCAAAACACCTTGGGCAGAGCGCGAATGATTATCCTGTAAAAAACGAGGCGTGATCCCATTAGCGGCAAACGTTTCGTATTGGTACGTTTCCATGAAGAAGCCGCGGGCATCGCCAAATCGCTGTGGCTCTACCAATATCACTTCGGGAATGGCCAGGGGGTGAAAATGAAAGGGCATGAATGAAATCCTCCAAGAAATTGTTCAAAAAAGCGCAAATCGAGCGAATTATAGCACTGTTTGTATCTGCATTTTATATCCCTATACATTTTGTCTACGCTGCCTGTTGTTACACTAAGGCTGAATTTTAAGCTAAAAATGACGCAAAGCAGAAATGCTTACCTGCTTTGCTGAGCGTAGAAAAAGGAGTTTGATATGCAAACAGTTATTCAGGATATTCATGGTTATTCTGTTCAGGCAACCGATGGTGAAGTGGGTAAAGTGGAGACATTGTATTTTGATGAAGAAACTTGGGCCGTTCGCTATCTGGTTGTGAACGTTGGCAACTGGCTGCTGCCGGACCAGATCTTATTGTCACCTGTTGCCGTGACCGATGTGGATCGTGAGGAAGAAACCATTTCTGTGGCCCTCACCAAAGAGCAGGTGAAGAACAGCCCGCACATGGATACAAAACGACCTGTATCCAGACAATACGAAATCACGCTGCACGACTATTACAATTGGAGTCCATACTGGGTACATGCGCCTACGTATAGTGATGGCTTAACCGCACCAAGAACGGCCGCACTTGAACGGCGACCAAAACCAACACAGACCGAAGATTTCACACACGTTGAAGAAAGCGATCCCCATCTGCGCAGTAGCGACGAAGTAGAAGGCTACCATATTAATGCTGTAGATGGCGATATTGGTCACATTGAGAAATTCCTGGTCGATACACAATTCTGGTTCATCCGCTACTTTGTCATAGACACCAGAAACTGGCTGCCGGGCAAAGAAGTGATCGTGTCACCAAACTGGATCGAGAACATTAACTGGGTCGACCGCGAAGTTTCCGTTGAAATGACGCAGGAAATGATTAAATCTAGTCCGGAATATGAGGGTGAAGAGATGGTCAACCGCGAGTACGAGCGACGACTGTATGATCATTATCAGGCGGTTGTCTACTGGAAGGAAGCCCAGCCAACTGACTAATTTTCCAGGCAGAAGAAGTTGCTAAGCAGAATTTGCTAAATGGGCCCGAGGCGGTTATGCGCCCCGGTCTCTTTACTTGCCTGGGTTACCAAGATTGGACCAATTTTTACCATTATGAGGTCTAACCCAAAGAAAATTGGTCCAATCTTTCGCTATCCCTAATTCGACGCTGCTTGTTCTTTGGCTACAATCTACTGGCTCGAACAAAATTAGCGAAGGAGCAAGAATGAATTTTGAGATTCAGCGAAGAATTGAGTTAAGCGATATTGTTCAGTTTCCCCCGCCGGGGCAAAATGTACCCGGTTCGTTGACGTTTAGTCCAGACGGCCGTTCCCTCATCTACCTCTACAGCCCCGACAGCGGACTGGTGCGCCAGCTTTATGCCTATGACCTGGAAAGCGGCGAGCAGCGCCTGCTCATCGCCCCGCCGGCAAGCAGCGGTAATGAAGAAAACCTCTCCCTGGAAGAAAAGCTGCGCCGCGAACGGCAGCGGCAGCGCGAACTGGGCATTACCCGCTACGAATGGTCGCCCAAGACGGGCCAAATTTTGCTGCCCCTACCCGATGGTCTGTACGTGTATGATGAAGAAGATAGTCCGCTACGGCCGTTACTCACCAATCCCGATCATCCCATCCAGGACCCTCACTTTTCCCCCGATGGCCAATGGGTGGCCTTTGTCCAGAATGCTGAACTGTACGTCATTCCCATCGGTGGTGGCGAGGCGCAGCAGATTACCAGCGGCGCCCGCGGCAGCGGCAAAACCAATGGCCTGGCCGAATACATCGCCCAGGAAGAGATGGGCCGCAGCCGGGGTTACTGGTGGTCGCCCGACAGCCAAAAGCTGGCTTTTGTAGAGGTGGACGAGACACACATCCCCGTTTACCGCATTGTGCACCAGGGCAAAGATGGCCTGGGCGATGGCGCGCAGGAAGATCATCGCTACCCGTTTGCCGGCATGCCCAATGCCCGGGTGCGGCTGGGCGTAATTGCCCGCGACGGCGGCGATGTGCAGTGGCTGGACCTGGGTGATAACCCGGATATTTACCTGGCGCGGGTGAAGTGGCTGCCCAACGGCCGTCTCACCGCCCAAATTCTCAACCGGGAGCAAAGCCAACTGGACCTGCTGGAATTTGATCTGGAAACAGGCCAAAAGCGCTGCTTTGTGCGCGAAACCAGCGACGTCTGGATCAACCTGCACAACATGTTGTATCCCTTAAAAAAGCTGGCGGAGCACGAAGCCGGCGGCTTTATTTGGGCGTCGGAACGCACCGGCTTTTGCCACCTGTATTTGTATGATGCCGATGGCAATGAAATCCGGCCGTTAACCAGCGGCGAGTGGCAGGTAGACAGTTTGGCAGGCGTGAATCTCAAGCAAAGCGTCGTTTATTTTATGGCCAGCCAAGAGACGCCAACCGAGAGCCATCTGTACCAGGTGTCGCTGCTGGGCGGCGAACCGCACCGGCTGACCACGGAGCCGGGGATGCACAGTGTGGTGTTAGATATCAAACGCAACCGTTTTGCCGATGTGCAGCACTCTGTTGAGAATCCGCCCACTATTGTACTGCGCTCGCTGGCAGACGGCCGTTTGCTCACCACCATCTTCACCCAGCCAGACAAACGCCTTGCCTAACTTAACCTGTCTACTCCTCAAATTGTGGCGCTGCAAAACCGTGCCGGCGTGACGCTGTTTGGCACCGTCTACCGCCCGCCGGCCATCTTTGGCGATGGGCCATTCCCCACCATCGTCAGCGTCTATGGTGGGCCGCATGCCCAGCGGGTGACCAACAGTTGGGCGCTCACTGTGGACATGCGTGCCCAATATCTGGCCGGCCAGGGTTTCCTGGTTTTTAAGCTGGATAATCGCGGCAGCGCCCGGCGCGGTCTGGCCTTTGAAGCGTCGATCAAACACAACATGGGGGATGTGGAAGTGGCCGATCAGGTCGATGGCGTACGCTGGCTGGTCGAGCAAGGGCTGGCCGATCCGGCACGCGTGGGCATTTACGGCTGGAGCTATGGCGGTTACATGGCGGCGATGTGCCTGGCGCGCGCTGGCGACGCCTTCCAGGTGGCCGTGGCCGGCGCGCCGGTGACCCATTGGGATGGCTACGACACCTGCTACACGGAGCGGTACATGGGCCTGCCCCAGACCAATCCAGACGGCTACAAAGCCAGCAGCGTGATGCACCATCTGGACAAAATGACGGGCAAACTGCTGCTGGTACACGGCCTGATTGATGAAAACGTGCATTTCCGCCACACGGCCCGGCTGATCAACGGACTCATCGCCGCCGGCAAGCGGTACGATCTGCTGTTGTTCCCCGATGAACGCCACATGCCGCGCAAGGCAGACGGCCGTCTTTATATGGAAGAGCAAATTGCTGATTACTTCAAAAAACACCTACTGTAAAAGGATTTAGATGATCAAAGCACTCATTTTTGATATGGACGGCACCATTGTAGACAACATGGGGGTGCATACGGCCGTCTGGCTAGAAATTCTCGGCGAGTTTGGCGTTGAAATTACCACGTCTGAGTTCCAGGCAACCGTGGCCGGCATGACCAACCCGGAAACCTTACGCAAGCTGGTAAATCCCCAGATGAGTGACGCCGAAGCCGCAAAAATTGCCCGGCGCAAAGAAGAGCGGTACCGGGAGCAGTATCGGGCCACGATGGAGACAGTGAAAGGCTTGGTTCCTCTCTTGGAGGAAGCGCGACGGTTTGGGATAAAGTTGGCGGTAGCTACCGCCGCCGGCAGTGAAAATGTTAAATTTATCATGAACGGCTTGCAGCTATGGGGATATTTCGATGCGGTCGTAAAAGCGGATGACGTTGCCAGAGGCAAACCCCACCCGGACCTCTTCCTGCTGGCGGCCAAGCGAATGGGCGTACCGCCGGAGAACTGCCTGGTGTTTGAGGATGCCCTGACCGGCATCGAGGCGGCGCGGCGCGCGGGCATGTTGGTCATTGCCATGACGACGTCCCACAACATCAATGAGGTGGCTCATTTGCCCAACGTGCAGCAAGCCGTCCCCGATTTTACCCACTTAGCCCTGGCCGATTTTTTAGGCAAAGAAAGTTAAGAAGCGACTCTCTTAAGTGATTGAGATTGGCTGACTAACAAAACTTATCTAACCGCAAAGTGCGCCAAGGACGCAAAGGAAAAAGAATAAAATCTTTGCGTTCTTAGCGTCCTTTGCTTTGAAAAATTATATCTGCTACTCAATCTGGTGATCTGGGAAAAGGTGGCCAAGCACATCCGCCAGGGTGGGGAACGTGGCAAAGGGGGGCAGTTCTTTGGCCAGAGGCAGCGTTGCCTGGGCCTGGCCACGTCCTGTGAGCAGCAAAAACGCCTGTTTCACACCGGCCGCCTGTCCGGCCTGAATATCTGTCAAGGCATCGCCAATCATGTAGGATTGGCTGAGATCGAGATTGTGCTCTTGGGCGGCCTGTAGCAGCATACCGGGGCGGGGTTTACGGCAAGGATCGTTGGTGCCTGGTTTGGCCGGGCACAGGTAGCTGGCGTCGATACGGCCGTTCCCCGCTCGCACCACCGCCAAAATACGATTGTTTAAGGCAACGGCCGTTTCCAGCGACATGATGCCTCGACCTACCGCCGACTGGTTTGTCACCACAATCATTTTGTACGGCACATCGCGAATGCGGGCCAGCGCGGCCAATGCCTGGGGGAAAAATTCCACATCGGCCCAACTGCGCACATAGTTGGCCCGATTTTCAATAAAAACCCCGTCGCGATCCAGAAAAAGGGCAGGTTGTTTGCTCATAATCTATCCCCACACTATATCTTAACCTATATCGTTTCCTATACTGGCAAAGAAAAATGAACATTACAATTAAGATACGGAAAAAGTAAAAGCAGAGAAAGGATCTGATTGAATGACTATTTTAGAAAGAAGTGACATTGCCGATTTGATCGTGGCCGGGAACGGGAACGAGGTTTGTCTTTCACTATTTATGCCGATGCAGCGGGGGCCAGACAAAAGGCAAGAAAATCATATTCGGCTCAAGAATTTGCATAAGGAAATTGAAACAAAGCTGTCAGACCGTGATATTCCTTCAGAGCAAGGTGAGCAGTTCCTGGACTCTGTAGAAACTTTTTTGGAAAGCGGCCGTTTGCCCAGCGACAGCGATGGGATGGCGCTATTCTCCAAACAGGATGACACCCAGGTGCACTTTCTGCCGCACAGCTTTGCCGAACGTGTCATGATTGACAATCAATTCTATATCAAGCCTTTGCTGCCCTTGCTCGCCGAAGATAAAGATTTTTATCTTTTGACGTTGAGCCAGAACGAAGTTCGCCTTTATCAGGCCAATCAGGCAAAAATTGAAGATATAACGCCCTCTGGTTTGCCCCAAGGTTTGGCTGAGGCAATGGAATATGAAGACCCCGAAAAACGGCAGCAGTTCCATACCAGCACCGATTCTCCACTGGCACCGGCAGACCAACCGGCTTCTTTTCACACGCACCATCCCGATGAGGATAAGAAAAGCCGGTTACGCCGCTTTTTTCAACAAGTTGACGCGAGCGTAACAGACCAGTTGCCGGCAGATGATCTTCCCCTTATTTTAGCCGGTGTAGATTATTTATTGCCCATCTATCGTGAGGCAAATTCGTACGGCACTCTCCTGGATGAGGCAATTGAAGGCAACCCTGAGAAATTAGGAACGCATGAATTGCAAACGAAAGGGTGGAAAATTGTTCGCCGATATTTTGCCCAGGGGTGTCAGGCTGCCCTCGAGCGATTTAATACGTTAAGAGGAAGCGATCGGGCTTCGACAGATCTGGAGGAAATTGTGGCGGCGGCGCATTACGGCCGTATCGACACCCTCTTCGCCGCGGAAGATCAAGAGCAGTGGGGCACGTTTAACGAACAAACGGGCAAAACACAGACGGATTCTGCACAGCATGAACTCACAAACCTTGCCAGCCGCCACACCTTGCTCAACAATGGTACCGCCTACGTCCTGCCCGCCACCGACATGCCTGAAGAAGCGCCGCTGGCGGCCATTTTCCGCTACACAGCAGGCGCCTAAGGAGATTTCATGCGAGTTGCAATCTTCTCAGATGTGCATGGCAATCTAACTGCCCTGGAAGCCGTGCTTGACGATATTAAACAGCAAAGCCCTGACCTCACCATCTTTGCCGGCGATCTTTGCGTGGATGGCGCGCGTCCTGCCGCCTGCGTAGCGCGATTGCAGCAAGAAAATATTTCGGCTATTCATGGCAACACCGACCAACGTCTTAGCAATCAACCCATCCTTTCCGAAGATGCCGCGGCCGAAACCAGGCAGCGCAGGCAGCAAATTGAAGATAATGATGATTGGACCTGGGTGCAGCTAGACTCATCGGACCGCACCTGGCTATCGGCGCTCCCGTTCTACCGGCGCGTTTCGCCCACCACACAGCCCGATGATGATCTGTTGGTTGTCCACGCCAATCCGCAAAACGCAACGCAGCACATCTACCCGTCGGAACAGAGGCAGCAGGAGCTGTTTGGCGAAGTGAAGCAGCCGGACGATGATTTGGAATTGAAAAAAGTGCTGGGAGATTTAAGAGGCGGCCTTGTGGCCTTTGGCCATCTCCACATCCCGTTCGTTCGGCAGTGGAAAGACCTTACCCTGGCAAACATTAGCTCCGTATCGCTGCCGTTAGACGGCGATCAACGGGCCAAGTATGGTCTGTTTACCTGGAATGGGGAATGGAAAATTGAACACCGCTATGTAGCTTATGATGTAGACAAAGAGATCGATTGTTTAAAAACGATCCAGCCCCCGAATTGGAAAAAATTGGTCCGCCGTCTGGAAACGGCCGCAGCCTAAAAAAATATTGCTCACCAATTCATGGGCCACAATTGTCAAAAGACAATTGTGGCCTATTTTATTTGCTCTTCTCAGGCGATGGGCTGAATACAGTCTGGCGTGTCGTTGCGCGGATTGTTGACGACGGTGCTAACGGGGTAAGCGGTCATTTTTTCAGGGGGATACGGCCGTAGCAAATGCAGCCCCTGCTCTGGATCAGGTTCCGGGTTCAGCCACAAATCATAATCCTCCGGCTCCACAATGACCGGCATCCGGTTATGAATTGGAGCCATCAGTTCGTTGGGCGTGGTGGTCAAGATAGTGCACGATTGCAGGGCTCCGCCATCGGGATCGTGCCATACTTCCCACAAGCCGGCCAGGGCAAACGGCCGCTTCGGCAGGCGCAGCGCAGGCTGTTCCTCCCCTTCCGCCGGGCGAATAAACATTGGCTGCTTGCCGTTGGCCTGCTTCTGCCACTCGTAAAAACCATCAGCCGGAATCAGGCAGCGACGCCGCTTAAACGCCGCACGGAACGATGGTTTCTCCGCCACTGTTTCTGAACGGGCATTGATCATCCGCGAGCCAATCTTCACATCTTTCGCCCAGGAGGGAATGAGCCCCCAATGAAAAAAAGTCAGGTCCCGCTGGCCATCGTCTGCCAGGCGAATGGCCGCAACAGGCTGGGTGGGGGCAATGTTGTAGCGGGGCACAGAGGGGGGCAGGGCAGAAACGGCCGTTTCCGGCACGCCAAACTGTGCTGCTAACTGTTCAGTTGGGGTCATTAACGCAAATCGTCCACACATATCAGGCTCCTTTTTAGTAAGCCAGTAATCAGTAATCAGTGGTCGGTAATCAGTCATGTCTACCGACCACTGATTACCGATTACGGAATACCGGTTACCGGCAGTTTGCCGGCGCACCTTAAAATATTATGCGCCGCTGGCGCAATAGTAATGCACCGCCACAATGGGGGCAAGTGCATTAGATTTTGCTATTGCGAACGGCCGTATCCACTTGTTACAATTCGGCCAGGAATCCAGACCTGACAGGTTTCCCGTGACGCTTTAAGAAAATAATGGGCATTACGTGTCATTCCCGCGAAGGCGGGAATCCATATATCTTTGAAAAACTTGCCAGGTCTCCAGAGAAACAAAACCATTACGAATTTGGAGATACGCTTATGAAAATTCAAGGGTCAACCTTTTTAGTAACCGGCGGCAGCTCTGGCCTGGGCGCAGCCACCGCCAGGCGTCTGGCCACCGCCGGAGCCAACGTGCTTATTGCCGATCTCAACAACGAGGCTGGCGAAGCGTTAGCCGCTGATTTGGGAGCCAGCGCCAAATTTGTTCTGACCAACGTGGCGTCTGAGAATGATGTGGGAACGGCCGTGTCCACCGCCGTCGATTCTTTTGGCGGGCTAAATGGTGTCGTCAACTGCGCCGGCATCGCCATCGCCAGCAAGGTGATTGGCCGCGACGGTTCGCCGCACGACCTTGAGGCTTTTAGCAAAGTGATTCAGGTAAACCTCATCGGTACCTTTAACGTCATTCGCCTGGCCGCGGCCGAGATGGTCAAAGCCGAACCCAACGAGGCCGGCGAGCGCGGCGTCATCATCAACACCGCCTCCGTCGCTGCCTTTGACGGTCAGATTGGCCAAGCTGCTTATTCTGCCTCCAAGGGCGGCGTGGTCGGCATGACCCTGCCCATTGCCCGCGATCTGGCCCGCAGCGGCATTCGCGTGATGACCATCGCCCCCGGCATCTTCGAGACGCCCATGCTGGCCGGACTGCCCGAAAAAGCGCGCATCTCCCTGGGTGAACAGGTACCGTTCCCCTCTCGCCTCGGCCGTCCAGAAGAGTACGCTGCCCTGGCCCAACACATCATCGAAAACGAAATGCTCAACGGTGAAGTCATTCGCCTCGACGGTGCCATCCGCATGGCCCCTCGCTAACCAACGTAATCACAATGTTTCAAAGGTTCCATGAATTGTCATTACTTCGCCAG
The DNA here is from genome assembly GCA_937967805.1 of uncultured Anaerolineaceae bacterium. Next base: position 17,375 of record CALBTC010000203.1, read on the forward strand.
GCTCAGCACAAGCCTGAATGGAGCGCAGCGGAATGAAGAATCCCTCTAAGCCTTGCCAGCCAAAACCTATGCTCGCGAGCTAGGTATGCTCTCTTGTTATGCTGTAGGGATTCTTCGCTTTGCTCAAAATGACAAATCAACAACATTGTGCATTAGGTTTGGAGTGGTTATCAAACATAGAATGAAGAAATTTCTCATACTTATTTTTGTTTTGATGATTGCGATTTTCGGTAGCTGGGTGCTCAATTACATCCAATGTTTTTTCATTAGCTGCGTGGAAGATGTCTCAATGCCTCCATTGGAACATGTATTAGGGCCAATTGTCATTGCGATTTATTCGATTTTTACCTTGGGAATAATTTTCCCATCAGGATTGTTTCTTCAAAAAAGGTTTTCTATTTGGTTTTCTGCTGTAATCCCAACAGTGATAATGTCATTTTTAGTATCGGCTTTACTCTATGTGCCAGAGGTAGATGATTTTGTCAGTATGTTAAGCTTCTTTGGCTGGCTGGCAATACCCTGGTTTTTCTGTAGCATTGCAGGATTGGCCATTTGGCCAAGAAATGACATCGCAGATTTTAATGGAGATATTAATGAGTGAATACAATTTAGACCTTCATCGCCAGGCAGCCAACACGATTCGTGGCCTGGCGATGGACGCTGTACAAAAAGCAGGCGAGGGCCATCCCGGCATGCCAATGGGCATGGCCGATGTTGCCGTCGTCCTGTGGACACAGTTCTTGCGCCACAATCCTAGCGATCCCCAATGGCCCGACCGCGACCGTTTTGTTTTATCCGCCGGGCATGGCTCGATGCTCATCTACAGCCTGCTGCATCTCAGCGGCTACGATTTACCTCTGGAGGAGCTGAAACAGTTCCGCCAATGGGGCAGCAAAACGCCTGGCCATCCCGAAAATTTCCACACCGTTGGCGTAGAAACCACCACCGGCCCGCTGGGGCAGGGATTTGCCAATGCCGTGGGCATGGCCCTGGCAGAGCGCTGGCTGGCGGCCCGCTTTAATCGCCCTGATCACGAGATTGTCAACCATCACACCTACGTCATCGCCAGCGATGGCGACCTGATGGAAGGTATTTCCCAGGAAGCCTCGTCGTTAGCTGCCCATTTGGGTTTGAGCAAGCTCATTGTGCTGTACGATGACAACAACATAACCATCGACGGCCCCACTGACCTGGCCTTCACCGAAGACAGAATGGCCCGCTTTGCCGCCTATGGCTGGCATACGCAGCAGGTAGATGGCCACGATCCGTTGGCCGTCAAAGCAGCTATCGAAAAGGCCAAAGCAGAAGGCGAACGGCCGTCCATCATCGCCTGTCGCACCCACATTGGTTACGGTAGTCCCAACAAGCAAGACACCTCCGCCGCTCACGGCTCTGCTCTAGGAGAAGACGAGGTGGTCCTGACCAAAAAGGCGCTTAACTGGCCCCCGGAGCCACTCTTTTACATCGCCGACGAAGCGCGCGACTTTTTGCAGATGGACGGCCGTTTCCAAAGCGAATGGGAAAAATTGTGGGAAAGTTACAGTGCCGCCTATCCTGAAGACGCCGCGCTGTTCAAAAAATATCTTAATGGTGATTTCACTGTTGATTGGGACAATGTGTTGCCCAAGTTTGAAGCGGGCAAAAGCCTGGCTACGCGTGCTTCATCCGGGCAGGTGCTCAACGCCATCGCCCCCCATATCCCCAACTTGCTGGGCGGCTCGGCCGATCTCACCGGCTCTAACAAAACCGACCTCAAGGGCGAGCCCGGCCTGACCAAAGATGATTTCAGCGGGCGCTACATCTATTTTGGCGTGCGCGAACACGGCATGGGCGGTATCCTGAACGGGATGGCGCTGCATGGCGGTGTACGGCCGTATGGCGGCACCTTCCTCGTCTTTTCTGATTACATGCGCGGGGCGGTGCGCCTTTCGGCGTTGATGGGGCTGCCCGTCATCTACGTCTTCACCCACGACAGCATTGGCCTGGGCACCGATGGCCCCACCCACCAGCCCATCGAGCACGTCATGTCCCTGCGCGCCATGCCCAACATGACCGTCATTCGTCCGGCCGACGCGGCGGAAACGGCCGTGGCCTGGCGCTTAGCTCTGGAAAATTTGTCCGGCCCCACATCGCTCATCCTCACCCGCCAGGGCGTGCCCACGCTGGACCGCACAAAGTATGCCGACGCTGCCGGTGCGGCCAGAGGTGCCTACATCCTCAGCGATGCCGATAATTCCCAGGTTCTGCTGCTGGCAACCGGTTCTGAGGTGCAGATTGCTCTGGCCGCGCAGGACAAACTAGCCGAGCAAGGCGTTGCGGCTCGTGTGGTTTCTATGCCCTCCTGGGAAATTTTTGCTGCCCAAGACGCCGCTTATCGGGAGTCGGTCCTGCCGCGAGCCGTCACCGCTCGTGTCTCCATTGAGGCCGGCGTGCCGCTGGGCTGGGAGCGGTATTTGGGCTTTGACGGCATTGCCGTCGGCCTGAACCGGTATGGAGCCTCTGCTCCCCACAAAGCGATCTATGAGAATCTGGGCATAACGCCGGAGGCGATGGTGAAAGCAGCGCTGTCGCTCTTGGAGTAAGGAAATGAGATTGCCGGTAAAGATTGCCCCGTCTATCCTGGCCGCCGATTTTACCCGATTGGGTGAACATGTCTCGGAAGCCATCGTTGGCGGTGCCGATTGGCTGCATGTGGACATCATGGACGGCCGTTTTGTGCCCAACATCTCTTTTGGCCCGATGATTCCGCGGGCGATACGGCCGTTAGCCGAAGAAGCCAACATCCCCCTGGATGTCCACCTCATGATCGAGGAGCCGGACCGCTACCTGGAAAAGTTTGCCCAGGCCGGCGCAGCCCGACTTACCATTCATGCGGAGGCGACGCGCCATTTGCACCGCACCGTGCAGGCCATCAGGGAGTTGGGTGTCAAGGCAGGTGTGGCGCTGAATCCGGCAACCTCGTTAACGGCCGTAGAAGAAATCTTGCCCGACGTCGATCTCATCCTCATCATGTCGGTCAATCCCGGCTTTGGTGGGCAAAGCTACATTCCGCAAAGTACCGGCAAGATTCGCCGCCTGCGCCAAATGCTCACCGAGCGCGGCAGCAATGCCTGGCTGGAGGTAGACGGCGGCATTAGCGCCAAAAACGCGGCCGAGGTTGTGGCCGCCGGGGCAACCGCTTTGGTGGCCGGCAGCGCCATCTTTCGCGGCGATAAATCGGTGGCCAACAACATCACCGAAATGAAAAACGTCGTCCGCACCGTCTTCTCCATTTAGAATCTATCCGAAAAAGCCACAGGCTTGTTCTGCGCTAATCTGTGTAATCTGCGGATGAAAAAGCCTTTTGTTTTTCGCGCATGTGTTGTCCCTGCTCCAAAATAATGCGCACTGAGCGATCATAGGTAAAGTAATTCCAGACCCAGTTCACAAACACATTTAGCCGATTGCGAAAGCCGAGCAGGGTAATTAAATGGAGCACCAGCCAGGACAGCCAGGCGATGTAACCACGCAGCTGAATCTTGTTGTAAATCCAGGCCACGGCGCGGCGGCGGCCGATCGTAGCCATGTTGCCCCGATCGTGGTAGTGGAACGGCCGTTTCTCCCTCCCCTCAATCTCCGCCAAAATATTTTTCGCCGCTAGTTCCCCCTGCTGCTGCGCCACGGGAATCAACATCGGATACGGCTGACCTGATTCATCCTCCAGGTAAGTCATATCCCCCACGGCATAGACATTTGGGCGATCAATCACCTCAGTAGTGGGCAAGATAGGCAATCGCCCGCCGCGTTTCAGTGGCACATTGAGCATTTCGGCCAGCGGTGAGCCTTTCACCCCGGCTGCCCAAACCAGCGTGTAGGTTGGAATGACCGTGCCATCCTCCAGCTTCACATGATCCCTGGCAACTTCTTCTACGGGACTTCCCAGGCGCACCTCCACCCCTAATGACAGCAACTGCTCCAGCGCTGCCTGGCGCAGCTTGTCCGGATAGGGGGCTAGCAGATACGGTTGCATTTCTACCAAAATGACCTGCGTTCGCATCTCCCGGTGCACATATTCTCGACCAAGGACATGATTGTACAATTCGTAGATGGCTCCGGCCGTTTCCAGTCCGGTAGGGCCACCACCGGCTACTACTATCGTAGTCATCGCTTCACGGACGGCGTCATCTTCTTCCCAGGCGGCCTGCTCAAACAGGGCGAGGATATGGTTACGCAAATTGATGGCGTCGCTCAACGTTCGCAGCTCCAGCGCATTTTCACGAAAGGCATCATTGCCAAAGTAGGTAGGTGTACTGCCCGTCGCCAAAATGAGGAAATCATAGCTTTCTTGCCGCTGTTGCTCGCCAATCTGCACTTCGATCACCTTGTTCGCGTAGTCAATAGCGGTGACGGTGCCTAGCAGGGAGCGAATGTTCCGGTTTTTGCGGAAAATCGTGCGCACCGGGTAGGCAATCTCTGATGGGTCAAGGGCGCAGGTGGCCACCTGGTAGAGCAAGGGGGTGAAGGTATGGAAGTTACTGCGATCTATTAACAGTACCTCAACCGGCTTATTGGCCAAAGCGCGGGCGGCAAACAATCCGCCAAAACCCGCCCCGACGATAATGATACGAGGTTGTTGCGTACTCATTTTATTGTGCCTTTTGCTTTTGAACAGCAGGGCTTGTTTTTGGAAATGTGTTACGGTATCTGAGCATAGCATCTTCGAATTAAAGCGCAAAAAAAAGAGCAGCATCCCAATACAGAATGCTGCTCTGAAATTTGATCGGGGATAAGCTGTTACTTGCGCAGTTGATCCATAAATTCGCGGCGCAGTTCGCGGTCTTCTTTGTATCTGCCCAGCATATAGCTCGTCATCATGCGGGGATGCTCCTTTTTGACGCCGCGCATCATGGAGCACATGTGGGAGCCTTCAACAACGACGGCAACGCCCTGTGGCTGGAGAATTTCATCGATCATTTCAGCGATCTGGCGCGTCATGCGTTCCTGCACCTGTAAGCGGCGGGCGAACATTTCGACAATGCGCGGAATTTTGGAGAGGCCAATGACCTTGTCTGACGGAATATAGGCGATGTGGGCCCGGCCAAAAAAGGGCAGCATATGGTGTTCACACATGCTGAAATATTCAATCTCTTTGACGATCACCGGTTCATCATAATCCACATCGAAGAGCGCACCATTGACCAACTTGACGGGATCGGTGTCGTAGCCTGCCAAAATCTCATCGTACATGCGGGCAATGCGGTTGGGCGTGCCGACGAGGCCTTCGCGGTCGGGGTCTTCGCCGACGTTGCTGAGGATGGCGCGTACGGCCGTTTCAATCGCTTCTTTAGCTTTGGCCGACGTTTCTAGCTGGCTGGCTGCCTTGCCGTTGCTGTGGCCATTTTTCCCGTTTTTGAGCGTCTCGTGTTTATGGTATCCGTTTAATTCCTTGACTGCTTCAAACATAATGTTCTCCTTAATGCTGACGCAGCAGCTTCTCAATTGACAGCGAGGCGGCGCAGCG
>CALBTC010000204.1 GCA_937967805.1 uncultured Anaerolineaceae bacterium
CTTTCATGATGGCAATGGCACTAGCCCGGTCCTTGAGAGAGCCTGTTGGATTACGGCCGTCATCCTTCAGCCACAATTCCGCCACGCCCGCTGCCTGCGCCAGGCGGTGTGCCGGCTGGAGCGGCGTCGCGCCGACCAGCAGCGGCGGCGCGGGAATGTTATCGGCAACCGGTAAAAACGGCCGATAGGCAAACATGCCCCCGCCGGCATCCGGCAAAACGCCGCCAACCTCAGCGCGGATGGCCTCATAATTGTATTCCACATCCAGAATGCCTTCATTGCCGTGATCGGGGCAAACGTACAGTACCTCGTCAGGCCGGTAAACTTCTTGGCAAATCACACAGCGCAGGCCGGTGATGTTTTTCATCATGCCTTCTCCTAAGTGGTCAACCTCCCGCAGGTTTTGTAATTGAGGATGCTCAAATAAGGAACCTGCGGGAGGTTTCAATCATCCTAAATTTCCAACGTTGCCAATATGCCCACATGGTCCGATGGATAAAGCATATCATCGTCCGGGGCGGGTTCGTCGCAAAAGATGCGGGCTTCAAGCACCTGGCGAATGCCGGAAGAGACAAAGATGTAATCCAGGCAGCCAGACCAATCACCCAGCGGCACCAGCGCCGTGGGGAACGTAGCCAATGGCTCAAAACCATGCCGCAGTTGGTAAGCCGAACGATAACGCTGCTTCATAATTTGAATGGCGGGACCAGTGGGCACCTCGTTAAAATCTCCAGCAATCACCTGGGCCGGAATGGGGCGGCTGTCGGCCAGCCAGCCGGTAAGCAAAAGCGCCTGCTCCTGCCGCGCTTCTTTGTCGGTATGCACATGATGGAAATGAGTGCAGACAAAATCGAGCGGCTGGCGATTGCTCAGCTCCACGTTGACCCGCAGGGCCACGCGGCCACCATAGCCTAGATTGAGATTGTCAGAGTATAAAATTGGCAGATTGCTAAGCACACCAATCCCTTCCAGATAGCCGTTGATGGGGTGCTGTTTGCGCAGTTGGATGATACGATACGGCCGTTTCCCTTCAGGCAGGCGCGCATTAATCTGGTTGCGTAACCAGCGCCCCTGGCCAATGGGAAAGCTAATCTCTTGCAGGGCGATCAAATTAGGCGTCTCGTCCAGCAGCTCGGCCACCAGCAAATGGCGGCGCTCCCGCCAGCGGTCCGATCGATTGCGTAAATTGATGGTAGCGACTGTTATCTGTGGCATTGCATCTCGATATTGTTCTTAATACTCACAATCGTGATGCGTGAAACGTGAAACGTGATTTTTCTCACGCATCACGTTTCACGTTTCACGCTCTGTTTCCAGGTTTATTCCAGATCAATTTCGGTGGTGCCGCTGGGAACGGCCGTTTGTATCGACTGGGCAGCATCCCGCAGCGTCAGCGTAAAAGGCAAATCGGTGGTCAACACCAGCTTGTGCGCATCGGCCACCATCGACAGCTTGCCGTCCGGCCCCAGCGGGTAATTTTCTACACCGTACGGCCGTTCACAAACCAGCCGCCGGTCCCAAAAGACTCGCCGCTGCGGCCAATCTACCGCAATGCCAATCACGTCCTCCAGCAAGATGGCGATAGGGCTCAAACCGGCCATGCCGACAGGATTTTCAGCAGCGGGCGCACCGGGAGCGGCCGTTTCGGGCGCGTAATTTTCCCACAAAGAGCCGGTGCGTTCATACACTTTGGTCACGTTCAGCAGATGGTTTACGCCGATTTCGTGGGCCAGGCCATGCTGCCCCACCTGCCGCAAACCACGCAGCACCATAAAGTTACTGCTGGGCCAGACGCCGCCGCGCCAATAGCGGCCCGTCTCAAAGTTGTATCCTTCGCTGTCGGCCGACTGGCTGGGGACGCGGTGCGGCAGCTTAAACGCCCAATTTTCGCGCAGCGCCTGCACAAACGGCTCCAGCCGCTTTTCGGAGATCAGCCCAGGGTCTAGCAGGCCCCAGTAGGCGGCAATAGATTTGACGGGACTGAAACGGCCGTCCGCATTCACGTCCTGGTAAAACTGGGTGGCTTCATTCCAAAAATGTTTATTGATCAATTCGACCAGGCGTGCATGCTCTGCTTCCAGCTCTGTGGCCAGCGCCTCTTCCTTGAGCGTGGCCGCCATTTGCGCCAGAATCAAGCTGTTGAGTGACGCCTGCATGGAGGCATCGACCCAGCTCCAATGCCGGTGGTGGTAGCTGCTGTCGGGCACGCGCGGCTGGTTGCTGAGACCGCTGCTGTGGCCGGTGGCCCAGTACAGGCCGTTGGGCCAGGTGCGATTGGCCCGGCACCAGCGATGGTAAGCTACCAGCGGCGGGAAAACTTTGGCCAAACGGTCGTCATCCCCCGTAAAGCGATAGCTGCGCCACTCTACCCAGGCCAGAATATTGGGGCCGGTGCCGTTGGGATCAAACGGGTAGAATAAATCCTCGCCACTAGCCAGGTCGATCTGGCGGCAAATAAAGCCATCATCATGCTGTTTGGCATAGAGATTGTCCAGGTTGCCCATAAAGTTGAAGGCGCGACGGCCGTACAGCCCAAACTGGCTCATAAAGGCGCTGTCCCACATAAACAGACAGTCGTCTGTGGCCGCATCCAAAAAGTTAGCCACGAGGTCGGACGCTGGCTGCGGCTGCCGTAAATTTTGCCAGGCTATTTCCCAGGCCCGCCAATACAGCTTGACCCAGCTCTCGTGTTCGGGCAGAACGGGTTGAGGAAGCTGCGCTTTGGCCACAGCAAAAGAAGGCCACGATTGGGCAGCATACGTTTGCTGACGGAATTGGTTTTGGGCGGCGAGGGGGTCAGACGGCCGTTCAAATTTGGGATGCGGCTGTGGCATGAAAGCAAACTCCCTATCTGTTCACAAGCAACTCGGCCGTGCCGCCTAACTGAAGGCTGTTTTCGCTAAAATTTACCACCCGGAACGTATACCGAATCGCCACGTTCTCTTGCAGCGTGCCAATCCAGGTGATTGAATCACCCAGGGCAAACAGCGGGTGTCCTGTAAGGCCAGTTAGCCGTGCTGAATCTACTTCACCCTGTGTCGAGACACCGTCATACACAAGGGTGGTGCCGGGAATTGTCCAACCCACCGGCACGTTATGCGCCAAGACGATGTTGTTATAACGAATCGCGTTGGGCCAATCCGGCATCTCATTCAGCGGCATGGCTACCGGATTCAGCACCGTTACCTCAACGGGGCCGGCCACCGGCAGCGGGCCTAGAAAGTCTGGGGCCAGCCGCAAATTGTAGCTGGCAAACACCCCCGGCGCGACAATGCCGTTCCAAATGAAGGAATCGCCTACCCGCTTTTGTGCCGGTTCTCCATCGATCTTCACATCATGCAAATCGCCCGTCTTGCCCACATACTGCAGTTGGGACCCCGGCACGGTCTCCCCTGGTTCCAGATTGTAAGTATAGGCCGGAATCAAAAACGTCATGGAGTCGCCTTGCGGCGTCGGCGTCACTTCAGGTTCGTCTGATCCCGTGCCCGGAATCGTGCAGGCAAGGGTTGTCAAGAGCAAAACAAACAGGAAACAACCAAAGCTTTTTAGTGAATGCTTCATTACTGTCCCGTCTCAATCGTAATGGTCTCAATGCGGTCGCCGTCGGGCGCACTGGGGTCTTGCGGATCGCGCGGCGTCATGTTCTCTACTACATCCATCCCCGCAACGACGCGGCCAAAGATGGCGTGCAGGCCATCCAGGTGTGTAGCGGCTCCGGTGGTGATGAAGAATTGGCTGCCGCCCGTGTTTGGCCCGGAGTTCGCCATAGAGACAATACCAGGCCCACTATGAGAAAGTTCGGGATCAAACTCATCATCGATGGCATAGCCTGGATCACCAATGCCCAATCCTGTGGGGTCGCCCGTCTGAGCCATGAAGCCAGGAATGACGCGGTGGAAGGTAACACCATCGTACCAGCCTTCTTCGGCCAAGAAGACGAAATTGTTCACGGTTTCCGGGGCCGATTGGGGCAAAAGTTCAATCACAATTTCCTCCCCGCTTTCCATCAGAATGGTTGCCGTGTAGTCAGCCTGCACGTCAATGGTCAAGGGCGGCGGTGCATCGTACTGTCTGTCAGCTAAAATCTGTTCGGCTTCACGGATCGCCTGACTTTGCTGTACGTAGCTTTCCCAAACGGAATAGTCGAAAGGAACGTTAGGCACCAAATTGCCATCTACAATAACGCTGGGCGTGCCGCCCAGGCCAATAGCAATAGCCTCCGCCTCCATCGCCGACACGTATTCAGCGTAGGTATTGTTGTCCAGGTCTTCTCCGAGGGCATTCCCATCCAGGCCCAGCTCATCGGCCAGGGATACAAAGTAGTCGTGGGCAGCGGCTTCGTCCAGATTAGACCATTCTCCCTGCCGGGCAAACAGGGCATCATGGTACTCCCAAAAAGCCCCTTGCGCGCCGGCGGCTTCGGCCGCTTCGGCCGACTTTTGGGCATGGGCATGGATACTATTCAGCGGAAAATGACGATAAACAATCTGTACGGTTTCGGGGTAGGCGTCTACCAGACGCTCCAGCACGAGCGAGAAGCTCGCGCAGCCCGGTCATTGAAAGTCGCCATACTCTATGATGAGTACGGCGGGATCGGCCGCGCCTTTGCGCCAATCCTGTTCACGAACAACGGCCGCTTCCGCCACGGTGCCGGCCGGGGAAAAGTCGTCTAGATTGGTGGCGGCCATATTGGTGCTTTCGGTGGTTTCGGCCGTTTCATCGACAATTTCTTCTGTGCTGGGAGCGGCCGTATCTTCTTCAGTATCTGTGACGGCAGGCAACGACTCTGTGGTTGAAGGACCACAGGCCAACAGCAGCGTCAACAGCATTAGCCACATGGCTTTTTTCATAAGAATCAATCTCCTGGTAAATCGAACATCCCTGTTCGATGTCCGAAAATCCTTTTCGGACTACAAATGGATACCCGCTTTCGCGGGCATGACAGTTTAATGTTTAACAACGAGCATAACTGGCCATTGTATGCCTAAGCTGAGTATCTCCTAAACAGATTGTAAAGATTCAGGGCAGGAACAAAAATCAGTACCTTGTCGTTTTCCGTATGATAGCGCATTTTGTTACAATCTCGTAACATCGACATTTTTGATGAAGGAGTGTATTGTGAAACGAATTTTATGGCTTTTAACAGCAATTTTGTGGCTAACGGCCGTTGCTTGCGGCCCGTCCCCGGTTGATGAGGACCCTACTGAGATTCCCCCGGAGAGTGACGGCGGGGCCCTCAATGAGGCACCCGAAGCAGAACCCGATGTTTTTCCCCGCGCCACGCTAACGCCACCCCCCGTCGGCGAACCAACCGAACCAGAAACGGCTCCTGGTGATGATGGCTATCCGGCACCCCAGCCGCCGCCCACCACCACGCTGCCTGAAGGGTACGAAATACCCAACCCACCGCCAAGTCTGAATCCATACCCAGAAGCAACAGGAAATTTGATCTGGATTTTAAAGCCGGTGGGCGAGCAGTGTGCCGAGGCGCCAACCACGCCTGATTTGCAAACGGCCGTTGCCGACATGGTTGCGTTTGGCATTCCGGTAGAAGCGTCTGAAATGGCAGACTTAATGGTCTGCACCGCCTGCGGCTGCCCCACCAGTGCCCATTTTCGCCTGCAAATTGATTCCGGCTATTTGGGCAATGCAGAGGCGTTGGGCTGGTTTGCCGAAGAGTAGGAAGTAATTGAGTAACTGGGTAATTAAATAATTGTTTTCGATTGTCCAATTACTTTAATTACCCACCGTCTTCTACCTGCTGCATCGGCTAACGTCTCATTCAGCAAACAAATGGGAAACCGACAGTTCAAAACCTGCCAAAATACCTTCACCTTGAAGCTGTTCGGCAACTATTTCAACCTTCGTTGGCGCACTGTAAACACGGATTACCTGCCGCGTTGGCTCAACAACCCACACCCACTGCACGCCAATACCAAAATATTCCTCAATTTTGTCGTGCAAATCGGACCAACGGTCAGTCGGCGACACAATCTCAACAACCAGCTCAGGGGCAATCTCCAGGAAACCCTGGCGCGGCCGTTCAGGCACGCGCTCTTTGGAAATAAACACAACGTCCGCAGCGCGAATGGTATCAGGATTACGTTGAATAAAGATGCCAACTTCGCCTGTGAGCACCCATCCGTTCTTTTTCCCAGCGACGAAATTACCGAGCAGCCGGCCGATTTCATTTTCCAAATAGCCATGTTCTACATTGGTTGGACTCATTTTGATGATCTCCCCGGCGACCAGTTCACAGGGTCCAATATCCCCCATTTCCAGGAGTTCTTCACCGGTAATGAGTTTTTGTTTTGGTTCAGCTATTGTCATTCGCCTCACCTCCAGGTACCAAAAATGATAGACCGCAGGTCAATTTTTCAAAATTGACCAACAGAAAAGCACCTAATTTTCCTTCAAGAAGTTGCGCAAAACGGTGTGCAGAATGCCACCGTTGCGATAGTAGTCTACCTCAACTGGCGTGTCTATCCGGCAAAGGGTGTCGAAGCTGATGGTACGGCCGTCCGATTTCACCGCCTTAATCGTAACTGTTTGCAGCGGCTTTAAATCGTCCGTCAGGTTCACCGTAGAGTAAAACTCCGTGCCGTCCAGCCCCAACGTTTCCGGCGTTTCGCCTTCCTGGAACTGCAACGGCAGCACGCCCATGCCCACCAGATTACTGCGGTGAATTCGCTCATAGCTCTCGGCGATGACCATCTTGACGCCCAGCAGCAAGGTGCCTTTGGCCGCCCAGTCGCGCGAGCTGCCCATGCCGTAATCCTGGCCGGCCAGCACCACCAGCGGCGTGCCGTCTGCTTTGTACTTGAGCGAGGCATCGTACATGGTTGTCACTTCGCCCGTGGGCAAATATTTAGACCAGCCGCCTTCCGTGCCGGGAGCCATCTGGTTGCGCAGGCGCACGTTGGCAAACGTGCCGCGCGTCATCACCCGGTCGTTACCCCGGCGCGAGCCATAAGAGTTGAAATATTGCGGCGCGACGTCCCGTTCCATCAAATATTCAGCCGCCGGACTGCTTCGCGAAATCGCTCCGGCCGGAGAGATGTGGTCCGTCGTTACCGAATCACCCACCTTCACCAGAACGCGTGCGTCTTCAATGTTTTCAATAGGCTGAACTTCCGGCGTCAGCTCGGTGAAAAACGGCGGTTCCTGAATATAGGTCGATTCGTCGCTCCATTCATACAGCTCGCCGCCGCGCACCGGAATCTTGTTCCACTCCTCGTTGCCGTCGTAGACGTTGCCGTATTGGGTGTGGAACATGTCGGCCGACATCGTTTTGAGAATCGTGTCGCTGATTTCCTGGCGGCTGGGCCAGATGTCTTTGAGGTAGACCGGCTCGCCCGCCTTGTTGGTACCGATGGGATCATTTGTCAGGTCGATGTCGGTCGTGCCGGCCAAAGCGTAAGCCACCACCAGCGGCGGCGAAGCCAGGTAGTTGGTTTTGGTCAGCGGATGGACGCGCCCTTCAAAGTTGCGGTTGCCGCTCAGCACGGAAGAAACCACCAGATCGCCTTCCTGAATGGCGTGGCTCACCGGTTCCGGCAGCGGGCCGGAGTTGCCGATGCAGGTGGTGCAGCCAAAGCCCACGATGTGGAAGCCCAACTCCTCCAGGTAAGGCATCAGGCCCGATTTCTTGAGATAATCTTCCACCACGCGGGAGCCGGGGGCCAGACTGGTCTTCACGTAAGGATGGACCTTCAGGCCGGCTTCTACCGCTTTCTTGGCCACCAGCCCCGCGCCCAGCATCACGCTGGGGTTAGAGGTGTTGGTGCAGCTGGTGATGGCGGCAATGACCACCGCGCCGTGACCAATTTCCACCTCGTGCCCGTTGGAGACGGTGGCGGTTCGGGTCAGCTCTTCTTCTTTTAAGCCCAATCCCTGCGGGCCAACGGGGGCCAGCAGCGACTCGCGGTATTTACTTTTCATGTCGGAGAGAACAATGCGGTCTTGCGGCCGTTTCGGTCCGGCCAAGCTGGGCTGCACGGTGCCCAAATCCAGCTCCACCACATCGGTGAAATCCGGGTCTGGCGTCTCATCCGTGCGGAAGAGGCCCTGCGCTTTACTATATTTTTCGACCAGATCAACCAGTTCATCAGGACGGCCGGTGCTGCGCATGTAGTTGAGCGTCTCGTCATCCACCGGGAAGTAGCCGACGGTAGCGCCGTACTCGGGGCACATGTTGGCAATCGTGGCCCGGTCGGCCAGCGTCATACTGCTGAGGCCGGAGCCAAAGAACTCTACAAACTTGCCGACGACGCCCTTCTTGCGCAGCAGCTCGGTTACCACCAGCACTAAATCGGTGGCGGTGGCCCCTTCGGGCATGGCACCGGTCAGGCGCACGCCAATGACCTCCGGGGTGAGCATGTAAATCGGCTGGCCCAGCATCACCGCCTCGGCCTCGATACCGCCCACGCCCCAGCCCAGCACGCCCAGGCCGTTGATCATCGTGGTGTGGGAATCGGTCCCGACCAGACTGTCCGGGAAAGCAACCGTGTCGTCTCCTTCTGGCTTGGTCATGACCACCTTGCCCAAATATTCCAGGTTCACCTGGTGCACGATGCCGGTGGCGGGGGGGACAACGCTGAAGTTTTTGAATGCTTCTTTGCCCCACTTGAGGAACTCGTACCGCTCCCGGTTGCGCACAAATTCGCGCTCGGCATTGAAGAAGAGGGCGGCGGCCGTACCAAACTGGTCCACCTGCACCGAATGGTCAATGACCAGATCGACAGGCACGATAGGATTGATCTTCTTGGGATCGCCGCCCAGCCGGGCCATCGCTGAACGCATCGCCGCCAGGTCCACCACGGCGGGCACGCCGGTGAAGTCTTGCAAGATGACGCGTCCTGGCTTGAAGGGCAGTTCCTCTTTTTTGGGATTTTTGGCGTTCCATTTAGCCAATTTTTCTACGTCTTCGGGATTCACTTCGTAGCCGTCGCAGGTGCGCAGCAATGCTTCTAGCAGGATTTTTATGGAGAAGGGCAAGCGGTCGATGTTGCCAAATTGGGACAGTTTTGCCAGCTCATAGTAGTGGACATCGGTACCGGGAAGCTGGGCCCGGGCACCAAAGTGGTCGAATAGTTTGCTCATGTTAATACCTCGTTTGTCTTAATACCTATCCGAATATTGGCCACAGAGTTCACAGAGATTTCTGAGATTGGTCTCAAGTTCTCTATCTTCTTTTTTTCCTCTGTGGCTTTTTCGGATAGATTCTTAATTACATTTGTGACTTTGGGGGTATTATAGCGGAAATGTTGATGGGGGAAACGGCCGCGAATTGCCTCAAAAAAAATGTTACCCAAGTAAGAGACGTTGAATCATAAAAAG
>CALBTC010000205.1 GCA_937967805.1 uncultured Anaerolineaceae bacterium
GGGCTGACGCACCGCCTGCGCCGATGTGCATGATTTTTTGCGCACCGGGGAAGGCGCTCCACAGGGCGACAAAAATCGCGTTGTTGTAGCCGGGAAACTGGCTGCCGTTGTACACGGCTACGCCGGTGGGTGAGGAGCTGGGCGTAAACTGCGCCAGCGGCGGAATGACCGTTACGCCGGGCGGTGGGCTAAAACAGACGTCGCAATCGTAGTACGGGTAGCCGGGCACCACGCGGTGCAGCCGTTCTGGTGGGTCGTAGTCGGGCGTGTTGTCGCTGGCCCAAAGCTGACCAAAGCTGTCCCAGGCGATGTCGTACGGGTTGCGGAAGCCAGTGGCATAGACAGAAACTTCGCCGGTGTCCGGGTTAAAGCGCAGGATAGCGGCTTCGTAAGGGTGCATTTCATCCTGCTGCCCGGCGTTGGGGCCTTCTAAAATCTCACCATGATCAGCTCTGGCCCCAACGCCAACGTAGCCATAACCGTCTGGCCCAAAAGCAATGCCGTTAGCTGAATGGAAAAAGGTGTAGCAGCAGGGCAGACCGCCAATAAGCTGACCGCGATTGACCACCGAAACCTGCGCCTCGCCGCCGATGTTTTCATCCCGCACCCGGCTGGAGACGTAAAGCTGGTTGGTGCCGGGGCGGAAGGCGATACCGGTAGGCACGGTATAGCCACCTGCGAAGGTGCTCACCCCACCGGAACTATCCATTTTGTAAATGGTGCCAGCCTGCACAGCAATGTACAGCTGCCCATCCACCGGGCTGAAGGTGATGCTGGTGGGTTGGCCTTCAACACGGCCGTAATAACTCACCTCAAACCCGGCGGGAACCCGAATCCGGTTTTCCCAGCCAACTTTATCTGTGTTGGCCGGGTAGTTGGCATCGGTGGGGGCGGTGACGCCGCCGGGGCTGGCCGGTGGGGCGGGCGGCGGGCTGCCGGGGGTGCTGGTGCTGCTTGCGGCCGTGGGGCTGAGCTCAGTTGCCGTTGGTTCTGTTTCAACGGCCGTTGCCTCAGCTTCGGTAGCGGTGGCTTCCGGCTCTTCAGTGGGTGGAGATGTCGGCGTAGCCGGTTCTGTTGTGGGGGTGTTGGTGGCGGGAACGGCCGTATGGGTGGCCGTTGGTTCTGCGGTGGGTTCGTCTGTTGCCGTGGCTTCTTCTGCAGCGGCAATTTCGGCCGTTGGCTGCGGGGTGGCGGTGGGCGTTGGGGCTGCTTCGCTGCCGCAGCTAATGAGTAGCGTGACTAAAAACAGTAAGATAGGCAAATGAAGTTTGCGCATAGGAGTGTCTTAACCTCGTGAAACGTTTAAAGAATTGATGAAGCTCCTGAAATATTATTCAGATAACATGCGATCACGACATGATCTGTGAATATTTGAACGATTCATGTTGCCAGATTTTTACCTCGTTTTGGGCAAAAACGCGATAGTTTAATGAGTCGGCGATGAGAGAGGGAGACAGAATGAAAATTGTTTACGGCCGTCTGCTCTAATAGTTTCGAGCCGTCCACCGTGTAGCTGCACAACCTCGCTGGTCAAAGCAGTCAAGCTGGCAGAAGATTCATCGGCAGACATCAGGCTGTGAATGGTAAAGCAAAGCTGGTCGCCGGTTATTCGACAATGAATTGCGGGTGGTTCTTCAGGGTGTGTATCGGGTTGGTGTTTGGTGTCCCCGGCGGCCAGGAGGGCCAGCGTGGCGGCTAACGTGTGGGTCTGGCAGTTGAGCAGGGGATCGCCGTTAATAGTTAGCTCGATGGTGTCGATGTCATAGTTGTTCTTGAGCTCTTTTTTTACGTTGGCCAAGAGTTCGGAAAGCTGGATTGGTTTCAGATCCGTTTGGACAAAGGCAACGTGGTTAAACAGCATGAGCCGGTTGCTCTGGTCCAGCAGGCGAATCGTGGCCTGATCGATGATTTCAACAAAAGCACGCTGATCGTCCGTAAGGGGATCGCTGAGGTCTTGCAAAAGGATCGCGGTGGCCGAACGGATGTTGGCCAGTGGGGTGCGCAAATCATGGTTGATCGTTTGCAGCAGTTCTTCGAACTGTTCTTTCTGGTCCAAGTTTGCCATTATTCTACTTCTCGTTCAAGCATGAGGGTGACGGGGCCGTCGTTATGAATTGTGACCTGCATCATGGCGCCAAACTGGCCGGTGGCCACGGTGAAACCGGCCTGGCGCAAACGGCCGCAAAAATAATCAACCAACGATTCGGCTTGTTCGGACGGGGCGGCGGCGGTGAAAGACGGCCGTCTTCCCTTACGCGCATCGCCATACAGCGTAAACTGGGAGACGACCAGCAGGCTGCCGCCGACGTCGGTCAAGCCCAGGTTCATCTTGCCGGCCTCATCCTCAAACAGGCGCAGCCCGGCAACCTTGTTGGCCAGCCAGTCGGCTTCGGCCGTGGTGTCGCCGTGGGTGACGCCCAGCAAAATAACAAAGCCGCGATCAATCTGGCCGATGATACGGCCGTTGACAGTCACGCTGGCGAAAGAGACTCGTTGTAATAATGCACGCATTTGTCCGGTAATCGGTAAACAGTAAATCGGTAATCAGAATTCGGTTATTTGTTTTGGGCTTATGCCCTAAGTTAGGGGATTTTAGGGGAAAGGGGACGATTCGTCTATGGATTGCGTGCGAAAATAGTAATGGGACCAGTTTGATAGACGGGGGTGAGGTAGGCGGCCGTTCCCGGATCAAAATCACCCAGGGCCTGTTCGCGCGGGCTGTACCAGACATAGACAACATCAAATTGTTCGAGCAAATCTTGCCGCCAGGTATCGCTGGCGCTGCTGCTGAAGAATTGAGTGACGGCCGTTTCCTTCGCCACCACGTCTACCGTCTCGGCCCAATGCCCCAGCACCACCCGCTGCCCGGCCTGGGCCGCCACAAAATTACCCGTCTGGTAGCTGCCGAGGATAACGGCCGTATCCGGCACATTTGCGCGCAGCCAGGCTGCTGCTTCTACTTCTGCTACCGGACGAAAAAACAGGTCAGGCTGGGTGAGGGCGGCAATGCGGGTCACATCCAGCCACAGGTAAATGTTGGAAAAGCTCATGAAGAGTAAAAAAAGCACAATGACAAAGCGGCGCAGTTTGGCCGTTTCATAGCGGGGGCGGGTGATGAGGGATTGCCAGAAACGGCTGTCTTGCCAGCGCGGTAGCACAACCTGCACAAATCCGGCCGCGGCCAGCACCGCCAGCGGTACGTGCACGCCCTGGATGAAGCGACGCTGGGGCAGCAGGGGCGAGTAAAGCAGCAGGGCAGCGGTAAAAATCCACATCCACAAGATCATGAACCTGGGGCGCTCGGATGGCTTCTTCCAGCAAAACAGCCCGGCCAGCAGGAGCATCGCGCCAAAGGCAACCAAATAATGAGGCCAGGGAGCAGCCGGCGTACCCGCCTGGGCATCCCACAGCCGGAACACCTCATTGCTGCGCCAGACGGACAAATAGTACAGGTAAAGCGGGGCGGGAATGAGAAACATGACGGCAATTTGCCACCCCATTTGCCACAAAATCCGGCGCTGCTGCCAGACCAAAACACACCAGTAAAGGACGGCCGTTCCCGCCACAATATAAATCAAAAACGGATACGCCACCCCCAGCAGCAGATTCGCTACCCCTGCCAGCACCGCCCAACCCCACCGCTCACCGTTTACGGATAACTGACCACTGATTACTGAATACTGCTCACTGATCTTCCGCAGCACCAGCACATCGAACAGGATAACGGCCGTTCCCAACGAAATATGGGGAAAGGTGAGCGCCGTGAAAAAGAGATGGGCTCCCGGTTGTTTAAAATCGACGGGGAAGGCACCAAGCCAGTATGGCTGCCCCACCACAAAAAGCAGCCAGCCCAGCCCGGAGCCGTACAGCGCCAGCAGGTAGGCGGTCCAGCGCGTTTGCCTGTCTGGTAAAAATTCGGCCACAAAACGAAAGGTGGTGACAAAGAGTACAATGCTGGAAATAAAGCGGCTGCCGTGCCAGACGGCCGTTAAAGAAACCCCCAGTCCACGCGCCAACTGCCCCAGCCAGACATAAAAAATGCCGACGCCGGCAGCGGCGTGCGGCTCCGGTGTAAAGGGAATGGTGTACAGCCAGGCGCCATCAAACCCTTGCCGCATCTTGGCCCAGTAGGTTTGGCTGTCTTCCGGGTTCATGATGAGCTGCATGTAGACCAGGCCGTCCGGCGCCAGCAGGTTGCCCAGGAGATAAGGGATGAGGCCGAGAACGGCCGTAGCCACCGCCACCAGCAGGGCCAGCTTCCACTCTTTGGTCGTTAAATTCGCGGTCATTTTAGGGGACAACGATCTGTCCAATGGTTGCCTCCTCGCCCAAGCGACTGCGGCGATCGGTTTCTGCCGCCCAGGGCAGGTTGGCGTTGTACCAGCCGGTTTTGACAGTATAGCTTCCCGCCGGCGTGTTCGCGGGAAGGGCAAACACAAAAGATTCATGGACGATTGTGTTGGCTGTCCATTCTGAGACCGGCATGATGGCCAGCGTGGGTAAATGGACGACACGGCTGTGAGCCAATCCATCGAGGTGGGTCACGGCAAAATAGCTGGCGTTGGTGGGCAACGACCTGCCCTGAGCTTGCCGAAGGGGCCGTTCGGCCTGCCAAAAATAATCCATCTGGTACAAGCCACCGCCCAGGGAAACAATTTCGGCGTTCAATAAAACCAAACCATCGCCAAAGCGAGCAATCGGTTCTAATTGACCGGTTGCCGGCCGGGTGGTCACCTGCTGGCGCAAACCGGCGTCTTGACGGCCGAATTCCAGCAGGCCATCTTGCGCCCGCACCAGGTGCCAGTCGGGCTGGTTGATCAGCCAGCGAATGGTGGGCCAGGCGGTTTGTACACCGCCCTCTAACAGGTTTTGGCTGCGGTCCAGTAAAGCAAAGTCATAGAGTGCGTCTACCGCCACGGATTCTACCTGCGGCAGTAACGCTTCATGGGGCTTGTTTTCCGGCGGCACGAGGTACAGAACGGGGCGATTGACGACCAGGCGGGCCAACGAGCGGTCAGCCGCCAGCGGCTGCTGCGTGGCTTGCAGCGGAGCCATCCAGGTGAACTTAAATGCGTCGCGGGCGGTACGGCCGTAGCCGGCCAGCGTATCCAGGCCAAACCCGGAGCCCGGCACTGCCCGGTAAAATCGGGGATTCAACGGCGTATTTACCAGGAAGCTGTTTAATACGATGGTCAGTAATAAAGCCATCACCAGCCGTCTTAGCCAGGGATGTGATGTTTTTCCATTTTGGTCCAGCTTTTTTGCACCTTCAATCAAAGCCATCATTAGAAAAGGAACGCCCAGGGCGTAGTGATGGAATTGGTAATCATATGATGGTCCTGGCCCTGAGCTAAGGAGGACCGGCAGAATAACGGCCGTGGCCGGCAGCAGCCAGCGGGGTGCGCGCCAGGCCAGCAGCAGCACCGGCGCGTACACAATCACCGCGTTAGACAGCCGGAGGGCGCCGGTCAATACCAGGTTGAGCTGGCTGAAGTAGTAATTGATGTAGCTGTTGACCGTTGCTTCGACATAGACGGCATCGGGCGGGGCAAACAACGGCCGTATCACGCCAAACGTTACGCTGCCCCAAACGGCCGCAAGCAGAAACGTGCGCCAGCCCAACCGCCTGTTGCCATGCCACCACAGCAGTGTGCCAAGCGCGGCCACCGGCACCGCCACGTAAAATTTGCAGCTTAAAGCCAGCACCAGCCAGAAAAAGTAGCTGCGGTGCGCCTGCCTATCCAGCCTGTCGAGGGCAAACAGCAGCAGCGGCATGGCCAGGGTATCGCCGTGGAATTCAAAGAGAACGGCCGTTTGCATCACCGGGTATAGCAAATAAATGGCGGCAATGATGATGGCGCTCCAGGCGTGATTCAAGCGCCGGTCAGCAATCCTGTAAACGGGCAGCGTGCCCAAAACAGCCAGCCCGGCCTGCAAGACGAGCAGCGTAGAAGGCGCCGGCCAGAGCGCGTAAATGGGGGCCAGCAAAAAGTAAAAAAGCTCAACGTGCCGCGCCAGGCGGCTTAAGGTGATGCCCTCCACCGTAAAAATAAGCGGTTCACCCTGGGTCACGCTCCAGATGGCCTGGCTCATGGCCCCGAGATCAAAGGCGCGGCTGGTGAAGGCAAAATAGCGGGCCAGGCTGAGCCAGGTGAGCATGGCAAAGGCGGCCAGCATGAGGATGATGAGGAAGTAGAGGGGATACGGCCGTTTTGACTTGTTCAACCCCGTCGAACCGCTCAATGCAGGCCGTTGCTGGGCAGAATGGTTCATTTTTGTTGCACCATACTTGCCAGCCATTGGTTGAGGCCGGTTGCTTGCAGCGCGATCAGATACCAGGCAAGCGGCACAGCGTGCAAAATGAGTCGCTCAATGGCGACGGCAATGTGGACGGTAAACGGCTGCCATGATGACAAAATAAAGGCAAAATTCAAGGCGGCCACAGGCAAGAGTGCTAAAACAGCAATATACCAGCGCGCTTCCTGGCGTACTTCTTTGCGCACCAAACTGAATAAAAAGAACCACCATAGCAGCCCCCACCGTTCAATCGTGAAAAATAGCTCTCGTCCCAGCATCCTGAGAATAACGGGCAACCGTCCGGCATACAGCTCGATATTGTTGATGGCAAAAGCGGCAAAATCGCTGTTGGGAATATCCCACCAGTGCAGGTAAGCAAACCAGGGCGTGAGAATCAGCAAACCGGGAGCCAGATATAGTGCGATGGTTGGCAGTTTCTTATTTCTGCTGTGCATGGCGATCCAGCCTACGCCCAGGAGAATCAGGCCGGTGTTGACCGCGTAGTAAACGGCGCCTTCCCGTTTTACCCAAATGGCCAACGCCGCCAGAATGCCACCCAGGAGCAGATCGCGTCTGTTGCCTTTGGTTAACCATCTTTGGCAGAGCACGGCCGTTCCCCACACATACAGCATCAACGGCACATCGGCATAGCCAGACAGGGCGGAGACGGCGGCAAGCTGGGGCGTTAAGGCCATGAGGGCTGTAAAAACAAGGCTAAGGGCGATACCAAATTTTTGCCGTACGGTGCTGTAAAACAGCGAAACGAGGGCGGCGTAAAAGAGGACAAAGATGATTTTTACGGCCGTTTCATCCACCTCACCCAGAAACCAGTAAACCCATGCTTCCATCGTCGGCACGAGCAGCGGGTAATCAGGATGGGCAACCGTGGCCAATTGGCCGATTGGCGGTGGCCAGCCGCCTTCACTGAAAATAACTTTGGCTTTGAATCCCCAAAAAGCATAGCCATCGTGCCCCAAGCCTGCCTGGGCGGAGACGACATAGACCAGGCAGAAAAAGACGAGGACAAACCCTAAAATGACTCCGTTTGAGACCGCCAGTTGTTTTAGCGGCTCGTTTTGTAACCATTTTTGTAGAAAATCCCTCTGCCGCCACAGGTGGATGATGCCCACAAGGATGGTAATGGCAATTGTGATGGTTAATGCCTGAGCAACGACAAGGATTGAGAGGCCAAAATGGAGCAAAGTGACAAATCCAGCACCCAGCGCCAGGGCCAGGCTCCACCGTTCGGCAAAAGGCGTTGGCTCGCTACTCTTAAATATCTGATGACAGAAATCCCCCGTTAGCAGGATGGGTAAGGTGGAGATGAGGGTGAGAACGGCCGTCATTCCACCGGCTCCAACTGCAACACAAACTGATTGCTAGAAAAACCGAACCGCCTGCCTTCACCTTGCTGTTGGTCAGGGGCAAAATCGTAGATAAGGCAGCCAATGTCATTTTTGGCTATCTCGGCCCGGACATCGCTATCAGCCAGGCTCGACAAATTGTGGACCGGTCGGGGATACAGTTCGTAATTGAGGCGGGCGAAACTGTTGAATTCGGTCGAAACATAGCCAATCGTTGTTTCATCGCTGCAAATAGATTTGATGAATGCGGCAAACTGTTCGATTTGAGGGCTATTTTCAGAAGGATAAACTGGCCAATCTTGGGTGAATATGAGTTGGTAACGCCAGAGGGTTAAGCCAGCGGAAAAAATGAGCTGGGCCCACAGGAGGAGTGAAAATAACGTAACCCATTTTCGCTTTGATTCTGGTTTCACCGTTATTCTTCTCCAAAATAGTAGATTTGAATGCCGCCAATCACCTGCTCATCAAGCAATGGGTAAGTGGCAGAAATAATATCTCTTTGGACAAGCTGCCATGCTTCGCTGTGTTCAATGGCTACGACCAGCCAGAAACGGCCGTTTTGCTCCACCGCCAACTCATCTAGCGACCAAACCTGCCCGCCCAATGCTTCATAAACGGCTTCCGGCTTGCGCGGATCGGGATCGCCGGCCAGCACGCCCTGGGTAAGCTGCGGTCCGTAGCGCAGCGCCGGCAGATAAGAGCCGTCGCTGGTGTGGAGGACAAGTTCGCCTGCGGCGGCATGGTCAGCTACGTAAGCGGTGGCAGCACGGTAGGGTGGTTTGATGAGCGGGCCGGCGTGGTAGTTTACCGTGCCCACCAGCATGAGCAGGAGGGCAATGCCGGTGAGGTAGGGCAGCGGCGATTGGCGGCGGGTCGTCCCCCAGCTTAACCAGATGATCAGAAACGGGGCAGCGGCGGCCAGGGTACGTTCCGGCAAGAAAAACGGCCGTATCAAATAAACCAAAAGCGGCAGCCCCAGCACACAGGTAATAATGAGCAGCACCAGCTTTAGTTCAGACGTAATCTGGGAACGTCCCAGCTTGCGCAGCTCCATCAGAAACACAATGAGGTAGGCTAAAAAGACAAAAAGAATAAGCCCGCTAAACCAAAAGGCGCTGGACATGCCGAATAGCAAAAAGACGGGGGCGGTGAGCGGTTTGATGGGGTTTAAAATTTCAGGTGATTGCAACGGCCGTAAGCTGCCCAGCGCCGGTTCGGCCTCAACCAGCATCAAAGAAAGCCAGGGTACAAAGCAACCCAGAATGACGGCCGTCATCGCCGCTGTGGCCCAAAAAGCGCGCTTGTCTTGCTGCATTTCTAGCAGGGCGTGCAATCCAACGCCGGCCAGGGCCAAAAAGGCAAAAAGATGGGTGTACACGGCCGCTAAAAAAAGCAGTCCAGTTAATAGCCACCAGCGTACAGTCATTCTTTGGCGAGCGTGCCAGTAAGCGGCTGTACCGCCCACCACCAACACCATTAGCTGCGTGTACATGCGCAGCTCGTGGCTGTATAAAATGTGGAATGGAGAAACGGCCGTCAGAGCTGCGGCTGTAAGCGAGAGGGTGCGGTTGTTGAACAGCTTCTGGCAAAGAAAATACGTCGCAGGAATGAGAAGGATGCCCCACAAAGCGCTGATGAGTTTTACGGCCGTATCCGTATCGGGCACTAGGTCCAGCCAAACATGCAGCAGCAAATAATAAAGCGGCGGATGGCTTGACTGCACCGTGTTATTGGCAATTTGGGTCAGGGGCAACTGGGCGGCAAGGAAGCTAATGGCTTCATCCAGCCACAGGCTTTCCCGGCCCAGGTTAATCAATCGTAAGACGATTCCCAGCAGCAGCAAGCCCATTATCTGGAATTTACTATTCTTGAAAACGGCCGTCATTTGCGCTCAAAAACCTCAATTTGCTGTCCGGCCCGGTCAAAAACGGTGTTTAGGACAAACTTTTCTTCCAGGTAATTGCGAAAACGATCATAGTCTACCAGGTTTACCATCTGATGCGGCGTGGGTTCGCCGCCGGCTACGTGTACCAGCACTAGCTGTGCGCCCGCTTCTTCAATGCGGTCGATGAGCAAGGCCCCGGTTACGGAGCCCGAATCGATTTGGGCTCCGGCGATGATGGATGCTTCGTAGATAGACGGCCGTCTGGCAAAAAAATTAATGCCGGCGTAATCAGAAACCACCACGTCACTTGGCTCAGTGCGCTGGGCGACCCAGGCTGCCAGGTCCAGCGTATCATTTTCTTGCCTGAGGAGCAGGTTGGGAATTTGCGGCTGTGTGATGAGCCATCCAACGACGATGATGAGAATAAGCATGTAGGGAATTGCTGGTTTTGCACTGGGAGCGTCTGTGTGAATCTTTTGAAGCAGCAGCTGAACCTCAATGGCCAGCAAAATGGCTAAGGCTGGCAGCAAGAAGAGATAGTAGCGCAGGTGAATCGGGCGGGTGATGAAGACAAAAATGATGGGGGTGAGCAGTTGACACGTGAGAACGGCCGTTGCCCACGTATGTGCTCTTGCCTGCCTACGGTTTAAGAAACGCAGCGGCACAATGAAGATGAAAATCGCGTTGGAAACCAAAAAAAGCAGATACCCGCCGGCAACAATAAAGAGCTGATTAAGCGGACCGCTGCTTTGATTGGCTTCTAAATGATAAGTAAACGCCTCGCCATAATAAAAGCCTAACTGATTATACAAAATGGCAGAACCGCCACCGGCAACTAACAAAAATGGAACAGCAAAATAAATGCCGGAAACAATGACCTGTTGCCAATTGTGCTTTTCTTTAATGAGCCAATAAATAAAAAAGAAAACCAGGCCTACGACCGGGAAAATACCAAATAGCTTCCACAGTATAGCCGTGCCAAAACAGGCGCCGGCAGCGGCCCACAGCCGGCGGTTCCTTTTGTGAACGGCCGTTAAAACGGCCGCCAACCCCACTACCTCCCAGGCAAACATCATGGGATCGGGGCGGAACAGCCTGGCTTGCTCATACAGCATCCCGCTGCCCAGCATAATGCCCACGCTTAAGATGGCGCTATTTTTGCCCCAAATCATGTTCACAACCAGGGCCAAAACGAAAGCTGCTATCAGGACTTGAACCGCCGCGAAGGCGCGCAAAGCTTTTGCCGGATTGTCACCTTGTTCCAGCAAAAAGCGACCGCTTAGTAGATAAAGGGGTTGCTGTTCCGCCAGATAATCGACGCCCGGCTGCTGGCCCTCTTGCAGCCGCCAAACTTCATAAAAATCAGTTCCCTCATCGTCATGCATGAGCCAGCCGTCAATATTGGCTAAGTAAAGGCCAGAGGTAAGGATGATTAAACCAATACCCAGCCACCAATTTGCGAGAAACGGCCGTATAGGGTGCACTACTCTTTTCCCTCTGTTGCATAAACAAGCAGCAAACCATCTTCAAATACGGGTGTCTGAGGTGCAAGCCCATCACGCCATATTTCTAAATTCTTGGTGAGTTGTTTGTCAATGATCAAAAACCCGACATTTGCTTCTGCCAACTGTCGCATTGCTGACTCGGGATTGCTTGGAAAAGCGACAGGTTCTAAATCTACGGCTCCAAACCTGAGCAGTGGGTTGCCATAAATAAAGGCATATACCTCTGTACCGGCTCGGGAAATGACGCCTCCAGTCATGGGGTGTTCATGTACCGTTTGGTAATACATATAACGTTTATCTTCCTGTCGACCCGTAGGCACAGTTGCCAGAACAACATCCTGAGGCACGTCGTCCAAATAATCAGTGTAAAAAGTGGAGACAGTTGCGGGAGTATTGGGGAAGGGAACGGCCGTATAATCTATGAATATGGCTGCTCCTACTAATAAAGCCACGATTGCTTTTCGGTTTTGCGTTTTATCTTGTAATGACTTTTGAAATCCTAACCAGCCATAGGCAGAAAGCATAGCGATACCCATGGACATCAAAATCATCATTCGGTACGTGTTGCGCAAAAACGGTGTAACCAGATAAGTCCAGGGCAGGACAAAGCCCAGTTTGCTGTGAGCTAACTCCGGTTCAGGGCCAATAGCAAATAGAAAGGCAACAATGGTTAATAATAGCCATAGCTTAACTTTAGATTTCTCTCTACCGAAGGCAAGCATCGCCAAAAAAAAGGGCATAATACCAAAATAAATACCTCGTTTTAACCAAACATACCAATGGGGCACAATAGGGGAAATAATATCAGTTTTGATAGATTGGTTTGGATCTATGATAAAGTTGGTGTTGCCTCCGGAAATGGCACTTATCAGAAGTGGATATACGGTGGGAATGATTAGTAATGCACTGACAGAACCAAAAATAATTAGTATTCGCCATTGAGGTCGTGAAAATTGTTTGGAGAATAACATAAAGATAATAAGCAGCACAATCCAAAAAGCCATTAAGAATACTAAAACAGTGCTGGTAGCTGCTCCCAAAAAGACAAAAACGGCCGCGGCCAACGCAAATGCTATACGATCTTCCCGTACTGCCCGTATAAAAAACAATGTCATCCAGGGGAAACACCAAATGCTTACGAGAACTGGATGGGCACTCTGATATAAACTATGGGAGTTATATGCAAAAACGATACCGGCTAAAATGCCAGCCACGCTCGAGCCAGTCATGTAACGCCCCAAATGGAACATGCTAAAACCGGCCAGGACAAAATTGAGCAAGATTGTGATGTTATAGGCAGGCAAGACGCCTATGAACGGCCGTAATGCCAGCGAAACGGCCGTATTCAAATGGCTAAAACTGTGGTAAGTCAAGTCTGCTCCGACCGGATAATACATCATTTCAGTATGCCATAAGGACGTCTTAGGATCTGAAATGGCCCGTTGTGTCCACCAATCGGCCCAGGGATTAATATAAGTATCATTGTCATCCCCAATGATGACACCATCTAGTTTCGTAACAATGTTCCAGGCTGCTATTGTCGTTAGCAGGACAAAAAGTAATAGCACCCATAGGGATTCGTGGCGGCGGAATCGTTCAAAAAAGTCGTTTTGCATCTGGTCCAATTCCTATCTTCAACTGGCGTCTTTAGTTTCAGAATCTATAACAACTACCTGGTCTTCAGGCCGCGATAAGCAATTTCTTCGGTATCTGGAATCAAAAAGACGGTGATTAATTTATCTTGATAGACAGGTTGTCCTATCTGCATCTTAAGAGTTGCTGAAACTGCCGGGAGTGTTCCTGCTTCGTCTTCAATAGTGTGATGCAGAATAACGTAACCGATGTTGTTTTGGGTGAGTGTTGAAAGGTTCCCTTGTGTCGTCAAGTCTGTGACAATTTCCTGCCGCAGATCGACAATTTCTTGCGGCGTGCGGTAAGCGTGCCCACCGACGATGGGATGTTGATGCACTGTTTGGTACAGCATGTAATATTTCTCGCCGCGATAATTGTTGACGGGAATGTCTAAGACTGCAATGGCCCTTGAGTCATCGGCTATGGTTGACATGTATGAGGGAATTTCTGTGCTGAGCAGCGGCCAATTTGTTTGAAAGGTGCTGTCAACTAGAATGAGCACGAGCACGACGGCGGCAATTCCGGCTTGGAAAAACGGCCGTTTCCACCGCACCAACAAAAACCTCAGCCCATACCCGGCCAAAATCATCAGGGCAAACATCGTGGTGAAGTGCAGCCGGGCCGGCGTGCGCCCCCATTCCAAAAAGGGAATTTTTGTGGCCAGGAAGTAAGGCAAAACTATAGGGCGGTCTCCTGGCAAAAGCGGAATCTGCCCGCCAAAACGCAAAATCGGCCCTAATGCCAGGAGAGCCGTGGCGCAGGCAACTAAAAACCAGAGCCCGACGCTTGGCGTACGATTCCGCTCGCGCCATATGCCGATGCCGGCCAGGATAAGCGTGATCCACCCTGCATAAACTTGCGCTTCGGATGTACTGTAACCCCAATTGTGAATGCTGGTTGAGATAGCATAAAGCTGCCCCGAAACATCGGTGAGGATGTGTCCCGGCGGCGGCACAAATAAGGCCAATGCGTCGGCCGAAAATTCGGCGATCCCCTCAGATTGGTACCAGGTTAAATCGTCTTGAATGGCTGTGTTAAAAAGTGGCCACACCAGCGGAATGACAATGAGTGCGGCAATGCCAAAGGCGGTGCCTAGTGCGATCAGCATTGGCCGGGACAAAAAGCGCTGGCGGTCTGAAAAGAAGAAATAGAGCAGGAGGAGCAGGGTAACGGGCGCGGCAAAATAGGCCAGCGGCATTAAATCGACGATGGCCGCGAGCGTGAGAGCCATGCCCAGCCAAACGCCTCGCTGCCAGGACGGCCGTTGCCAAACGCGCCACAACATCCACA
>CALBTC010000206.1 GCA_937967805.1 uncultured Anaerolineaceae bacterium
TCCACATCGGCCAGGTAGACGGCGCGCCCACCATTCACACCATCGAGCTCAACTGCGAGGCCGACGTGCCGGGCATTAATGACGCCACCCTGCAGGATTATGCCGAGCGGGCCAAGGCAGGCTGCCCCGTCTCTAAAGCGCTGGCCGGCGTCAGCAACATCCAGCTTACCGCCACGCTCAAAAGTTAACCCCCCCACAGCCCTAACTATACAGCTTGTCAAAAGCCGGCCTGCTCCCGCAGGGTAATTGGATGACGGTGCCGTCCGGGTTGCGGGAGGGTCAGGCAGGGATTGCTAGAGCAGCTAATTTTTGGTAATAGGGCTGGCATTCGGCGAGTAACGGCCGTAACTTGTCAGGAAATGGCTCCGTTTTGGGACGATACTTTTGAAAGCCTGTTGAACGGTGTACCGCATCGTACCAAAATTTAGCCCAGGAACCATCTTCCGGCCGCGCCCCTGCCTCCCAACTGAGCATCGCCTCATCAAACGGAATGCTAATTTGCCGGCACAGTTTCGTCAGCACGCCACGTGGATTGAGCAGCGTTTGTTTAGAATCCAAAACGGGCGGCGTTTGCCCAATGCTGTGCAAATAATCCAGCAGTTCCAGGTGCAGCGCGTAACCCACATCGTGCAGGGCTGGCTGCGCCACTTGTTTGGCGTAAGAAGGCAGCATCTCCACCGGGTCGCGCGTCAGAATCACGTTTACCGTCTGGCGCATGAAGCCCCAGTCCAGATCGTTCAGGTGATGGGTCATGTGCTTAAAAAAGAGCACGGGCTTGCCATGATCGCCTAGGATCAGGTCTTGCACCACCTTTTCGCCGTCATTTTCCATCTCGGCGATGATTTGTTCCGCCCCAGGATGATATTCCCGGGCAGGTGTTTTGGAAAGGTAGTGGGCATAGAGCGGTTCGTCGAAAACGGCCGTATCCCCCCGCTGCGCAAAACTATACATCAACGCTGTCGAGATATTCCGCGGCCCGCTCCAGAGGCAGATTCGGGTTGTTTGGGTCATTGTTCCTCCCTTTCGGTGGTCGGTAATCCGTGATCGGTAATCGGTAAACCGACCACCGCTTACCGTTTACCGATTACCGTCCGCCACCGCCGCCTGCACCAATTCATCATACAGACCCTGTAATCGCCGGGTCATCGGTCCGTAGCTGCCACTGCCGATGGTACGGCCGTCTACCTTCGTCACCGGTGTCAGGCCGCCAAATGTGCCTGTCACAAACGCTTCGTCTGCCCCGTACACGTCGAACAGGGAAAAATTTTTCTGATAGCAGGAAATATCATTCTGGCGGCACGCCTCAATTACCTTGCCACGCGTGATACCGTTCATGCAATATTGGCCGGTGGAGGTCCACACTTCGCCGTTTTTTACCATGAAAAAGTTAGTGGCGTTACAGGTGGCCACAAAGCCATGAATGTCTAGCATCAAGGCTTCATCGGCGCCAGCCTCCAATGCCTGCACCAGGGCCATCACCTCGTGCAGCTTGCTGTGGCAGTTCAGGCGTGGGTCCAAATAATCGGGCGAGCCGCGCCGGATGCTGCTGGTGAACAGCGTCACGCCTCGCTCGCGGCTGGCGAGGTCGGCCAGCTTATGCTCGGCGATGATCACCAGGTTTGGCCCGCTGATCGTCAGGCGGGGGTCCTGCGACGGCGTCTTTTTGATGCCGCGCGTCAGCATAAAGCGGACGTGGACATTGTCGTGCATCTCGTTGGCATTGATGGTTTGCCAGAGGGCATCGGTGAGTTCTTCGTGGCTCATCCCCACTTCCATGCCAATCGTGGCCGCCCCCTGCCACAGCCGGTCCAGATGTTCATCCAGGAAGACCAGCACCCCTTCATGCAGGCGCAGCGCCTCCCAAACGCCGTCCCCCACCAGGTAACCGCTGTCAAAAACAGAAATCTTGGCCTCATTGCGGGGAAACAGCTCGCCGTTGATGTAAATCAGTACATTTTCATTCCGCGCATCAGGCACGGCGTTGTGGGTTCCATGCATCATAATCTCTCCTTAAAACCTATCCGCAGATTACACAGATTGGATTGATTTAATCTGCGCAATCTGTGGATATTAGATTGCCGTCTTCACTTCTCGCGCTACAAACTCATTGTAAGCCGCCAAAATTTGTTGGTGGATGGGTCCGGGACGGCCGTTGCCCACCACCTGCTCGCCAATTTGCACCACCGGCAGCAGCGCCCGCGATGAACCGCTCAGCGCCGCTTCGCTAAGCTGCGGAATCTGGGTCACAGTGATAGCTTCCAGACTAACAGGAATATCCAATTCTCTGGCCAAATCAAGGATGATTTTGCGCGTGATGCCTGCCAGCACCCCGGTACCCGCCGTATGGAACACACCATCGAGCACGCCGTAAAAGTTGGTACCGGTGCCTTCTAAAATTTCGCCCTGCTCACTTAACAACAGATATTCGTATATATCACCGCCCACTTTGTAGGCGCGGCGCTTTTGGGCGAAATCGGCCGTTTTGGCCAGCGGATTTTTCCGCGCCAGGTCAGGGGCAAATTCGACGCGCACGCCGTTTTTGTACAGCTCCGGCGGCGGTGGCGTAAAAGGCATCAGGCCAATCAGCAGGCGGCTGTCCGTACCCAAATGGGTTGGCGCAGCCGCCAGAAAATCAAACCGCACCCGCGCTTCGGGCAGTGGGTATTGGGAACATGCTTCGTGCAATCCCCGGCGCAGCCGCGCCTCGTCCAATTCATCAGGCCAACCCAGCAAATGCATCGAGTCACGTGTGCGCTGAATGTGGTGCTCCAGGTAGAGAAATTTGTTGTGGTCAAAGGTGCGCAAGGCAGAATAGACGCCCAATTCCAGGCCATCATACAGTTGGTCAAAACCGGTGACGTGCTCAGAGACGGGTAACGGCCGTATCCCATCCCGCTCCACAGCAAAAAGTTGAACCATTGTCATGTTGCCAATTGTAGCCAGCAGCGTGGCTTTTGACGATGTTTGTTATGCGAAAAATCTAAAGGCGAAATTGTTAAATGGGTTACGGCCGTATTCGCCGGATCGATTTAGGATCGTTTCGCTTGTAGACTATAGTACCGATCGTTTAAACTGGCCGATCAAAAATGGACAAATATGTTATTATTCCGCGTAGCCAGTACTGAACTGCACCTTGCTCGTCTACAACAAACGGCTGGCAATATCCTGGCAGATCGGCAAATCAAGCGGACATCATTGTAATTCTATTGTAGTTTAAACCATGTATGGAGGGTATTAAATGAGTGAAGAAACCCAAGTTACAAACAGCCCAGCCGCACCCGGTGGTGGCGGCAACCGAATGCTCATTATTGGCGGCATCGCTGTATTAGCTCTTGTAGCCATCGTAGTGGTCGGCGCAATTTTCCTTTTGCCCCGGCTGTTTGGGGCCGATGAAAATGCCATTGCCGGTGTGATGCCACCGGAAACCAGCTTACTGGTAGAGTTAAACGCGCTGAACCTGGCGAATGAAGATGCCAATCGCATCGCCCGCGCCTTTGAAGATGTGCTGGACGAAAGCGAAGTTGAGTTCGACGCTGACGAACCGACCAGCTTGCTGGAACAACTGGATGAAGACCTGGAAGAAGCCAGCGGGCTCACCATAACCGACGACGTTATGCCCTGGATCGGCACGAACATGGGTATCGGCGTGTTTGAACTGGACTTAGAAGCAATGGACCAGGGTGAGGTGCCACAACTCATTTTTGCCAGCACCATCCGCGATACGGCGCTGGCCGATCAGTTCATTGAAGACCTGATTGACGCTATTGAAGACGAAACCGGCAACGATGTGGACGATGATGAATACAACGGCGTCATCGTCTTTGAAGTTGACAGTGAGTTTGAGGATGAGCGGCTGGCATTCGGCCGTTCCGATGACATCTTCTTCATTGCAACCAATATAGACACGCTAGAAGAAGCTATTGATGCGCAACAAGGGGAAAATTTAGGTGATGTGGCTGAATACCAAAACACCATCGCTCAGCTGCCAGGTGACCGCGCACTAACTTTTTATGTGAGCGGTGAAGCATTGGAAGACAGCTTCCAAGCTGCTGAAGAAACAGGTGACCTGGAAGGGCTTGATCCCGATGTCATTGAAGATTTAGGTTTCCTTGGTGTGGGCATGTCGGCAATGGTTACGCCAGAAGGCATCCGGCTGGATTTTGTGGGAAACTATGAAAGTCTCACAGAAGAACAGCAAGCGCTGCTAGAAGCTCAAACAGACGACATTGCCACGGCCGAATTTCTACCTGAATCTACCTACGTTTTCCTTGTTGCCCAGCGGCTGGACCTTTTCTGGCAAAGCGCCGTTGATTCTCTGGACCAGGCAGGCGTCAGCGAAGATGACCTGGATGAAGCCATGGACATGTTCGACGACATGTTTGGCTTCAACCCCAGTGACGATCTGTTCCCCTTGCTCGATGGCGAATATAGCCTGGCAATCATCGACAGCGATGAGGGTTTGATTGCCGAGGAATTTGAGGTAGACCTGGGTCTGGTGTTTATGGCCGGCAGCAGCAGCGGCGAAGAACTGGTTGAACTGGTCGAGGATTTCACCGATGGCCTGGAAGACCAGGACCTGTCTGTCGATGATTCGGCCAACGACAATGTGACCATCTATGAAGTTGAAGATCCCGGCGGCGAAATGATTGGCGCTTACGGCTTAAGCGAAGAATATCTAATCCTGTCCACCGGTGGTGAAAGCATAGAAAATCTTTTTGCCGGAGAAGCAAATCTTGCCGATAGCGATAAGTATCAAAACGTTTGGGATCCATTCCCGCGGGGCACCATTCCTGTTATGTACATAGACCTTGATGGTCTCTTTGCCGCTCTTGAAGACGTAGACCCGGCAATGGAAGAGGTGGTGGACGTCAATCCGGTATATGCCTTCGCTATGGGCACCAGTTCCGATGATAATACGACCCAAACCACCATGATCTTCTTCGTCGCTGGCGAATAACCTGAAGCCGGGATTCTCAATTGAATATTGGACAAAAGGGGCTTGCGTAATGCAGGCCT
This sequence comes from uncultured Anaerolineaceae bacterium, assembly GCA_937967805.1. Next base: position 5,017 of record CALBTC010000206.1, read on the forward strand.
CTTGTCTATGCTTAGGGTGCGCGTTTCCATTTTTGGTATCATCGGTCATAAGCAGCTTGGTAAGGTTGACTGTAAACTCGTATCGCTATATTTTAGTGCCATTTTGTTTGTCTTTTGCGGAAGTCCCATGAACAAAGCCCGAACAAATCATCCTTTCTGGCACCCCACACGCAAGCTTCGGCCTGCTACTGCCAGAGCCAACTGCCACCGGCTTTTCGGGATACCCCCACTTTAGCGTGCCTCTGGCACATCACATGGAGGAAACATTGAGAAGATTCAACCAAACTTTACTTATTCTGGCCGCTGTGTTCCTGTTCTTGATAGCCACAGCCGCACCATCTCGAGCAATCGCCACTGATTTGCTCATCACCGGTGTCATCGATGGTCCCCTCACCGGTGGTCTTCCCAAAGCAGTAGAACTTTATGTCGTCAATGATATTCCCGATTTGAGTATTTTCGGGGTTGGTGGCGCCAATAATGGCGGCGGCAGCGATGGCGAAGAGTTCACCTTCCCGGCCGATTCTGCCACCGCCGGCCAATTTATCTACCTGGCCACCGAGGCGATAGAGTTCACCAACTTCTTCGGCTTTGCCCCGGATTACACGGACGGCACGGCCGTTTCTATCAACGGTGACGACGCCATAGAGCTGTTCCAAAATGGTGCAGTCATTGATACCTTTGGCGACATCAACGTCGATGGATCCGGCCAGCCGTGGGAATATCTGGACGGCTGGGCCTACCGCGTTTCCGGCACGGGAGCAAATGGCACTCTCTTTAACATTACCAACTGGCCCTTCAGCGGCCCCAATGCCCTGGACGGCGAAACCAGCAACGCTACGGCCGCTGTCCCCTTCCCCACCGCAACTTTTGTACCCCTGGCCGGGGATGCCGCCCCAGGCGTCGCCAGCACAGACCCCGCCAATGGCGCAACCGGTGTGGCCATTGACGCTAACCTCACCATCAACTTTAGTGAAGATGTAACGGTTACCGGCAGTTGGTTTGATATTACCTGTACGGTGAGCGGGACGCATACGGCCGTAGCCAGCGGTGGCCCCGCCAGCTACACCCTCGATCCCGACACAGATTTCGCCAACGGTGAAAACTGTACCGTCACCGTTTTTGCCGCCCAGGTCACCGATGACGACACAGAAGATCCGCCGGACAACATGTCGGCCGACGTCAGCTTCAGCTTCGATACGGTCAGCCTCAACATCTCCAGCGTGGTCATCAACGAATTCCTGGCCGATCCGGCTACAGGCATCTCCGGCGACGCCAACGGTGACGGTACTCGCGACGCCAGCGACGATGAATTCATTGAAATTGTCAACGTAAGCGGGGCAGACCTGGACGTGAGTGGTTGGTCCATCAGCGATGGCGTGCAGGTGCGCCACACCTTCCCTGCCGGCTCTGTGATACCTGCCGATTGTGCGGCCGTCGTCTTTGGCGGTGACACACCAACCGGAGCCTTTGGTAGTGCGGTTGTTCAGACAGCCTCCACCGGCTCACTCGGCCTGAACAACGGTGGCGACACTCTCCTACTGGATGATGGCGGCTCCAGCACCCTGGAATATGTTTACGGCAGCGAAGGCGGCAACGACCAATCCCTGACTCGTGAACCAGATGTTACAGGGACGTTTGTGCTGCACAGCAATGCGGCCGCCTCCGGTGGAGTCTTGTTTTCGCCAGGCACCCAGCTGGACGGCACGCCGTTCTCTGGCTGTATCTTTGGCACGCCGGTCACCATTATGGACATTCAGGGCACCGCTCACCTTTCCACTTATGAAGGGCAAACAGTGCAGACAAGCGGTATCGTCACCATCGTGCGTAACTCTAGCTTCTACCTGCAAGACCCGCTGGGTGACGGCAACGACGCCACTTCGGATGCCATTGTTGTCTTCACGGGCTCTACACCCACCGTAGCTGTCGGTGATGCCGTAACTGTTGTTGGCGAAGTAGATGAGTTCTATTCTGGCGGCTCCGGCACCGGCAATCTCTCAACGACTGAGCTGGTCAACGTCGCTGTTACCGTCAATTCCAGCGGCAATGCCTTGCCTTCAGCAACCATTTTGGGCAACGGCGGCCGTATTCCCCCAAATACCATCATTGATGATGACTCAACTGGAGACGTTAACAGCACGCCTACTTTTGATCCCGAAAATGACGGTATAGACTTCTACGAAAGTGTAGAGGCCATGCTGGTGCAGGTAAATAATGCCCAGGTTGTGGGCGGCACACGCTTCGGCGAAATTGCCGTCATTGGCGACTTTGGCGCCAATGCCACCGGTCTCACCCCACGTGGCGGCGTTGTCATCACTCCTAACGACTTCAATCCGGAACGCATCATCATCGACGATGCTATCGTATTTGATGAGCCAGATGCCAACGTGGGTGACACCTTTGCCGCACCAATCGTGGGTGTGATAGATTACAGCTTCGGCAATTTCAAGCTGCTGAACTTTGATCCGCTGCCCGCTGTAAACAGCAGCTTTACAGCCGAATCAACGAATCTCACCGGCGCCGGCACCGAGCTGACGGTGGCTACCTTCAACGTAGAAAACCTCAGCCCTAACGACAGCCAGGACAAATTCGATGCGCTGGCCGGCCAGATTGTCAACAATCTAGGGTCCCCGGCGATCATTAGTGTCCAGGAAGTTCAAGATAACAGCGGCTTCACCAACGATGGGGTAACCGATGCCGGCCAGACCTATGGCTTGCTAATCGACGCCATTCAGGCAGCGGGTGGACCGGTTTACGAATACCGCGATATCGCCCCGCTGGACCTGACAGATGGTGGCGCCCCTGGCGGCAACATCCGCGTTGGTTTCCTCTTCCGTCCCGATCGGGTTAGCTTTGTAGATCGCGCCGGGGGTGATGCCGTTACTGATACCACGGTCTCGCTAGGTGCCACCGGTGTCGAGCTCAGCGCCAGCCCAGGCCGGATTGATCCCACCGATGACGCCTGGTTTGAAAGCCGCAAGCCGCTGGCTGGTGAATTCATCTTTGGTGGCCAAAAGATCATTGTGGTAAACAACCACTTCAACTCTAAAGGCGGCGACGACTCGCTGTTTGGGCGCGTACAGCCTCCAGTTCTGGAATCTGAGGTGCAGCGGTTGCAGCAGGCGATGGTTGTCAACAGCTTTGTGCAGGAGATACTTGCCCTGGACCCCAACGCCAACGTGATTGTGATGGGTGACCTGAACGACTTCCAGTTCTCGACACCAATCAACACACTAGAAGGCAACGTGCTGAACAATCTGATTGAAACGTTGCCCGTTACCGAGCAGTATACCTATCAGTTTGAAGGCAACTTGCAGGTGCTGGATCATATCCTGGTAAGCGACAATCTGTATAACAGCTTCCTCAGTGGCGTAGACGTTGTTCACGGCAACGCCGAGCGTGACACAGATTTCCGCTTTACGGACCATGACCCGGTAGTGGCCCAATTCACCTTCCCTTATGCAACCAATGGCGATGGCTGCTTCGTTGTGGCTCTGGCAGGCAGCCCATTCACCGGTGCCGCCTCTATTGTAACGGTTGGCGATCCCAGCTACGATGGTGTGCGCTTCCACGCCGGACGGTGGGGCCAGATGCAAGGCTTTGGCAACGACACCTGCTACGAAGCGCATGGTACCAACAGCAGTGAAATCATCATCGGGGGCCTGGCCAGCGATGCCATCTTTGGCTACGATGGTGGCGACTTGCTCATCGGTCTTTTCGGCGATGACGTTTTCAGCGGCGGCGCCGGGGCAGATTTTATCAACGGGAACAATGGCACAGACGAAATTCTGGACTTTGAGCCCGGTATCGATAGCTGCTTTAATGTGGAAATCGGCTGCTAGTTTGGCCGTAGCGCCAGCTACTTTCGCCTAAGCATTTTACGGAATGAATGGGCCTGCCAGTATGCAAAACTGGCAGGCCCATTTTGCATTTGGCAACTACGCAATTCTGACCAGTAAGTGCTCATTCCTAGACCAAATCTTCCTGCAGTAATGTATTAAGCAGGGATAAGACGGCCGTCTTCGTGCGCCCGTCTTTATCCAATACCGGATTCCAGGCTGAGACAGAAATCGCAACAACCTGGTCGCTTTCCGCCAGGCGCTCGAAGAGTTGCTGCATCACCGCCATTGAGGGGCCATTTGGCTCCGGGTAATTCATAGCCGGCGCGTCTACCGAGTCAAGGATGTCGGTGTCGAAATGGACGTAAAGTGGCCCCTCCGGCAATGGGTGAGTGAGCAGTTCGGCCACCGTTGGTATCTGCTTGACGGCCGTTCCTTCCAGCAGAACCGCCTCGTCGTCGTCCAGGTTACGTGCGTCTGATAAAACGGTTGGTCATAGCTCTCTCCAGACTAAATATTTGCTGCTGTCAATCCGGGCCAATTTTAGCTAATACGGGAAGTTGAGCACAAACGACAGCCGGGTCATACACGATCGTCATGGTGGTAACATGACCTGAATATGACTTCCAGCACATCCATTGACGCCGGCCATTTTCTATACTATGCCCATATTCATTGATTAACAAAGTTCGTTTGGAGGAACCTGATGGAAATGCAAAAGAAAGATTTTAGAGGTGGTTTGATTTTAATCGTGATCGGCCTGTTGGCGTTAGCGTTTCAGCTTTTGCCAATTCAAATTACGGAAAATATGGGCTTGCTGATTGTACCGGGGCTGGGTGCCTTGTTTCTGGTGTGGGGTATTTTAACCCGCACCGACGGGCTGATGATTCCCGGTGGCATCTTAAGCGGTGTCGGTTGGGGTATTTACGCCATTGCCGGCCCGTTCTCAATCTGGCAGGGTGACAATGAAGGTGGGATTTTCCTTATTTTCCTGGGGCTTGGGTTTGGGCTGATTACGGTGGTAACGGCCGTTTTCGGTGAAGAAACACATTGGTGGGCTCTGATCCCCGGCGGCATCATCGCCTTTGTAGGTGTTTCAATTTTGTTCGGCGGTGCCATGTTATCCGTTCTGGCTTTTGTCGGCAAGCTGTGGCCCCTAATCCTGATTCTCATCGGCATCAGCATTCTGGTAAAAGCAAATAGAGAGAAAGCTGGCGAAGAGAAATTCATGCCGGAAAAATAGAGCCAACAGAGTAAAAAAGTAGACGGCAAAGCCGCAGCACAACTGATTTGCGCTGCGGCTTTTTGCGCAATATTGCTGCGTTTACAAAGTTTTTATTCATCGTTTATTTTTTTCTTACACACGTCCCTGAAAATAGTTACGAACTACCAAAAAACCAACTCAAGTAGTTCATTTTCAATATTTCACAGTCAGATCAAATGTTTAGGAGGTATAACATGAACACGATGATCCGTTGGAATCCTTTTGGTGAAATGGCCAGAATGCGCAGCGAGATTGACCGGTTGTTCGAAGATGCCTTCAACGCACCGGCCAGCAAATGGGATCGCAGCTCCGTATGGGGCTTCCCGTTGGACGTAACCGAGGCAGACGAACATTTTACGGTGAAAGCGGCCGTTCCTGGCATGAACCCCGATGAATTAGACATTACGATTAGCGACAACGTGCTCACCATCAAAGGGGAAACGCAGGCAGAAGAAGTGCGCGATGACGAACGAGTACACCTGCGTGAACGCCGGTTTGGCAGCTTTATGCGCAGCATTAGCCTGCCCACCCCGGTTGAATCCGACAACGTAACGGCAACCGTGGAAAACGGTATCCTGACGCTGCAAATCCCCAAAGCTGAAGCTGTGAAACCAAAACGCATCGCCGTAAGCTCTGGCAATGGTAGAACCGTTGTTGAAGGATAAAAGCTGTAGCTAGAAAACGCCCTAACTCGCGGCAGGCGCTGGATTCATCAATTCAGCGCCTGTTTTTGTGTCGGCTGAGCGCATTGATTGCATATGTCAACATGTATATGGTTCTCTAACGGCCGTCTTACATAAATCATATGCTAATTCAGCAAAATAGAGCCTGAATTTTTTAACATAAAAATTTAACCCAAATAAAAGTTAGTAGCGAACAATTCGCAAATTGTATTGAGAGGAGCATAAGCATGAGCAAAATAATTGGTATCGACTTAGGTACAACAAACTCCGTTGTCTCCGTGATGGAAGGCGGCGACGCCGTTGTCATTCCATCTTCCGAGGGCGGCAACACCACACCCTCCATCGTCGCTTTTAATAAAAAAGGTGAGCGACTGGTGGGGCAAACTGCCAAACGGCAGGCTGTTGTCAATCCAGACAACACCATCTATTCCGTCAAACGGCTAATGGGCCGCCACATTGATGCAGACGAAACAAAACGCACCCAAAAAATGGTGCCTTATGAAATCGTCGCCGGGCCGCAAAAAGATGCCCGCGTCAACGTCCCTGTTGTGGATAAAACGTATTCACCTCAGGAAATCTCTGCCTTCATCTTGCAAAAACTGAAGCGAGACGCCGAAGCTTACCTGGGCACGAACATCACCCAGGCTGTGATCACCGTGCCGGCATACTTCAACGACAGCCAGCGACAGGCTACCAAAGACGCCGGTAAAATCGCCGGTCTGGAAGTGTTGCGTATCATCAACGAGCCAACGGCCGCGGCCCTGGCTTACGGCTTAGACAAAAAAGAAGACAAAACCATCCTGGTGTTTGACCTGGGTGGCGGTACATTTGACGTCTCCGTTCTGGAAGTGGGCGATGGCGTTGTGGAAGTGAAAGCCACCAACGGCGACACCCATCTGGGCGGCGATGACTGGGATGAACGCATCGTAGGCTGGATGATTGACGAGTTCCGCAAAGATCAGGGCATTGACCTGAGCCAGGACCGCCAGGCATTGCAGCGGCTGCGTGAAGCGGCCGAAAAGGCCAAAATTGAGCTCTCTTCCCTGATGCAGACGGAGCTGAATCTGCCCTTTATCACGGCGGACGCCAATGGGCCAAAGCATTTGCAGCTAACATTGACCCGCGCTAAATTTGAGCAGCTTACCGAAGATCTGGTAAAACGCTGCCGAGACCCGTTTGAAAAAGCGTTGGCCGATGCCAATATGTCCGCCAGCGATATTCATGAAGTAGTGCTGGTTGGTGGCTCTACCCGTATGCCCATGATTCAGGAGCTAGTGCAAGATTTAACTAACAAAGCACCGAACAAAAGCGTAAATCCTGATGAGGTTGTGGCTTTGGGTGCCGCCATTCAGGGTGGCGTGCTGGCCGGGGACGTAAAAGACGTTCTGCTGCTGGACGTAACGCCGCTGAGCCTGGGTCTGGAGACCTTAGGTGGCGTGATGACACCGCTGATTCCGCGTAATACAACCATTCCGACGCGCAAGACTGAGGTGTTCAGCACGGCCGAAGATAACCAGACGGCCGTAGACGTCCACGTCTTGCAGGGCGAGCGGCCCATGGCTAAAGATAACAAAACCCTGGGCATGTTCCGCCTGGACGGCATTCCCGCCGCCCCGCGCGGTTTGCCGCAAATTGAGGTAACATTCGACATTGATGCCAACGGCATCCTGGATGTCACCGCCAAGGACAAGGCAACCGGCAAGGAGCAAAAGATTCAGATTACTGCATCCACCAACCTGTCCGAATCTGAGGTGGAAGACATGGTCAACGCCGCCAAGCAGCACGAGGCGGAAGACAGTAAGCTGCGCGAGTTGATTCAGGCGCGCAACCAGGCCGACCAGATGATCTACGCCACAGAAAAGAGCCTGAACGAGTTGGGGGACAAAGTCAACGAAGGTGAAAAGAGCCGGATCGAAGGCATGATTGCTGAACTGAAAACGGCCGTCACCAGCGAAGACACCGCCCAAATCAAAACGCTGACCGAGCAGCTGCAGCAGGCCAGCCACGCGCTGAGCCAACAGCTCTACCAAAGCCAGGCGCAGCCCGGCGGCCAGGCAGCAGCCGGTGGACAAGCTGCCCCCGGCAGCAACGGCAGCAGCAATGGCCACGGTGGCCAGGAAGACCCGGATGACGTCGTCGAAGGCGAATTCCAGGAAATGTAATTTAATCGAAACACATAGGGGCGAGGCAGATGGATGAAACCGTCGCTGAGCACAGAAGCCACGTGCCATCTGCCTCGCCCTAAACACAGGAAGGGCCAATGGACTACAAGGATTATTACAGCATCCTCGGCGTACCCAAAAACGCCAGTCAGGATGAAATCAAAAAAGCATACCGCAAACTGGCCCGTAAGCATCACCCGGACTTAAACAAGGTTGATCCGCAGGCCGAACAGCGCTTTAAGGACATTAACGAAGCGAATGAAGTGCTGTCTGATGCCGAAAAGCGGAAGATGTATGACCAGTTCGGTTCGCAGTGGCAGCAATACCAGCGTGCCGGCGGACGACCTGATGACTTCTGGTCGCAATGGGGTGCCCAACAGGGTGCCGGGCGACGTGGCCAAACACGGACTGTCAGCCAGGAAGAGTTTGAGCAGATGTTTGGCGGCAGCGGTGGCTTTTCCGACTTTTTTGAAACGTTGTTTGGTCAAATGGGCGGCCGATCAGCTGGAGGCCAGCAGGTCAATTTTAATGATATTTTTGGCCAGCAAGGGCAATCCATCCGCCGCAGCCGCGACGTGGAGCACATGATCGAAATCTCACTGGCGGAAGCGTTTTACGGTACAAGCCGTACCATTCAATGGGAAAACGGCCGTTCCATCGAAGCCAAAATTCCGCGCGGTGTCAAAACCGGCTCTCGCGTCCGGCTGAAAGGCCAGGGGCAGGATGGTGGCCATCTTTACCTAAGCATCAAAGTGAAATCAGATGGCCAGTTTGAACGGGATGGCGATAATTTGAAAACTACCATCCCCGTTGATCTCTACACAGCTTTGCTGGGTGGCGAGGCCGACGTCTCAACCATTGATCGCACTGTCAAACTTACCATTCCCCCGGAAACCGCCAACGGCAAACAGTTCCGCCTACGCGGCTTAGGTATGCCCAAGCTGAAGAATCCAGAAGAACGTGGGAATTTAATTGCAACGCTTGATGTGCAATTACCCACGAACCTGAATGAAGAAGAGAAAGAGTTGTTCCAGAAATTAAGATCACTCCGAGAAACATGAACAAGTAGTAGGGGCGATTCGCGAATCGCCCCTACTACAAGATCACCATGTTTGCGGGGGAGGCAATCATGAGATTAGACAAATTCACCCAAAAAGCTCAGGAAGCGGTTTTGGAAGCCCAAAACTTAGCCCAGGGCTTCAACCACCCGGCCATTGAGCCGGAACATTTACTCAGTGCGCTTGTGGCGCAGGAAGGGGGCGTGGTGCCCTCGCTGCTCAAGCGCATTGGCACCGATACCGGCATGTTGCAAAACAGCTTGCAGCAGGCGCTGGGGCGACTGCCACGCGCTACGGGCAGCAGCGTCCAGGTGAGCATCAGTCGCAACCTGAACGCCGTCATCGAAGAGGCACAAAGCATCGCCGACAACATGAAGGACGAATACGTCTCTACCGAGCATCTGCTGATGGCCATGGCCCAGCCCAAGGCGGGCAGCGTCCGCGATCTGCTGGCGCGGCATGGCATCGACTACAACAGCATCATGCAGGCGCTGGCCGCCGTGCGCGGTTCGCAGCGGGTCACCAGCCAAAACCCGGAAGCGCAGTACGAGGCGCTGGTGAAATACGGCCGTGATCTCACCCAGGAAGCGCGCAAAGGCAAACTCGATCCGGTCATTGGCCGTGATGAGGAAATCCGGCGCGTCATTCAGATTTTGAGCCGACGCACCAAAAACAACCCGGTGCTCATTGGCGATCCCGGCGTGGGTAAAACCGCCATCGCCGAAGGGCTGGCCCAGCGCATCGTGCGCGGCGACGTGCCTTTGGGGCTCAAAGAAAAGCGACTGGTCGCCCTCGATTTGGGCGCTTTGGTCGCCGGAGCCAAATATCGCGGCGAGTTTGAAGAGCGGCTCAAAGCCGTCCTCAAAGAGATTCAGGAAGCTGAGGGCGAAATTATTCTCTTCATCGATGAGATGCACACGCTGGTGGGTGCCGGTGCCGCCGAGGGCAGCATGGACGCCAGCAACATGCTCAAACCGCTGCTGGCCCGTGGCGAGCTGCACGCCATCGGGGCCACCACCCTGGACGAATTCCGCAAATACATCGAAAAAGATGCCGCCCTGGAGCGGCGCTTCCAGCCTGTGTTTGTGGGCGAGCCCAGCGTGGAGGACACTATCTCCATTTTGCGCGGCCTGAAGGAACGGTACGAGGTGCACCACGGCGTGCGCATCACCGACGGAGCCACGATTGCTGCCGCCTCGTTAAGCAACCGCTACATCACCGACCGCTTCCTGCCGGACAAAGCGATTGACCTGGTGGATGAAGCCGCCAGCCGCCTGCGCATGGAAATTGACAGCAAACCGGCCGAGCTGGATGTGGTGGATCGCGAGATCATGCAGCGGGAAATTGAGCGCGAGGCGTTGAAAAAAGAGAAAGACAAGGCCAGCAAAGAGCGGTTGAATAAACTAGAAGAAGAGCTGGCGAACCTGAAAGAACAAAGTACGCAGCTCACGGCACGCTGGCAGGCGGAAAAAGAGGCCATTCAGCGCATCCAGTCGATCAAGGAACAAATCGACCAGCTCAACGTGGAAATCGAGCAGGCCCAGCGCGAAATGGATTACCAGAAAGCGGCGGAACTGCAATACGGCCGTCTCCATGAACTAGAACAATCCCTCAAGCAGGCCAGCGACAAGCTCTCCACGATGCAGCAGGAAGGGGCGCTGCTCAAAGAAGAAGTTGGCACCGAAGAAATTGCCCAGATTGTAGCCAAATGGACCGGCATCCCGGTGAGCAAGCTGCTCGAAGGCGAAGTCGAAAAGCTGGTGCACATGGAAGAACGCCTGCACGACCGCGTGGTCGGCCAGGACGAGGCGATTCGTGCGGTGGCCGCTGCCGTGCGCCGCAGCCGCTCCGGACTGCAAGACCCCAACCGGCCTATCGGCAACTTTATTTTCCTGGGACCAACCGGCGTCGGTAAAACTGAGCTGGCCCGCGCCCTGGCGGAGTTCCTGTTTGACGACGAGCGCAACATGGTGCGCATCGACATGAGCGAGTACCAGGAGCGGCACACTGTGGCCCGGCTCATCGGCGCGCCACCCGGCTACGTGGGCTACGACGAAGGTGGCCAGTTGACGGAAGCGGTGCGAAGACGGCCGTATTCCGTCGTGCTGTTCGATGAAATTGAGAAGGCGCATCCAGAGGTGTTTAACGTGTTCTTGCAGGTTTTGGATGACGGCCGTCTGACCGATGGCCAGGGTCGCACCGTCGATTTCCGCAACACGGTCATCATCATGACCAGCAACATCGGCAGTCAGTACATTCTGGATACCAGCGACGAAACGGTGATGGAAGATCGGGTCATGGCTGCGCTGCGCGATCATTTCCGGCCCGAATTCTTGAACCGGGTGGATGAAATTGTGCTTTTCCACCGGCTGACGCGGGAGCAGTTACGCGAGATTGCCCAGATTCAGCTCAACCAGATGCGCGATCGGCTGGACCGGCGCGGCATTTCTGTAGCCCTCACGCCTGCCGCCACTGACCGCCTTATCGAAGAAGGGTACGACCCGGTGTACGGCGCACGGCCGCTCAAGCGCGTCATCCAGCGGCAAATCATCGATCCGCTGGCGCTCAAGCTCATCCAGGGCGACGTCCACGATGGTGATCGCGTCTCGGTGGATGTGAAAGATGGAGAATTGGAGTTTAGTGTGGTGGAAACGGCCATAGCGGCACCTACCTAACCCCAAAATCACACTAAATCTGTAATTGTAAAACGGCTAACACCGCGCGGTGTTAGCCGTTTACGTTTCTCAGCCAAGCGTCAGGTTGGCACGGGGTGTGCGTATGGTTTCAGCCCATTTTCCACGCCGCAGATTGTGTACACTGCAAGCATGGAAATGAAAGTTGATGTGTCCCTGAACCAAATAAACCTTTCCTACCTGCTTCAGACCGTAAAGGAAAAAGCGGAAGCGCTGCTGAAAGCGGAAGCGTCTGCCCACAACCAGGCGATGGGTTTTGCTGTGGGCACGTTCATCAGCCTGCTGCCTACGCCGGGATTTAACTTTGCCCTGGCGCTGCTGCTGGCCAGTTGGTTCCGGCTGCACCGGGCCACGGTGTTGGTCTCTTTGGCCGTGTGGAATGTATTTGTAACTGCGCCATTTTTTGCGTTGAGCTATCGTCTGGGGAACTGGTTGTTCCCGGCGCCTGCCACCGCTTCGGTTACGGCACAGTGGCAGGCACAGGTCATCTCATTTGTGCAGGGGTTTTTGGTGGGGAATTTGATTATTGCCGTGGGGATAACGGCCGTTTCCTACACCATCGTTCTTTTTATCATCTGGCTTTTGCGGGAGAAAAAGCAGGCAAAAGTTACTTCCGCCGCGTAGCCCCTGTAATCACCAACAAAATTATCGATCCCACGACGGCAACCAGAAAACTGCGCCAATCAAAAGCAAAACTAAACGACTCACCCGTGATAAACTGCATGATCAGGCCGCCAATAAAAGCGCCCACAACGCCAATGACAATGTTATACAAACAGCCAGACCGCTTGCTGCCGGCAATCATACCGGCGACGCCACCGGCTAAAGCCCCAAAAATAATCCAAGCTAAAATACCCATTTTGCTCTCCTTAATTTGCTTGCCGCCACGGTTGTTGCGGCTTTTGACAATTGTAACGCTTTACGTAAGCAAAACCGATTATGTTTCTTTTACCAAAAGATATAATTTTTTTGTCTTTCTTGATTGACTCCTTTTTGCAAAACAGTGCCTTGAATCAGGCGCTGTTTTGCATTTTAAGCTCTTTTACAGCAGAAGGCGTAACCCAGCTTGTAAGTAATTTACGATAAGGTTATCTAATAGGGGAGCGCCGCACAACCTCCTCTCCCAAGGTTGTATGATGCTCAGGATACGGCTTCATTTTTGTTTGCGGCGCTGCCCTTTTCTGGGACTTATTGAGCTGTCAGATGTTTCGTAAGAAATTGGTTTTACTGTATTAATTAACTTCTTCACGCTTAATTAAAGCTTATTCTGCTCCAGACGCCGTGCTCCCCGCACGGCGTCTCTCCTTTTAAGGGAAGTTCCCCATATACACTCCGCACAATCCAAATTTTTAGCAAGATTCGGCCGTTGCAGTTGTCATTATGAACCCGTGACTTTTGTTATTGCCTGTTGCTCATCTGGAATTGTACCATTCTAAAAGTGACATTCCTTTCCAAAAACAGGAGTTATTTCCATGAAAAAAGAATTGGTACGCAACTGGATGACCCAGGATGTGATTACCGTCAATCCCAACACTGCTCTGCCAGAAGCCCATCAAATCATGATGGATGAAGAAATTCGCCGCCTGCCGGTGGTGGATGACAATGGCGTTCTGCTCGGCATTGTAACGTTGGGCGACGTTCGAGGAGCCCAGCCTTCCCCGGCAACCACGCTAAGCATTTGGGAGTTGAACTATCTGCTTTCTAGTCTCACGGTTGAGAAGATTATGACCCCCCAGCCAATGACCATTGAGCCTGACGCCACAATCGGCGCTGCTGCCCGAACCATGTTAGAACATCGCGTCAGCGGTCTGCCTGTAGTAGATGCAAACGGCAAACTGGCGGGCATCATCACCGAATCTGACATCTTCAGCATGGTGGTTGTTCATGAATGGAGCGAGGGCGAAGCTGAACCGGCATGATGCCGCTGCAAACTGCGCACTCGGAGTTCTTTTTTGCGCAATGCCTTAATGCCACTGACTGCTGCCTGTGCCGCCGACATGGTTGAAATAAGCAAGATATTGTGCCGAATGGCAGCAGAACGCATCGCAGCTTGATCTTCATGTGCTTGCTGCCCCAGCGGCGTGTTGATGATGAGCTGAACCTTGCCTGAAACGATGAGCTGGATGGTATTTAAGCCTGGCTCACTGGCTTTGGCCACCAGCGTGACCGGTAGATTGACCCGCCGTAAGGTTACGGCCGTTCCTTCCGTCGCGTACAGTTCAAATCCCAATCTGTGTAAATCCCGCGCTATTTTTAACGCTGCCGATTTATCAAAATCGTTTACCGTGATGAGCACCGCGCCAGCGAGCGGCAGCGGTGTGCCCACCGCCAGCTGCGTCTTGGCAAAAGCGTGGCCAAACTGAGAGGCGTGCCCCATCACTTCGCCCGTGCTGCGCATTTCTGGACCGAGCCGCGTGTCGGCTCCCGGCAGCTTGTTAAACGGTAGCACCGCCTCCTTCACAAAAAAACCGTCTATGGGTAGCATGTGGGTGAAATTTAGGTCGGCAAGACGGCAGCCCGCCTGCACCTGGGCCGCTATGCGAGCCACCGGCAAACCGGTCGCTTTGCTCACAAAGGGTACCGTCCGGCTGGCGCGCGGATTCACCTCAATGACATAAACTACGTCATCCTTAATGGCAAACTGCACGTTCATCAACCCGCGCACATTCAGCGCCAGCCCCAGCTTTTCTGTGTAATCCTGAATGATATTGAGATGGTACAGGCTGATTTTATAGGGTGGCAGCACACAGGCGCTGTCGCCGGAATGAATGCCTGCTTCCTCAATGTGCTGCATCACACCGGCCATTACCACCCGCTCGCCGTCGGCCACGGCGTCCACATCCACTTCGAATGCGTCCTCAATGAACTGGTCGATAAGCACCGGATTGCCCGGCGAAACGCGCGCCGCTTCGGCCAAAAAGCTGCGCAGGGAGTCATCGTCGTAAGCAATGGCCATGGCCCGGCCACCCAGCACGAAGGACGGCCGTACCAAAACCGGATACCCAATCTCATGCACCACATCCAGTGCCTCTTCCATAGAATTAGCCAGACCCCAGGCCGGATGGTCAATCTCCAATTTATGTAGCAAGTCACCAAAACGGCCGCGATCCTCAGCCAGGTCGATGCTGTCCGGTGGAGTGCCCCAGATAGGAACCCCAGCAGCGGCCAAGCCAGCCGTCAGGTTTATTGGCGTCTGGCCGCCAAACTGCACGATCACACCTTCCGGCTGCTCTAAATCGACAATATTCAGCACATCTTCCAGGGTAAGCGATTCAAAGTAGAGGCGATCGGCCGTATCATAATCGGTGCTGACCGTTTCCGGGTTGCAGTTGATCATGATGGTTTCGTAGCCCAACTCGCGCAGCGCCCAGCATGCCTGCACGCAGCAATAATCAAACTCAATCCCCTGGCCAATCCTGTTTGGCCCTCCGCCCAAAATGATCACTTTTTTGCGATCCGTCGGATTGGCCTCACAATCTGTTTCGTAAGTGGAGTAGAGGTATGGCGTGTGGGCTTCAAACTCGGCGGCACAGGTATCGACGCGGTAGTAAACCGGTTTGATGCCCAGTTCGAGGCGGTTTTGGCGCACGGCCGTTTCCGACCACCCCAGCGCCTTACCAATCACGGCATCAGCAAAGCCATGCCGCTTGGCCCGAAGAAGGAGATTGGAGAATAGAGATTGGAGATTGGGGACGTCGCGAAATCTCCAATCGCCAATCTCCAGTCTCTCCAATTCGGCTTCAATCTCTAAAATTTCTTGCAATTGGACTACAAACCACGGGTCAATGGCGGTTTCGGCGATGATTTCCTGGGAGGTACGGCCGTTGCTCATTGCCGCCGCCATCTGAAACAAACGCTGAGCCGTGGGCACGTTGAGCGCCCCCTCCGGCACGTGCTGGGCCAGCGCCCGACTAAACCCCGGAATGCCAATGTCTAGCCCGCGAATCGCCTTGTTCAGCGCCTCGGTAAAGGTTCGGCCGATGGCCATCACTTCACCCACGCTTTTCATCTGCGGGCCAAGCGTGGGGTCCACGCCGGGGAACTTTTCAAAGTTCCAGCGCGGAATTTTGACCACGCAGTAATCGATGCTGGGCTCAAAGCTGGCGGGCGTGACGCGGGTGATGTCGTTGGGAATCTCGTCCAGCGTGTAGCCCACAGCCAGCAGCGCGGCGATCTTGGCAATGGGAAAGCCCGTCGCCTTGCTGGCCAGTGCCGACGAACGAGACACGCGCGGATTCATCTCGATGACAATCACTTCGCCATTTTCGGGGTTGACGGCAAACTGCACGTTGCTGCCGCCTGTCTCCACGCCCAC
>CALBTC010000207.1 GCA_937967805.1 uncultured Anaerolineaceae bacterium
CCCTCATTGGTAGACGAGTAAATCACTCATTTGTTACTATCATAGATTAGAAATAAATGCTTTATTCATCCTGTTGGGCAACAGAGCTTGGTTGAAATGTTGATTTTATTTCCATCTTCCCGCCAACCATTGTAACCTTGCCCCAACCAAATAGACAACCTGTTTTTGTGTAAAACAGGTGCCGCCTTTACAATATTTACGCATTGTGACACCAACTAATTTAAAAACGCGTTGCGCAGATGTGCCTTGTGTGCGTTGGGCTGCGTGATGATTTTTGGAGGATAATATGACCGTTCGTATTCTCGTGATTGAAGATGAAGAACGAATTCGACAATTTTTACAGAGAGGCTTGAGCTTTGAGGGGTATCGGGTGGATACGGCCGCAGATGGCCAAACCGGTCTGGATTTAGCGCGTGAAAATCCGCCAGACCTGGTACTGCTTGATCTGATGCTGCCCGGCATGGACGGCATTGAAGTATGCCGCCGCCTGCGGGCTGTCAGTGACCTGCCCATTTTGATGCTTACCGCCAAAGAAACGATTGAAGATCGAGTGACGGGCCTGGATGCCGGGGCGGACGATTATTTAGTGAAACCGTTTGCTTTTGATGAGTTGATGGCGCGAGTGCGAGCTTTGCTGCGCCGGTCGCAGCCATCGCAGCCGCAGGTGTATCGCTTTGCCGATCTGGAGCTGGATACTGGGACCAGACAGGGGCGGCGCGGTGGCCGTGTTTTCGACCTCACTGCTAAAGAGTACGAATTGCTGGAGCTGTTCATGCGCCATCCGCGCCAGGTGCTAACTCGCGACCTGATTTTTGACCGCGTGTGGAACTACGATTTTGGTGGCGAAAGTAACATTATTGAAGTGTATGTGCGCTATCTGCGTCAAAAAACTGAAGAAGGGGATCTGCCTCGTCTGATCCATACGGTGCGCGGTATTGGTTACGTGCTGCGCGAAGAGTCGTAAAACATTGTCAATACAAAACCGTCTCCTTTTTGTCTATACATCCATTTTTATGGTGGCCTTCGTCTTGTTTGCCGCCATTGTGTACTTGCTGCCACGCAGCCGTATTCAGCAGGAAGTGGATGCCGATCTGCGAGCGTTATCAGAAGAGCTTCAGTCAAGTGATGCTTTCATTATGCGCGATGGTACGCTCAGGGCGAATTTTGATGAGGATATTGACAATCTGGAAACGGCCGCTTCCTTCTTTATGATTGTAGACCGTGAAGGCAATATTATCCTACGCTCGCCAAACTTAAGTCCGCGCACAAGTGTTGTTCTGGACAGCAGCGGATTACAGGGTGAAGGATCGCTCAATTATGTTGTTCGTGACGACAGCACCCTACGTGTACTCACGACACCCATTTATGTGGACGGCAATCTGGTTGGCTATTGGCAAGTGGGCCGACTGGTAGACAGCATTGAAAGTTTCAATCGCTTTTTGGTGATTGCCCTCTTTGTTGGTTTTGCCGGTGCGTCTGCCTCGCTGTTCCTGGCCGTGCTGCTCACCCCCAGCTCTTTTAAACCGCTGGAAGACATGGCCGCCGTCACGCGCCAGATCACCAACGCCGATGATCTCAGCCGCCGCGTGCCCAACACAGAACGCACCGACGAAATTGGCGTGCTGGCCCGCTCTTTTAACCAATTGCTGGAACGGCTGGAGCGTTTGTTCCAAACCCAGCAGCGGCTGCTGGCCGACGTGTCGCATGAACTGCGCACGCCGCTTACCGCCATTCGTGGCAATGTGGACCTTATGCGCCGCATGGGGGATGCCGATCCGGAATCTCTGGAAATTATCCAAGAAGAGATTGAACGAATGACGCGCCTGGTGGGTGACTTACTGCTCCTGGCGCGGGCCGATGCCGGTGGTCTGCCGCTGGAAAAGAAAAAGGTGGAGCTGGACAACCTGCTGTTTGAAGTGTACCGGCAGGTACGTCTGCTGGAAACATCGGTTGAGGTAAAGGTGACCGAGGTGGACCAGGTATGCATGATGGGGGATGTGGATCGCTTGAAGCAGCTGCTGCTAAACCTGATCAGCAACGCCGTCAAGTACACACCGGATGGTGGTACGGTAGACGTGAGCCTGTCTAAGAAAAATGGCTGGGCTTATTTGAAGATCGCCGATACGGGCATGGGCATTCCGGCTGAGGATTTGCCCTACATTTTTGATCGATTTTATCGCGTAGATAAGGCGCGGGCGCGCGCGCAATCGGGGCAGGGCGGTGCCGGGCTGGGGTTAGCCATTGCCAAGTGGATTGCCCAGGCTCATGGGGGCAACATTGACGTGACGAGTAAAGTGGGTGAAGGGACGACGTTCACCATCATCTTGCCGATTTTAGTAGAGCCGAAGCCAACTCAGATGGATGGTACGGCCGAAGAATTAACAAAAACGCGCCCTGGCTTGCGTGCCCTGGGCGCTTCTTTTCGACGCTCCTCATAGAAAGCGAAAAACGGCCGTCTTGTGTGGACGGCCGTTCCTCAAAAACCCCTATAAAACTTGTGTCCGTTTTATACTTATTCTTCGCGGCGCATCAGCATATAAGCGCCAATGCCTATGATCACAATAGGCCAGAAGATGGCTCCGTTTAGCCAGTGGAACCAACCGGTTTGCGAGAGCAGGAAGTAGATGCCAAACAAAATGAGCAAGGTGCCGACCGTGCTGGGGCGATTTAAACGGCCAACTTTATCCGATACCGTCTGGCTTAAATCATCAAAATTATCTTGCAAGACGGCGCTGCCTGGCTCCCCGGCCACTGCTTCTCGCGGCATAATTACCCACAAGATCAGGTAGATGGGGGCCCCGATGCCGCTGGCAAAAAGCAGCAGAACAAACAGGAGCCGCACCCAAACCGGATCTAAATTGAGGTATTCGGCTAATCCGCCGCACACACCGGCTATCATCTTGTCTGTTTCGCTGCGAGTTAATCTGCTTTCAGACATTTTTGCCTCCATACAAGGTGCTGTTTTGTTTTTATCAATTTATTATCAGCACCGTTATTCTTCGAACTATGCGCCTATACGTCACTAAAGAATGAAAGTTTCGGGCTAAATTCTCTGTTGAAGCAGATGAGCAATGGCTAAATGACAGGTAAATGCCAGACTAACGTTTCTTGTTTGGCCCTGGCCTTATCTGACGGTAAGATTGGTTTTTGCTATACTGTGCCGTCGATAAACTGCTTCGTTTTACCGAAGATTGTTTACTGAAATGGCACAGGGAAAGAGGTTCGTTTTGGCCAAATATGGGCATATTGCCAAACATTGAGAATGCTTTTGAGAGAATCATCATTGGGAAAACGGCCGTTGTCACCCACCCAAAAGCAATTGTGGAAAATGAGGGCAGCACACCTGGTCCGCAATCCATTGTTTCGCTGGCTGATGGGTCTGGCCGTGCGGCTTACGGTGCCCCGGCAGCGCGTGGGCGTGGCGTTGGTGGCCCTGAATGAGGCAAACGAGGCTTTTATGTTGCGGCATGTGTTCCCTCCTTACTTTGACTGGGGTTTGCCCGGCGGCTGGCTAAAGAAAAATGAAGCCCCGGCAGCCGGGGTGCTGCGTGAACTGAGAGAAGAGACAGGGTTAACGGCCGTATTGGGCCCGGCCGTCTCTGTGTCACACAGTTTGCAGCCGCCGCATATCGGCATTGCTTATCTGGGTCAGCTTCATGTAGAGAAAGTCCAGTTGAGCCATGAAATTATTGAAGCACGCTGGTTTCCGCTGAATGGTTTGCCAGCACCGATAAGTCCGCACACGCAGCAAGCTATTCATGCGGCAGCAAATTTAAGGAGATAACCTGATTATGCCAACTCCGATAAATGATAATCAACAGATTTTGCAGATTGGCGCAAATTGCGTGTGTAGATTTTTATCTGTGTAAATCTGTGCCCTATTTTCTAGGAGAACACTTCGCACTATGAATCGTCGTTCAACGCCAGGCGCAGGACAATGGTTAACGGTTACCATTCTTGTGGCTGCCTCCATCTTTCTCTTAGTAAAGCTGTTTCAATATGCCAGCCTGCGGGGCAATTATCCGACCGGACTCACGATTGCCGGTGTTGACGTCGGTGGCTTGTCTCCAGAGCAGGCTACCAACGTATTGACCAATCGGTATATTGAAGCGCCTGTCATCCTTTATCATCGTGAAGACCGGTTTGAGATCAGCCCGTCTGATGCTGAGTTTGAGCTTGATTTGGAAACGATGCTCAGCCGGGCCGATATTGAGCGAACCTCACAGGATTTTTGGGCCGGTTTTTGGGGATTTTTATGGGGCCGCCCGGTTGAAGTGTCACCCGTTGAGCTTTCGGCTACCCATAACCGGGAGGCACTGCGGCGCGTTTTGGGCGATATTGCCGCCCTGATGGATGAGCCAACGCAACCGGCCCAGCCCGTGCCCGACACGTTTAGCTTTCAGTATGGTGAGTCTGGCACCACAACCAATGTAGATGCCAGCTTTGCCGATGTTGAAGGGGCGCTTTACCGGGCCACCAACCGGGAAGCGCGCTTGGTGGTGGAGGCCAGCAGCCCGGACCGGCCGCAAATCAACTTGCTCACGCGCCTGCTGGTGAACAATCTGCAAGATTACGAGCAAATCACCGGCGGGGCGGCCAGCATGTTTGTGATGGATTTAAATTCCGGGGTGGACGAGATTGCTATCAATGCTGATTTGCCTATGTCGGGGATGGATTTGCTAAAGCTGCCCATCGTTTTGGAGACATACCGCCTGCTGGATCAGGAGCCGACGTTAACTCAATCCGGCTGGATTTCCAGCACGCTGTCGGCTGATTTGAGCAACGAGGGAGCCAACCAACTGCTGCGCTTTATTGCCGGGCAAGACGATCCCAAGCTGGGTGCGGAACTGGTAACAGAAACGATGCAGCGTTTGGGACTGGTCAACACGTTTATTGTGCTGCCATATGACACAGATCCGCCGGCGGGCACGACACGGCCGTCTACCCCCGCCAACTCAGTAGAAGAACTGCGTACCTTACCCAACCCCTATCTGCAAACCACTGCCGAGGACATGGGCACGCTGCTTTCTATGCTTTATTACTGTGCCGAGGGTTACGGTGGCGCGCTGCTGGCTGTATTTGAAGGGGATATTAATCAGACGGAGTGCCAGACCATTCTGGCCTTTATGCTGCAAAATGAGATTGGCAGCCTGATTGAAGAGGGCACACCGCCGGAAACGGCCGTAGCCCACCGGCACGGCTGGATTAGCGACACGCACGGCGACGCCGGCATCGTCTTCTCCCCCGGCGGCGATTACGTGATCGTCCAATTTTTGTATAAACCGGACTGGCTGGAGTGGGAAATCAGCTCGCCGCTGTTGGCCAATCTATCAAGGGCCACCTACAATTATTTTAACTTTGATAATCCTTATTTGACCGATGCGCGGACGAATTAACCCATGTTAAAAGCGATCCAGAGATTCCTCACAATCGTCTTGTTGGCGGTTGGGCTGCTCTTTTTGGGCTACCAGGCGTTTTTATACAGCCTGGTGCGCGAGAAGCTGCCGACGGCCACTACGGTTGCCGGCGTTGACGTGGGGCGCATGACTCGCGAAGAAGCCGCTGCTGCCTTGCGTGAGGCTTATGGAGAACCCATCGTGCTGCATCATCTGGAGGAGCAGGTGGAAATAAATCCGGGCGATGTGGGCTTTAACCTGGACATTGAGGCAATGCTGGACCAGGCTGAAGCGGCCAAAGGGGAGCAGCCGTTTTGGGAAGGCTTTGTTGAATATTTGCTGAAGCGGTCGCTTGAGCCGACTAACATTCGACTTATTGCGGGGCATGATCAGGCGGCCTTGCGAGCCCAGTTAGAAAATATTGCCAGCTTTTTAGACAAGCCGGCAACCGCTCCGCAACTGCTGTTGGGGGCGGGCACCTCATACCAACCGGGGGAACCGGGCTATGTGACCGACGTGGAAGCCAGTTTGCCTGCGGCCGAAATGGCCCTTTACCAGGTAACGCCCGCCGAGCGCCAGGTTGACCTGGTTATTGCGATGCAGGATGCAGTTGAGTTGAATATGGATGTACTCAAGGCCCAGATGGAGCGCGTGATGGAGAATGACGGCGCGGGCTTGCTGAGCAGCGTCTTCATCATGGATTTGGAAACGGGTGAAGAGTTGGCCATCAATGCCACTGAGCCGATTTCTGGCCTGAGCATACTTAAGATTGCCATTTTTGTGGAGGCATACCGGGTGTTGGATGGGCCGCCGAATGAGTATGTAGAGGGGCTGTTTTATGAAACGGCCGTTCAATCCAGCAACTTTGCCGCCAACTTGCTGCTCCATGAGATTGCCGGTGAAGCCAACACCTATTTGGGGGCGGAACTGCTGACAGAATCGATGCATCGCCTGGGTTTGGTCAACACATTTTTGGCCATTCCCTATGATGCCAACGAGGTTGCCACGCGGCCAAGCACCTACACCACGCCAGCTAACTCCGCCGCAAATTTGATTTTTGAACCGGACACAGCCCGGCAAACCACAGCAGAGGATATCGGCACCTTGCTGTCGATGATTTACCATTGCGCCGACGGCGGTGGCGGGCTGCTGGCTGTTTATCCTGGTGAAATTACACCACAGGAATGCCAGGCAATTATTGACTTGATGATCCTGAATGAAGAAGGCAACCTGATTCGCTTTGGCGTGCCGGAAAATGTGCCCGTTTCGCATAAGCATGGTTGGGACGAGGTGACCCACGGTGATGCCGGCATTGTATTTTCACCGGGTGGCGATTTTGTGCTTGTGGAGTATCTGCATTATCCGCAAGGCGATTTTTTACTGCATGATTTTAGCTTCCCTATTTTGCGCCAGTTTGCCCAGCTCACCTACAACTATTTTAACTTTGAAGAGCCGTACACGGAAAATGTGGATGATCGCGCCATCCGCGAAGCAGAAGCGCGAGCCGCTCTGGCCGCCGCTGAAGAAGAAGCCCAAGACGCTGAGTCCGAAGAGGGGGCTGTTGAAGATGGCACAGAGGATGAGGGGGATACGGCCGTAACCCCCACACCTTAATTTAAATCACGAATACCACGAATCAACGAATAGAACGAATCATTCGCTAAAAGATAATTCGTTTCATTCGTCTATTCGTCCAATTCGCGATGAAAATCCTGCATCTGCTTGCCATAAAAGAGTCGCACTCCTTATAATGCGGAGCATTGTTTTTCAACCAACCTGATTCCAACAACAAAAGAGGTGTCCATGCTCAGCTCAGACGGATTTTTGGCTCCGGCCAGCTACTTAGGGGCCGATGTTGCCCTGGTAGGCGAGATTGTTCTTTACGTGTTTATTTGCATCGCGGTGGTGGCCCAACGGCGCGGTTTGTACCATTGGCACGACCGGATTCAGACGCCGGTGGTGTTGGTAAACTTCGTTTTTATATTTGTGATTATGGTGCTCTCTTTGCGCTATGAAAATGTGCCGAGCGAGTTTGTGGAACGGCCGTTTGAACCGTTCTACCTCGTCGTGGTTATTCATGCCGTGCTGGGGATTGTGGCCCAGGGGTTGGCGACTTACTGCTTGCTGGCCGGACATAAAATATTGCCGCGTAAAATCGGCCGTTTGCGCTACTGGATGTGGGCTACATTTATCGTGTGGACCGCCGCCGTGGTGATGGGCGTTTACACTTACTACATCTGGTACATAGTTACCCCGGAACGGCCGCATTTGTTTTAGCCAGTTTGGGCTTGTGGGGTGGTTACGGCCGTTTCCCGCCAGGAATGTTGCAAATAGTAGATGTTCACCAACACAATGAATCCATTTACCACAGCCACAGGATAGGCCGCAATTACCAGACCATATGCTGTAAACAGCACCGCGCCAATTAAATTGATCACCCGCAGCTTGACCAATGAACGCATCATCAGCGAAACTGCCACAAAAATAGAGGCCATATAGCCCAACATTTCAAAACTCATCAAGGTGTCCATTTCATCACTCCTTTTAGACAAGCCGGTCAAGCAAATAATTTGACTCAACAGTAACGAGGAATCGTTACACAAGCGTGACAATTTTGAATTGGGTAAAACCACATGCCAGCGGTATGATTTTGTGGCGAACTGCGTTGTTAAATCGGTAAATCACAAAGAAGGAAGCGAGACAAGAAAGATGAACACAAAAAATGGAAATGAAAGGCGGTTGTTGTTGTGGACCATGCTGTTCTCATCATTGCTCGGTATATCTATTTGGTATTTCCGGCGGCTCACGAGCGCGCCGGTGAACGAATGGTTCGCGGAGACGGTGGTGATGTTTAGTTTCTTCACTAACTTGAGCAACCTGATCATTATTGTGATGGCAGGCGCGCTGCTGGCAGGTCGCGGTCGGCTGGCCCGCTGGTTCAGCTCCCCTGCGGTGCAGGCCGCCTGCTGCCTGTACATCGCCTTTGTCGGGCTGGGATTCTGGTTCATTCTGGGCGGGCCGCGCAATGTGGCGTCCTGGCTATTTTGGATACCGGAGGTTACGGCGCATACGCTGTCGCCTATTTTAGGTGTTGTGTTCTTTCTCCGCGGTGTGCCGAAGGGAAGTTTAACCTGGAAGCACCCCTTCATCTGGCTGGTTTACCCCATTGCTTACCTGCTCTACTGGCTCATTCGTGGGCCAATTGTGGGTTACTATCCCTACTTTTTTATAGACGCTAACCTGTTGGGCTATACGGGCGTCGCCGTCTGGTCCGGGGCGCTCATCGCTGTCTTTGTGGTTTTGGGGACCCTTATGTGGCGTATTGACCGCTGGCAGGCAAAGCGGCAGGTTCGTTTGTCGGCAGCTGATTGAGCTGATGGGGAGGTACGGCCGTTCCCCACCACCACCGCCTGTTCTGGCACGTATACTCACACCTGCCAACCAAGAATAGTTTACAAACGGCCGTAATCACGCTATCGTTTTAGCCATGAATAACGAAACCATCACCATCATCCTGATCATTCTTGCCTTTTTTATTGTCTTCCCCCTGTTTTGGAGCACCATTGTCTACCTCATTTCCCGCCTGGGCGGCTGGGGCAGCATGGCGGAAGCGTATCCCTACCGCGAACCGCTTGCCGCCGACTGTTTCTCGCTGCAAAGTGCTATCTTGCGCCTCGCCTCCAATTACAATGGCGTCCTTAAAATCTGCGCGGATGAGCGGGGGCTTTACTTTTCAGTATTGTTCCTTTTCCGGCCGGGACATGCCCCTTTCTTTGTCCCCTGGGAAGAAATCAGCGGGACCAAAAAGCAATACTTTCTTTATCCAGTCGTCGATCTGCGTTTCCAGCGCACGCCCAATTTACCATTTCGCATTTATAAACGGACGGCGGATCGGTTGGTTGCCGTGGCCAACGGCCGTTGGGCTTACAAAGAAGCGTAACCAGCGCTTTCTAATCCTAGCGAGGAAATAAGATGACGCATCATGTTTTGGCGTTAACCTATACTTGGTTCCGTTTGACCTTGTGGACCTGTCTGATGATGGGCTTCAGTTGGCTTCATGAGGTAAGCACGGTCGTTTCCGATACAGTTTTGCTGGATGAGGTCCATGCTAATTCAGCTTAGATAGGAGCAGAGCTATTTTCCATTACCCCCAATCCCGGCATCCCGTGCTTTAATAATGGCCTGCACGCGGTCCGCCACTTGCAGCTTGTTGAAAATATTTGAAATATGGTTGCTGACGGTTTTTACACTGACGTGAAGCTGGCTAGCAATGTCATGATTGGTTTTTCCTGCCGTTACCAATTCCAAAATCTCTCGTTCGCGGCTGGTTAAATCGGGAAAGGGGTGCACGTCCCCGGCTGGCTGCGCCTCCTGCTTGATACTTTGGAAGAAAGACGTTAGGCGGGCGGCCATGGCCGGGCCAAATAGCGCCTCCCCGTCGGCGACTGAGCGAATCGTTTTCAGCACTTCCGCCTTTTCTGCCCCTTTCAAAATATAGCCGCGCGCCCCGGCTCGCATGGCAGCAAAGAGCGAGTCGTTGTTTTCGACCATGGTGAGCATGATGATGCCCGTTTCGGGTTTGAGGGCGAGAATTTGTTCGGTCGCTTCAAGGCCATTCAGATCGGGCATGCTAATGTCCATGAGAACGATGTCCGGCAGCAGGGATTTGACCTGATCGACGGCCTCATGCCCATTGCTGGCCTGGCCGACGACCTCAATATCGGGCACGTTTTCAAAAATGGCGCACATCCCTTCTCGAAACAGGGTATGGTCGTCTGCGACGAGAACGCGAATGAGGGTCATCGCTGCTCCTTTGTGGCAATGGGGAGAACGGCCGTTATTCGCGTCCCTCCCGTTTCATGGGATTCAATGTCACAACGGCCGCCCAACTCCGCCGCCCGTTCTCGCATCGACGTCAGGCCCACGCCGCGCTGAAAGGTTGCCGGCAGGCCCACGCCATTATCGGTGATAGTGAGCTGTAAACGGCCGTTGGCCACCTCCAGCCAAATATCACACCGCGTCGCCTGCGCGTGACGCACCACATTGGTTACCCCTTCCAGCACAATGCGATACGCCGCCACCTCAATCGCGGCCGGCAGCGGGGGCAATGGGTTTGGCGACGCCTCAATCGAAACCGTCAGCTTCCCTTTCACCCCCTGCATCTGGGTCGCGTGAATGCGCAGCGCCTCCAGCAAACCCAGTTCATCCAGCACCGAGGGGTACAGTTCGTAGACCAGCCGCCGAATGTCGGTGACCATTTGTTGGGTTTGCCCCTTGAGCTGTTCCACGTATTTAACGGCCGTTTGCGGATCATCTTCCAGTAGCAGTTCCAAAACAGTGTCCAGCTTCAGCGTGTGGATGGCCATGGTGGGGCCAAAGCCATCGTGCAGGTCGCGGCGGATGCGGCGCCGCTCTTCTTCACGGGTCAGCACCAGCTTCTCGCGGGAGCGCTGCAGGGCCAGCGTCAAACGGGTGGCTGAGGCGACGGGCGCAGTTTGCGCCGCGATGTCGGCCAGGAGCTGTTCCTCTTGCGGCGTGAAGCTCTCGTTGGCGGCGCGGGGCGAGACGAGCAGGCGACCAACCGTCTCGTTTTGGTAGCGCAGCGGCAGCTCTGCGGTCTCTCCAATGGGCATACCGACAAATGCCTGCCCAACCTGTGCTTCCTGGTCAATCAGTTCAATAGCCGCATAGGGCAGCTTGAGGGTATCGGCAACTGTTTGCACAATGGTGGTGAGGGTTTCGGTGGGAACGGCCGTTGTTTGCAGCTGCTGGCTCAGATAAGAAAGCACCGCATACGGATTGTCCCGCTTGCCAAACATGAGCCGGTTGACCCCCGTTTGCAGCCGTTCACGCGCCGGTTGAAAGAGAACGGCGATGAGCCCGGTAGCGACAAGCGAGCTGGGCAAACTGCCCAAATTTTGAAACAACCGGCTCGAACCCACCACAATCAGGCTGTACAGTGAAACGACCCCCACCGTCAGCCCACCGTAAACCAGCGTGCGGTTGATGATGATGTCGATGTCATACAGCCGATATTTGAAAATGGCGATGCCGATGATGAAAGGGATGCCAACAAAAGGCAGAAAGATAATCAGGTCAAACCAGATCGTGTCATAATTATCAATGCCGAAAAAGGTAGCTGGAATGTTGAAGAAGAAAACAGCGATGCCAAAGGTCATTCCCAAAAAGTAGGCCAGCCACTTTATTTGCTGGCGTTCATCGCCGACTGAGCGCCTGAACCGCACCACAATGGAAGCGATAGCCAGCAAACGCAGGGCAATAAAGAACGACTGTCTCGCATCATGAAAAAAGGTCGGCCACCAGGTTGGCAAACCAGGGAAGCTGAACGGGTTTGCCATGGGGAAGGCGAAGAATATGGCGTCGTTGAAATCGGGACCCAGTCCCATCAATGTGCCTGTGATGAGCAGGCCAATCAGACAGGCCAGCGTGACCCAGCGCCAGCGGGGGGATAAAAATCGGCCAGTGGGGAACAGCATCGGCAGCAGCACCACGAGCGGAATCACGGTCAGCATCCCGTGGCTGTACAATATCCACGCGACAATTCCCCTCCCCGGCGCGGCGATTGTTCCTTCCAGGCCACACATGACGTATAGATCCAGCGGGCTCGAAATAGACAGGGCAAAAGCGATTCCCAGAGAGAGCCAGCCGATTCGATTTTCTGGTCGATACAGGAAAATCAAGGTTCCCAAAACGGCAAAGGCCACGCTGGAAATAATACCGCTAATCAACCGGGTAGAGGCATCATTGATTGTATAAGGATCACAACCTAGCTGCACAAGCCGGCCCAACAGTAACAAGCCCGCCGTGGCCAGCGCGAACAGCAGAACGGCTAGCCAGGGCGATGATTGAGATGAACGCTGCGTTGAGGGGTGGGCACGGTTTATTGTGGCCATGGTTTTAGTATAACCGATTTATCTTGCCTGAACGCATTGGGTTTGTGGCGATTTCGATCTAGCAGGGCCGTAGCGCGCGACGACCCTGCTCCCACAGGCAGCTGACTCAATTGATCTGACGTTGTGCTAACTGTCTACTTCTTCGGCAGCCCACATGGTGACCGGAAAAACGACGCCGTTTTGTTTGGCCATTTCCTGCCCTTCGGGATCGGCCATCATCGCCAGATGTTTATCCACATCTTCCTTGCTGTTAAACGTGTGCGTGACAACGACACGGCCGCCATCAACCGTGCGATACACCTTTGTCTCCTGGATAGCATGGTCCACCTCTGCCTGACCTACAAACATGTCAAAAAAACTTTTCCACTTTTCGTAATCTGACACATCGTGTGAACCGAACAAGGTAATCATTTGTCAATCTCCTCTTATATCTGTCGGCGATTAACGCCTTTTCTAGTCCACCGCTTCCATATACACGGCATGTGGCGGATGAATCACACCCGCTTTCTCCACCAACGCTTTGTGCTCGGGGGTTTCCGTCATCGCCATCATCCCATCCATGTCATGTACATTGAGGGAGATAGCCACATTGTTGCCCCCTTCAGGAATGGTGCAGAAGAAGATATTTGTGGCGTAAGGTGCAAAAGCCTCGACGGTCTGGTCGCGGTAAGCCAACCATTGATCAACGTCCTTGACGGCATGGGTCACAATCATTCTACTCATTTTAATTCTCCTTGCAGCGCCACGCGTCTTTCGGTAATCCAGGTATCAAATGATTTGATGCCCATTTGCGCATGACCTGCCTGCATATGAGGTGCTTCGATATCCGCTTTGTGCTTCTGGGCTTCTTCCAGCGTCTTGTACGCATTGATAATGATGACGATATTTTTATCGACACCACGGTAGTGGGTACTCTCAACCATACCCCATTCGTCACCATGATCTTGCGCCCACGACTTCGCACCCTCAATGAATTCATCAGCATCGGCTACAGTTAGGTTGCCAACTAAGTAAAACATTTTTGTCACTCCTTTTTTTGCGTTATCCAACAACGGCCCTATTCAACTTTCTTTAGCAGCGTCACTTCCATTGTGTCCACCTGAATATAACCTTGCTGCCGCTCATACTCCTTGTACTCGTCGTTGCTGATTTGGTTTGCCAGCGCCTTGGCCGCAGTCTCATCGGCAAATTGGTGATGGACCGTGACGAAATCCGGGTCATCGACGTTGCGGAACACGCTGCTGGCCACAATGCCCATATTGGCCGCGTTTTCTTGCCGCCAGCCGTCGTACGCTTGCTTAAACGCACCATAATCATTCATCTTGCACCTGATTGAAAGCGTGGTCATCTGACTTTTCTCCTTTTTGGATCTAATCCAACGCTAAGTGAAATTTATCCCCGCAAGAAGGGCTGTCCGGGACAAAGGTAAAACCAATAACGCAATCAAACCTGCCCTGGCTGCTCAAATGTCGGTTGCCATCTTTGATGTGTGAATGTCTTGGAATGCTGGTCTTCGCAAATGGGGTTGTTGACAATTACAGGTTAGCGCAGGCAGCATCGGGTGTCATGGGGGCACGTTCCTATTTGGGTCGGGAAGATTTCCCGATTGGCAAGTTGGCTGAGGCGATTGACGAGGAGGCGTTGAGAGGCAGGGGGTAATGGCGGTTCCCAAGCGCAAAAGTATGTCCTGAACGGCCGTTTCCCACTGGCCAGTTGGCTGGGATAACAAGGATAAGTATTAGAGATGGTAGTGAATACTATGATTGGTTAAAGTGGATATTTAAACACACATTTCGTCGTTTCTAAAGCTTCTTCAATTTAAGATGGAAAAGCCTTACGTATTACTCGCGGTTGATGAGGCAGACAGATACGGCCGTATCCCCACCCCCAACATTCCCCGCCGCATCAACAGCCACCACCCGGAAGCTGTGGCAGCCAGGCCCCGGAATGTCCCACTTTTCCGTAAACGGCGGCACCGTGCTGATAGCAAACGGCACCTCCGCCCCGTCCACGTAAAACTCCACCCGGTCTAATGACACATCATCCGCCACCTGCGCCTGTATGATCACCCACTCCTCGTCGGTGAAGATTTGCTGATCGGGCAGCGGGAAGAGGATTTCGGCCGTAGGCGGCGTGTTGTCCACCGTCACTTGCACGCTGTATTCGGCAAAGCCGCCGTCCTGGCGCACCACCGTCAGCAGCAGCGTGTAAAGTCCTTCCAACTCCGACACATCCCACACCGCCAGCTCGGCGTTTTCGCGCGGCTCCGTCACGTTGTCCGCCAGCGTTTGCAGGTTATCGGGGGTGAGGCCTTCAAAGTAGGCCAGCCGGTAGAAGGCAAAATTGTCGCTGCGCGCCGTGCCGGTAATCACCACCTGCCCCCGCACGTACTCAAACGGCGCGGGCGAGCTGATGCGGATGTTCTCGGTAGGGCTGTCCGGCGCGGTGATGGTGTCGTACTCGTCCGGCGGCTGGGGGATTTCATTTTCGCGCACCCAGTCGGCGGCCGCTTCGGGGTAGATGACAAAAACTTCGCGGTCTACTAGCTCCGGCGGCGTGTAAATGGTGGCCAGGCGGCCCGTCTCCCGGTTGATGGCAAATTCCTGGACCATGTTGTCAAAAATGGTCGGCTGCGTGCCGTCGATGAAAATCTCGGAGACGGTGGGGCAGAACGAGGTAGGCAGCAGGCCAGACAAATCGCATACCGGCAGCTCAACGATGCCCGTGGGCCGGGGCCAATTTTCCAGCGGCTCCTCCTGCAGCGCCCAGCTCATCAAGGCGTGCCAGATAGGGGCCGCACCCTTGGAACCGGGCACATCTTGCATCGGGCTGTTGTCGCTGTTGCCCACCCAGACGCCGGTGACCAACTGCG
>CALBTC010000208.1 GCA_937967805.1 uncultured Anaerolineaceae bacterium
AGATTTACATTAGGTCAAAGGGCTGGCCCCTTTGATATTCATATTATACGAGGAGGGATTGTATGACAACGGCCGTTTCCAAAACAACCACAGCCACGGTAAAAGAGAACGTAAGCGTGTGGCAGACGGTGCGCCTGGTGCTTTCCTATGGCGTGCTGTTCTTGCTGGCCCTTTCGTTTTTCTATCCATTTTTGCTGGCAATCGGCACCAGCTTTAAACCGCTGCCGGAGATTGCCCAGGACCCGGTGAGCCTCATTCCCCAAACATTTACCTGGGATGGGTATCTGCGGATGCAGGGGCTAAACGTGGGGCGCTGGATGTTTAACAGCGCCTTTGTTTCCGTGGCCATTACGCTGGGCAACGTCATTTTTGCCAGCATGGCCGGCTACGCCCTGGCGCGCATCAAGTTTCCGGGGCGGAACGCCCTCTTCCTGTCCATTTTGGGCACGATGATGATTCCCGGTATTGTGCTGCTTATTCCCATGTTTATTGTGCTCAAGCAGTTTGGCTTTATCGATTCATATGCCGGTTTGATTATTCCCAAACTGGCCACCGCCTTTGGTGTGTTTTTGATGAAACAGTTCTTCGAATCGATTCCGGGTGAGATCGAAGAAGCAGCCCGCATTGACGGTGCCAGCCGCCTGCAAATGTTTTTCCGCGTGGTGCTGCCGATGGCCCGCCCGGCGCTGGTGGCCCTGGTTATCTTTAGCTTCCAGGGGGCCTGGAACGATTTTATGTTCCCCTTGATTGTGATCAGCGTGAATCAGGACCTGTACACGCTGCCGCTGGGTTTGGCCGTTTTGCGCGGCGGCATGGGTGAAAATTTGCAGTGGAACGCGATTCTTGCCGGATCGCTGGTCACGACCCTACCGATGGCGCTGCTGTTTGTTTTCTTCCAACGATACTTCATTGAGGGCATTAGCTACAGCGGCCTGAAGGGTTAAAGAAAGCTCATGATCCAGCCATTTTCTGTTTTGAAACGAGCGTTTAAAGTGTGGTGGGATGAATGGTTTATTCTATCGGTGCTGCACATTGGCTGGTTTTTGGCGCAGTTCTTGATCGTGACGGGGCCGCCGGCAACGGCCGTTCTCTATGCCATGGTCCGCCGCACGGTGGATGGCGACTATTGGGACCATCGGGAGGTGTGGCAGGCGCTGCGCCGCCTGTTTTGGCCGGCCTGGCGCTGGGCTGGTCTGAATTTACTTGTTGGCGGCGTGGCGCTCTTTAATTTGCTGACGTACCAGGGCGGCGTTGGGGGGATATGGCCTGCACTGCAGGTGGTGTGGATCGTTGCCCTGGTGCTGTGGGGGAGCCTGAATCTTTTTTACTGGCCGTTTTGGCTGGCCCAGTCAGACAAGTCGATGCGAACCACCTATGCCAACTGCGGCCGTTTTCTGCTGCTGAACGTGTGGCAGGCGCCGCTGCTCATATTGGCGTGCCTGGTTTTGTTGGTTGTGAGCGTGTTCGCTACCCTGCCGTTTACACTGGCGCTGTTTGTCTGGCTGGCGCTGCTGGCAGAGACGGCCGTGCGCCAGTCGATGTCTACCCTATCTCCTGAACCAGGCTGAGGCGTTCATTACAGCTTCTCCAGAATGACCTTCTTCATACCCTGTTCCAGTAGGCCGGGGAAGAGATGTCCCGCCAGCCCCATGACTTTGTTTTGCCTGCCCGGAATCAGGCGCGACTTGCCTGCCTGTTCGGCGCGGAAGATGGCGTTGGCGAGCGTTTCGGGGGGCATACGGCCGTTCTCGTGGCTGTTGTCCGGGCTGTAGCGGCGGGCGTGGGCGGTGCGCACCGGACCAGGGAACACAGTGAGACAGCGACCCTGGCGACATGCTGCGCGCAAGCTGCGTGCATAATTTGCCAGCCCATCCTTGCTGGCGGCATACACCGCCGCTCCCGGATAGCTGGCAAAGT
The DNA here is from genome assembly GCA_937967805.1 of uncultured Anaerolineaceae bacterium. Next base: position 1,918 of record CALBTC010000208.1, read on the forward strand.
AAGAAAGCGACGACAGAAAGACAAAATTTGCTTCTGATGCAAGCCAGTTGTGCTGAAACAGTTCAGCTGTGAGCCAGAGCGGTGCGTGCAAATTCAGCTTCAGCACGGCCAACTGCTCTTCCAAAGGAATTGTCTCAAACCGCCCCACAGCGCTGATGCCTGCATTGTGAATGACGCAGTTGAACGGTGCGCAGTCGGCCAGATCGTCCAGGATGGCATCCAGCGCGTCGCGTTTGCTGAGATCCCCTAAAATGAACTGTGCCTCACCGCCCCATGCCGCGATTTCGGCCTGGGTTTCTGTCGCTTTTTCGGCGTCGATGTCGATGCCGACGACGCGGTAGCCGGCCTGGGCATAGCGCAGCGCCAGCGCCCGGCCGATGCCGTCGGCGGCTCCGGTGATGAGGCAGGTGGGTGTTCTGCTCTGGCGGTTGGGATGGCTGCTGAGTTGGGGACTTCGTTTTTGCAGCAGGGGATCGAGCAGGAAACGACCGTTCCACCCCGCAGCCCGCAGCAATTTATTCCCGAAACCGATGGTGACGGACGGCCGTATTGTTTCGATGGTGCGAACGATCTGGCCGGCAACGGTTTCTGCCGCGGGGAACTTTTCCCAATCTATTTGCTGCCGCGTCAGGCCGATTTTTTGATGCATGCCGGTGCGCGTTGCGCCGGGGCAGATGGTTTGCACTGCGATCTTGCCCTGCCACTCTACGCGCAGGCTGCGGGCAAACCCTTCCAGCGCCGCTTTGCTGGCGCCATAAACGGCATATTCCGGCGTGGGAACGGCCGTGGCCACCGAACTGATAAACACCACCTGTCCACGTGACTTTTGCAGCAACGGAAACAGGTGATGGGTGAGGGTAATTGGGCTGTGCAGATTGACGGTAAGCAGGTTGTCAATTTGATCTATGGTCTGCTCCGCCAGGGAGCCAAAGTAACCAGTTCCCGCATTGTGGATGAGCAGATCGAGGGTGTCTATGCTATGCGCGGACAGCCAGTTGGCGATGGTGTCAGCGGCATCCGGTTGGGTAAGGTCGGTCTGGCAGTAATTTTGTGGAGTGAAAAGTGGATTGTCGAGGGTGGCAAACGGCCGTCGGCCCACCAAAATGAGTCGATGACCGGAAGCATGATACTGACGTGCCAGCGCCAGACCAATACCATCGGTAGCGCCGGTGATGAGAATTGTGGCCAATTGTTGCTCCTTGCGCGGAAAAACCTCCCGCAGGTTCCGTCCGTGCGCTTCGTCCAGGGCAAAACCTGCGGGAGGTTAAAAGAGGGAATTTATTCGTTTTCCAGCTCAGGTTCTGGTGGAACGCTAATGATGGTTTCACCCTGCAAGTAGTCGATGGCCGCTTGCAACTGCGTGTCTTCAAACTCGCCGTCTTCGGTCGTTTCGGGCAGGGGGATAAAGTAATCGGGCGTCAGGCCAACTTCGTTGATGGAGCCATTGCCCGGCGTGAGCCATTCGGCAATGGTCACGCGCACGCCGCCATTGTTGGACAGTGTATGCCAGGTTTGCACGGTGCCCTTGCCAAACGTGACCTGGCCAATAATTGTGCCCCGGTCTCGGTCTTGAATGGCACCGGCCAACACTTCAGAGGCGCTGGCGCTGCCTTCGTCTACGAGCACCACCAGAGGAATATCCTGGGCTAATCCTTCGTCGCTGGCTTCAAACGGCCGTTCCTCACCATCGCCAAATCGCTCCACCAAAACCAGCCCCTCATCCAGGAACTGATCGGCAATTTCCACGGTGGTGTCTAATGCGCCACCAGGGTTGCGCCGCAAATCCAAAATCATGCCCGATGGATCTTCGGCCATGAGCTCGGGCAATAAATCGGCCAGCTCTTCATCGGTGGTGTTGCCAAATCGGCTCAGGCGCACGTAAGCAATGCCTTCTTCCAAAATTTCACCACGCACGGTGGCCAGCTTGATCACATCCCGCACGATGTCGATATTGAGCAGCTCGCCATCCCGTTCAACCACCAGGCTAACGGTGGTGCCGGCCGGGCCGCGCACCAGCGCGGCTGCTTCCGAAACGTCCATGCCGGTCAGCTCGACGCCATCGGCCTGGCGTAAAATATCACCGGGCTGGATGCCGGCGGCCGCCGCCGGTGAGCCGTCAATCGGTGAGACGACAGTAATGTTGCCGTCTACGTCTTCTACTTCCGCGCCGATGCCCTGGAATTCACCGGCCATCGATTCTTGCGCCGCCGACTGATCCTGGGGCGACAGGTAACGGGTGTGCGGATCATCCAGCGTGGCCAACATACCGTCGATGGCCCCTTCGATGAGGGCTACATCGTCAACCGGCTGGCGCAGATAACGTTCGTGGACTAAATCCCATACTTCCCAGAAGGGAGTGAATTGTTCATTGGTGGTGTTGGAAACGGCCGTTCCCGCAAAAACTTGCAATGGGGCAGCGGGAGATTGGGCCAAAACATAGCCACCCAAAAAGGCAAAAACCATCAAGATGGCCACGGTGAAACCGGAAATAAAACGAGAAATCATGAAATGCTCCGTAAAAGATAGTTGGTAATCGGCAATTTAGTTTGGAGGAAAATCCAAGATGATTGGGCAGATCACCTGCGTAAAAGTGGGTTCATCACGCTTTCAAAGTATCAGAGAGTGTCCCGCTTTTACAAGTTGCTGTCTTTTTATTATACGAGCATTTGTTAAAAATCTGTTGACGTAGGTTTAACAGAGACTAAACGGCTTGCAAGCGTCAATGGCCCGGTTGGTTGGCACCCGGCTGTTTGATACAATATGGGCATGTCAACCCAGCGGATTCGCACCATTTATACTATCTCCCTGGTCATTTTAGATGCCTTTCTGGTGGCGGTTGCTTTTGTGCTGGCTTACCAACTGCGTGTTTTAATCGATTGGCCGGAACCTTTGGCCAATTCGGTGCCGCTAACGGCTTACACGGGTCTGCTGACTGTACAGGTCATCTCCATTGTGGTGGCCCTCTTTTTCTATCGGCAATATTACATCCCCCGTGCCGTTTCTCGTGTTGACCAATTTTATTATGTGTTTGCGGCCGTTTCTATCGGCACATTGGTTGCGGTAGCTATCTCCACTTTTCTGTTCAAAAGTGACAGGGTAATTCTGGATTATCCCAGGGCCATGATTATTTATGCCTGGGTGCTTACTATTGTGCTGCTGGTCATTGGTCGAGTGGCGCACCAGATGCTGCGTTCCGCACTGCGCAATCGAGGCTGGGGCAAAGATCGCGTCATTGTGGTCGGTACCGGCGACATGGCCCAGGTCGTTGTTCAGCGTATTTTGCGGTCGCCTTATCTGGGCTATGAACTACTGGGGGTGGTCAACGGGGCACAGGGTGTCAGCGAGATTGCCGGACTGCCGGTGCTGGGCACGCCAGAAGATTTGCCCACCCTTATTGACAGGCTTGGTCTGGATGAAGTGATCATTGCCATGCCGGAAAAAGGGCACCGCGAAACCGTGCGGGTGATTTCTTATTGTGAGCGCGGCCGTGTTTCCATCAAAATCTTCCCGGATGTCTTCCAATTTGTTACCTCTCAGGCCAGCATTGATGAGCTTGGCGGCCTGCCTTTGCTTTCGGTGCGTGATTATGCACTGCGCGGCTATTTGCTTATCTTCAAGCGCTTGATGGACATGGTAGGGGCCGCAATTGGCCTGGTGGTTCTGTCTCCGCTCATGATGTTGATTGCCGTGGCCATCAAATTTGAGTCACCGGGTCCGGTCTTTTTTGTGCAGGAACGAATGGGTCTGGACGCCAAACCGTTTCGCATGATCAAGTTTCGCTCCATGCGCCGCGACGCCGAAAGGTATGGTCCCGGCTGGACCACAGACAATGATCCACGACAAACGCGGCTGGGCACGTTTATCCGCAAGATTGAGGCGGATGAACTGCCCAATTTGATAAACGTGCTGCTGGGTGAGATGAGTCTGGTAGGGCCGCGCCCGGAGCAAGCCCATTACGTGGAACAATTCCGGCAGACGGTGCCGCGCTACATGGACCGGCACCAGGAGAAAGGGGGCATGACCGGTTGGGCCCAGGTAAACGGTCTGCGTGGCGACACATCCATTGCCGAACGGACCAAATATGATTTATGGTACATGGAAAATTGGTCCATTTTGCTAGACATCAAGATTATTCTGCGCACCTTCTGGCAAATCATTGAGCGCAAAAGCCGTAAGGAGCCGCTGCCTGAGTCGATGCAGGAGATACGGCCGTCTGACGCCACCTCTCTTTCCTCCCAAGATTAATCAATTCCTCGCCTGATCTAACATTGTTCTTATTTGACGCTTGTTTGTCAGCATGTTATGATATTTGAAGCACCCCTTTAGCACTCTTAATAAGAGAGTGCTAATTATATAATGAAGCCAATAATGAGACTAGGATTTGCACCAGGCAACACTAGTCTCATTCTCTGTTCGTCAAGCACAAAATGTTTGAAAACTTAACCGAGCGACAAGAAAAAATATTGGGCCTGGTTGTCCGAAATTACATTGAGACCGGGCAGCCGGTTGGCTCAAAAACGCTGGTGGAGCAGTACGATCTGGATGTCAGTTCGGCTACCGTGCGCAATGAGCTGGCGACCCTTGACGATATGGGCTACCTGGTCCAATTGCACACTTCTGCCGGCCGCATTCCTACCGAAGTGGGTTATCGCTATTTTGTGCAAAAGCTGTTGGGTGAATTTCGTCTGCCGCTGCATGAAGAGCAGATGATTCGCCATCAGTTCCACCAGGCGCGGCTGGATTTGGACCAATGGATGCGCCTGGCCGCTGCTATTTTGGCCCGCACTTCCCTGGGTGCCAGCTTTGTCACCGCCCCACGTCCCCGCTCTAACCGATTTAAACATTTGCAGCTTATTTCTACCCAAGGACGGCTTGTGCTCATGATCCTGGTGCTTTACGGCGGTGAGGTGAAGCAGCAGATGTTGACTCTGGCTGAGCCGATCTCCCAGGCGCGCTTAAGCGCTGTGGCGGATCGCATGAACGCTTTGTTGGCTGATGCCAATTATGAAGAAGCCGTGGCCCGATTAGGCCATCTGGATGATTTGGAATCGGATGTGGCCAAGCTGACCCTGGATATTTTGCGTCGTTCTGACAGCCGCACAATTACCGACATTTACCGGGACGGCTTGATGAATATTGTGGATGACGCCGGTACGCGCCAGGCAGTACGCGTTTTGGAAGAACGAACGCTGTTAGCCAACGTTTTAGCCGAGACGCAAACGACTCAGGGCGGGGTGCAGGTAGTCATTGGTGGCGACGGCCGTTGGGAAGAGCTAAAAGATTGCTCTATCATTTTGTCCCGTTATGGCGTGGCTGACCAGTTCAGCGGTACGGTGGCGGTCATTGGGCCGACGCGCATGTCATACGGCCGTAACGTCGCTGCCGTGCAATATGTAGCCAACCTGATGAGTGGTTTTGTCTATGATTACTATTTGGAAGACCCTGAGCGAAAAGAGTCTTAATTCTTAATGAGGTAAAGATCCGTGAGTGAAGAAAAAATAGCTGAAGAGATTCAGGACACTGTACCGGAGCCGGAAGTAGTCGCCAATGGCCAGGAAACGGCCGAAACGACGGAAATTCCGGAATCTGAAACGGCCGAACCCCCCACAATCGAAGACCAGCTTGTGGCTGCTCAGGCCGAAGCTGAAGATTATAAAGATCGCTGGCTGCGCAGCCAGGCCGAGTTTGCCAATGCGCGCAAACGGATGGAAAAGCAGCGGTTGGAAACGTACACCAATGCCACCGTCAACGTGATGGATAAGCTGCTGCCCGTCGTCGATGATTTTGAACGGGCGATGGAAAATTTGCCGGCAGAAATCAGTGAACATAGCTGGCTGGAGGGCATCCAATTGGTGCAGCGCAAACTGCTGGCGACGTTAGAAAACTTCAACGTTCAGCCAATCGAAGCTTTAGGCGAACCGTTTGACCCCAATTTGCATGAAGCGATTACCCAGGAACCTACGGATGAATTTGAGAGTGGGGCGGTCTGTCGCGTGTTGCAAACAGGGTATAAAATAGGTGATCGTGTGATACGGCCGTCTCTCGTCGTCGTAGCCGCGTAAAATTAAACAACAAGGAATAATAAAAATGGGCAAAATAATTGGAATTGATTTAGGAACCACAAACTCCGTCGCGGCCGTAATGGAAGGCGGCGAGCCGGTCGTTATTTCTAGCGCAGAAGGCGGCCGTACGTTTCCCTCCATCGTCGCCATCAACACCAAAACGGGTGAGCGGTTGGTGGGCCAGGTGGCCAAGCGCCAGGCGGTTGTGAACCCGCTAAACACCGTCTTTTCTGTGAAGCGGTTCATGGGTCGCAAATTTGATGATCCTGTGGTGCAGAAGGCGCTTAAATATGTGCCGTATGAAGTGCGCAAAGCCCCCAACGGCGATGTGCGCGTGGTGATGAACGAGCGCGAATATTCGCCGCCGGAAGTCTCCGCCATGATCTTGCAAAAAATCAAGGCCGATGCTGAAGCATACCTGGGCCAGACGGTGACTCAGGCCGTCATCACCGTGCCGGCTTATTTTAACGACAGCCAGCGGCAGGCAACCAAAGACGCCGGCAAGATTGCCGGTTTGGAAGTGCTGCGCATTGTCAACGAGCCGACGGCATCTTCTCTGGCCTATGGTTTGGGCAACGAGAATGACGAGCTGATTGCCGTCTACGATTTGGGTGGCGGCACTTTCGATATTTCCATTTTAGAAGTGGGCGACGGCGTATTTGAGGTGAAATCAACCAACGGCGACACGTTCCTCGGCGGCGACGACTTTGACCAGAAGATCATCGACTGGGCGGCCGAGCAGTTTAAGATGGATCAGGGCATTGACCTGCGTGAGGACCGCCAGGCGTTGCAACGTCTGCGTGAGGCGGCCGAAAAAGCCAAAATTGAATTATCTACCACGATGCAAACCGAGTTGAACCTGCCGTACATTACGGCCGATGCCTCTGGTCCCAAGCATTTGAACCTTACCCTGTCGCGGGCCAAGTTTGAGCAGCTCACGGACGAGCTGGTGAAGCGTTCCATCGAGCCATGTCGTCAGGCGTTGAAGGATGCCGGTGTTTCCAAGAGCGACATTACCCAGGTAGTGCTGGTCGGCGGTATGACCCGCGTGCCCGCCATTCAAGAAGCTGTACGCCAATTCTTTGGCAAAGATCCACACAAGGGGGTAAATCCTGACGAGGTTGTGGGGATTGGCGCGGCCATTCAGGCCGGCGTTTTGGGCGGCGACGTAAAAGACGTGCTGCTGCTCGACGTGACGCCGCTGACTTTGAGCATCGAGACGTTGGGCGGCGTGGCAACGCCACTGATTGAGCGCAATACAACGATTCCGACCAAGAAAAGCCAGGTGTTCTCCACCGCGTCTGACAGCCAGACGCAGGTAGAAATTCACGTGACCCAGGGTGAACGGCAGATGGCGGCCGACAACAAGAGCCTGGGTAAATTTATTTTGGACGGTATTCCTCCGGCGCCGCGCGGCGTGCCTCAGATTGAGGTGACGTTTGACATCAATGCCGACGGTATTTTAAACGTCACGGCTGCAGATAAAGCCACCGGCAAGCAGCAGGCGATGCAGATCATTCCCTCCAGCGGCCTGTCCGACACAGAAATTGAAAAGATGGTGCAGGATGCTGAATCCCACGCGGCCGAGGATGAGGAACGTCGCCGGCAGGTGGAATCGCGCAACAAGGCAGATTCGGCCGTTTACAGCGCCGAGAAGTTCTTAAGCGAGAATGGGGAACAAATCCCTGAATCATCCAAGGCGGCGATTCAAAGCCAGGTGGATGCGGTGAAGGAAATTTTGCAGGGTGATGGTGATGCGGATGCGTTGGAAACGGCCGTTTCCAACTTGCAAAATGTGCTCAACGAAGCCGGTGCCGCTATGTACCAACAGCAGCAGAGCCAGCCGGGCGCGCCGGGCACCTCTGCCAACGGCGGCCCTGAAGGCGAGGGCGATGCCGAAGGTGACGAAGACGTCATCGAAGGTGAGTTCAGCGACGCTTAAACCCATCATCGAATTATGAAAATGAATCAGCAGATTTCGCAGATGCAAAATTGCTCAGGCTCATCTGCGAAATTGCTGATTTTGTAGCGAAATATAGGAACAGGTATGGCCACACAACGAGATTTTTATGACGTGCTAGGTCTTTCGCGTAATGCGTCCAAGGATGAAATCAAGAAAGCTTACCGGAAGCTAGCCCGTCAATATCATCCAGACGTCAACAAAGAGAACGGCGCGGAGGAAAAATTCAAAGAGGTGCAGCGCGCCTACGAGGTGCTGTCTGACGATCGCAAGCGGAATGCTTACGATACCTATGGCCATGCCGGTGTTGAAAATGGTGCAGGCGGTTTTGGCGGCTTTGAAGGCGGCTTTGGTAATATCAGCGACATCTTTGAAGAGTTGTTTAACGCCGGATTTGGCGGCAGCCGCCGGCGGCGGCGCGGCCCCCGGCGCGGCATGGATTTGCGCGCTGATTTGTCCATCACGTTTGAAGAAGCCGTCTTTGGTGTGGAAAAAGAGATAGACGTGCGTCGGCCTGAAACGTGCTCTACCTGCCATGGCAGCGGAGCAAAACCAGGCAGCAATCCAATTGCCTGCACCACCTGTAACGGATCCGGTGAAGTGCGGCGCGTGCAGCAATCGATCCTCGGTTCCTTTGTGAACGTGACAACTTGCTCAACTTGCCAGGGCAGCGGTGAACTGATTCCCGAGCCGTGCCCTGCCTGCAATGGCCAAAAACAGGTGATGGAAACGCGCCAGTTAAAAGTGAAGGTCCCCCCAGGCGTCGATAGTGATACCCAGATTCGCCTTACCGGAGAAGGCGGTCCCGGACAGGATGGCGGCCCGCCCGGAAACCTGTTTGTGGTGATCGATGTGCAGCCGCACGAATTTTTCAAGCGGCGGGGCGAAGATATTTATCTTGACTTGCACATTAACGTAGCCCAGGCGGCGTTGGGTGACAGCATCATGGTGCCGACGTTGGACGGGGATGAACCGCTAGAGATTCCGGCGGGAACGCAGCCCGGTAAGGTCTTTCGCCTGCGGGGCAAGGGCGTGCCGCGTCTGGATCGTTCTGGACGAGGGGTGCCCATGGGCCGGGGCGATCAGCACGTGCTCATCCAAGTGGCTATTCCTAAGAAATTAACGGAGGAACAGAAAGAGCTTTTCCAGGAACTTTCGGTTACGTTGGGTAAAGAGGTTGTGCCGCGAGGTGAACGGGGCATTTGGGATCAACTGCGTAATGCGTTTGGATTGTAAATGGATTATTGGTTGGAAGTTGCTGTTTTAACCGATGGGGAAGGGGCCGAGGCCGTAGCGGAAGTGCTACGGCCGTTTGCTTACAATGAAGGTGTGGTGCTGGAGCAGTTGGGTGATGAGAACAGTCCGGCACATGATGCTTTGCAAACGGCCGTCACCGTCAAAATCTACATCCCCGAAGCCGAAGACAAGCCTCAACTGCGCCAACGAATCGAAGAAATCCTCTACCACATGGGTCGGCTCTATCCGATTCCTCCGCCTACGTTTCGTAAGCTGGAAGATAAAGATTGGGCCAATGCCTGGAAGACCCATTACCACCCGTTTCGCATAGGCAACAAGATTTGGGTACAGCCTAGCTGGATCGAAAATGGCAACGTGACCGATGATGGTGACTTTGCCCGGCCAGATGACGTGGTGGTGGTACTTGATCCGGGGATGGCCTTTGGCACCGGACTGCACCCAACTACGCAAATGTGCCTGCAAGCTCTGGAAAATGTGGTGCAGCCTGGCGATTCTGTTCTAGATGTAGGCACTGGCTCCGGCATCCTGTCGATTGCGGCGGTAAAGCTTGGGGCAGGGCAGGTGCGGGCGTTTGATACCGATGCCCTGGCGGTGCAAACTACAAAGGACAATGCGGCCCAAAATAACATCAAGACCATACAGATTCACCAGGGCGTATTGGCAGATGTGCCTGTAACAACCTGGAACATTGTGGTGGTCAATATTCTGGCGCATGTGATTGTGTCGTTGCTGGACAATGATCGACTTCTGGCGTATGTGGCACCGGGCGGCAAGCTGATTTTGAGTGGGATCATTGAGGAGCAGCTTGGGGTGGTGGAAACGGCCGTAACTCAGGCCGGCGGCCAAATCGTTGAAAGAATTCAGGTAAGGGATTGGGTCTGCCTGATTGTGTCTCCCCAAAACTAAAACGCCCCAGCTAGGCTGAGGCGTTCCATGTTTATTTTTTTTTGGATAATAACTGGAAATATTGTGTAAAAGCGGAAATGCTTTCAAACCAGGTTGGATAAAAGACCGCTTTTACCTAAGCAAATCACGGCAAAGCCGTTGGTTAATTTTATTGAATTCTTGGTGATTTGCTCAACGGGCCCGGTTGCGGTGATACCGGTATGTAATCCGCCCTCGTTCTAGATCGTACGGGGTCATTTCTACCCGCACGCGGTCGCCCAACAAAATGCGGATGTAATATTTGCGCATTCTGCCGGAAAGATAAGCCAGCACTTTGTGCCCGTTATCCAGCTCGACCGTAAATTGGGTATTGGGAAGCAGTTCAGTAACTGTCCCTTCAACTTCCAGTTTTTCGTCTTTAGCCATAAAAATCCTTCTCTTGTTAAATCAATCAAAAATTGATTTAACAATATATTGATACTAACAGTTAGTTAGTTTTCTTCTTTTTCAGGTTCTTCTTCAGTGTCGGTTTCTGCTTCTTCTTCCTCGTCTTCTACGGCCTCTTCACCTGCTGTCTCGTCTGTGTCTGAATCCGCTTCGGCTGTTTCTTTTACCGATGCTTCTGCTTCTGCGGCGTCAGCTTCAGCGGTAACGGCCGTTTCTTCAACATCCTCGTCATCGGCTTCTGTATCGGTTGTTTCTACAACGGACGCTTCAGCTTCTTCTGTAGACGATTCATCAGTGACGGCCGTTTCCTCCTCAGCAGCTTCTTCTTCTGCTGCTTTGGCCTCGGCCTCAGCTTCGCGCAGGGCCATCCACTCAATCTGCTCATGGGCATTGACCGCGCGCAAGCTCAGGCCAATTCGCTGCCGATCCGGATCGATGCTGACAATGCGCAGCAAATGGGTTTCGCCTTCGTTCACAACTTCGCGGGGATCATCTACCTGGGTGCGGGAAAGCTGTGATACATGGAGCAGGCCTTCTACACCTGGTTCTATTTCGGCAAAAGCGCCGTAATCCACAATGCGAGTAATTTTGCCTTCGACCAACTGATTTTGCTGATACCGTTGATCGACAGAGTCCCACGGATTTTCCAGCAGCCGCTTGCGGCTCAAACTTATCCGCTGAGACTCAACATTAATGTTCAGGACATAAACTTCAATTTCGTCGCCAACTTTAACAATTTCACGGGGATGGTCGATACGGTACCAGGCCAGTTCGGAAATATGTACCAAACCATCGGCTCCGCCTAAATCGACAAAAATACCAAAGTCGCGCAGGCCGCTCACCCGTCCGCTAACAATATCCCCTTCATTCAGGTCTTGCAGCAGTTCTTGCTTACGTTTGTCTTCCCATTCTTTTTGTGCATCTCGCTGGGAGAATACCAGACGGCGGCGCCGCCGATCTACTTCAATGACCTTAACCGGTATCTGCTGCCCGCGCAGTTTGGCCAACTTTTGCTGCCGTTGGCGATCATTCAGGCCGCGGGATAACTCGCTGAGGTGTGAAGCTGGCACAAAGCCACGCAAACGGCCGAATGGAATAATCGCGCCACCTTTGTTATAGCCGATCACTTCCCCTTCAATGATGTCGCCGCTTTCCAGCAATGCTTCCGCATCGATCCAATCCTGATTGAGCTGAGCCAGATGAATGGAGACATACAAACTGTCTGGGGCATCTGTGTTCGTAACATAGACAGATACCTCATCATTTATCTGAAGCGCTTCACGCTCTTCTGTTTCTAGCTTGCTTAGATCGGAGGAAGGCACTAAACCATCACGCTTTAACCCCAAATCGACGATGATACCCTGCGGGGTTATGGCGACGATGATGCCCTTGCGAATATCGCCCACCTGAGGTTCTTCGTAATCATGCTGGTCCAGCAATTCTTCCATGAAATTTGTTTCTTCATTGCTCATACAAGTTCAGTCTCTTATTAAGGATTTTGGATAGGGTCATTATAAACAAAAAATCGACCTATGCGCAATTTTTTGTTAGGCATAGGCCGAGCAAGATTCTTCTTTATCAAATTGTCGTTTACGACGCGTTATTCATGGCATTGTCTGCTGCATATTTTGCGGCAGAACCGTTGACGAAATACGTACGGGTGAGTCATCACACTTGTATCCTTTTTTGACTCAATACGCACTCTACAGAATGTGCAATTGTAAAGCGACCTAATTTAAGAAAACTCAGCCAATATACCCAGACTCGGGATTATATCGGTTCGACCAGGGGTTGTCAATTTAGTGACGAGCGGGTGACATAAACATTTGTTAAATCCAATTGGCTTTGCCGTTATTGTTGGTAAGATTAAGTTGTGAGAAAAATCACGAGAAATTCTAGAGGGTAAAATGACCGTTCTTGAGGCAATTGATATAACGAAACAATACAATATGGGTGAGGTCACCGTCTCCGCTTTGCAGGCGGTTTCGTTTTCTGTAACGAAGGGTGAATTTGTGGCCGTGATGGGGCCGTCTGGTTCAGGCAAAAGTACGCTTTTGCATTTGCTGGGCGGGCTGGATGAACCTTCTTCCGGTGAGATTGCCCTGGCCGGGCATCCCATTACCCATCTTTCTGATGATGAGGTGACGGTGGTACGCCGGCGCAAGGTTGGCTTTATCTTTCAGTTTTACAACCTGGTACCCACACTAACGGCTGCGGAAAACGTAGGCCTGCCTTTGCTCATAGATGGCCAGCGGATTGAGAACCACAAAGAGAAGATTGACAATCTGCTGGAAATGGTGGGGTTGTCCGAGCGCAGTGATCACAAGCCGGACCAGCTAAGCGGAGGGCAGCAGCAGCGGGTGGCCATTGCCCGTGCCTTTGTCAATGACCCGGAGATTGTGCTGGCGGATGAACCGACGGGAAACCTGGATTCGCAGTCGGGGACGGCGATTTTGGAACTACTGCGCCGTTCAGCCGAGGCGCTGTCGCAAACGATTGTGATGGTGACGCACGATCCCAGAGCAGCCAGCTATGCCGACCGGGTGGTTTTTTTGAAGGACGGCCGTATCCAACAAAATCTGGCCATCGACGCCAAATCGGGGGCAAGCGAAGATATTCGCAACATTATGCGGGTGATGCGGGAGCTGGAGCTGTAGACAAAACCTTATGTTTCAAATTGGA
>CALBTC010000209.1 GCA_937967805.1 uncultured Anaerolineaceae bacterium
ACGTACAGCTCTATTTTTACGGCCGTTCCCCTGCTGGTAGCCTGGGAAAAGAACGAGATTCCCTTTTTGAAAGCATAAACCTGTGCGTAACTATTGGCTAATAATCCTTATTTTGATTGCTGGCCTGGTGGCTGCCTGTGCTGATGATCCGGCTGAGCAAACGCCTCTGACGGAGCTGCCGGTGGCTACGTCCCCCGTCATTCCGGCAACGTTTACCCCGGCACCCCGCAGCAGCCGGATTGATAACGTTCCTGTTGTAACCGTCACGCAAGCGCCGCTGCCGGCAACCAGCACACCCATCCCCTTTGGCGCAAACGTGGTGGAAGTGCGGCTCACCATACCCAGCTTGGGCTATGATCGCCGGCTGCAGGGAGGCGTCAACAGCCAGGTTATTTTAGTGGATGAAAGCAATGGCTTTTTGGTGCAGCGTGATAACCAGGCCAGTGTGCTGCTGGATTTGCAGCAGGTGCTGCCGGTGCTGGTTTTGGAACCGGTCCCTGAGGGGTGCGACAGCTGTGTGCAGATTACCTACAGCTTGCCGTTTTCAGATGCTCAGGGTGAAGGTTGGCTGCGCGATGCCGTACTATTGGCCAGCCTGGAAAATTATTTTACAGCGACGCTGGGTCCCCACTTTCCGGACGGCACCTTGATTGGGCTGCGCCGCAGCGCCTCGCCCTATGCGCCGGCGCACTCATTAGCCGTGATGCCAGACGGCCGTTTATTCCGCTGGCTGGCTAATGAGGGACAGGCTGCCCCGGAGAGCACCGCATCACCGGCGCTTCTGGTGGCCTATGAACAGCTCGATCCACAGGCATTGGCCCAGCAGTATACCGCGCCGTGCCCCGGCGCGGCGCTGGAATCTTTGTTGCTGGCCGGCCGGGAAGAGGAACGATTGATTGCTTTGGTCTGCCCCGAATTTTCCCTGTCAACCGAGCTTCAGCCGCTTTACGTGGCGCTGGATGCGGCCCTGGCTGATCTGCTGGCCGACAGCGAAGCCGTCCTGCCGCGACCGCCGGCGGCATTTCCTCTAAACGCGGTTTTGGATTATCAGCGGGCAGATGGGGCCCAGCTGACGATTTTTATGAATGACACGGCCGTTGCCAGCAGCAGCACCATCTCCGAGCCCATCTCCACCACGCTCGGCAGCAGCCAGGTCATCAGCCTTACCACCGATTTGCTGGCCAGCGGCAGCCTGCGCACTGGGCTGACCACGTTCCTGGCCCCTGAAGACGGTACAGCGACAGCGACCCCCAATGCACCCCGTTCTGTATTGCTGGTGCGTGGTCCGGCCGGCGTGTACGATGGCCAATGGTTCAATACCTCGAACGTACCGGTTTTGGCCGAGCTAAATACGTTGTTGAATGAGTTTTTGTCGCTGGAAACGGCCGTGCCGGTAGTGACCCCAGACCCGGCAGCAGGAGCCACGGTCACAGCGACTGTTCTTGCTTCACCTTCCCCTACACCAACTGACGAATAGACGAATAATTGGAGCCAGGCAGTATGCGCGCACTTTATTGCGAAAACGGCCGTATAAAACTACGTAAAGATTACCCTATGCCAGAGCCACAAGCCGATGAGGCGTTGGTGCGTGTTTTGCTGGCCGGTATCTGCTCCACTGACCTGGAGATTGTCAGAGGCTATGTTCCGGACTTTTCCGGCGTTCTGGGCCACGAGTTTGTAGGTGTTGTGGAAGCGGCTGCCGATGAAAGCTGGCTGGGGCAGCGGGTGGTGAGCAATATCAATATTGGCTGCCAGGTGTGTGACATATGCCACAATCGCGGTCCGGAGCATTGTCCCAACCGGCGCGTGCTGGGTATTCATGATCGGGACGGCGTGTTTGCCGACTATGTGGCCGTGCCTTTGCGCAGTTTATTCAGGGTGCCAGACACCGTTCAAGATGAACAGGCCATTTTTACCGAACCATTAGCCGCTGCGCTGCGGATTCGGGAACAGGTGAGGGTACGGCCAACGGCAAAAACGGCCGTCATTGGCCCGGGTCGTCTGGGATTGTTAGTGGCCCAGGTACTCAGCCGCACCAATGTAGATATTACCGTGTTGGGTCGCAGCCAGCGCTCTCTAGAGCTGCCTGCTGCCTGGGGAATGCAAACGGGCTTTACCGCTGATTTTGCCGATAATCAGTTTGATTTTGTGGTGGAAGTGACGGGCAATGCCGCCGGTTTTGCCGAAGCGCTGCGGTTGTTACGGCCGTTGGGCACGCTGGTGCTCAAAAGCACGTTTGCTGGGGATAGCCAGATTGATGTGACAAAGATCGTGGTGGAAGAAATTACCGTGGTTGGTTCTCGCTGCGGCCCGTTTGATCTGGCCGTATCGCTGCTGGAAGAGGGTAGTATCCAGACAGCGCCCCTCATCAAAGCCGAATATTCATTGGATGATGCGATGGCTGCCTTTGATAAAGCTGCGCAGCCAGGCGTACTGAAGGTGTTGCTACGGCCGTAGACCCATTTATCTCCTTTGTTAAATTGTTCCATACCCCTTGACGCAGCGGTGCAACAGGTTAAAATTAGAACATATGAGCGATCAATGGATTCGAGCGAGTGAAATAGGTGATTATTTATACTGCCGGCGCAGTTGGTGGCTAAAGCGCAGCCGGGGCATCCCTTCACAAAACGTGCGTGAATTGGAGCGCGGCAGCCAGCATCACCAGCAGCATGGTCAACTTGTGCAGCAATCCGTTTGGCTGCGCCGGGCAGCCTATGCGCTTATTTTTGTGGTTGTGGCGTTGGTGACATTTTCGCTGGTAAGTGGTTAAAGAAAAATGATCTGGGGCGGTTATGCGTTAGGGTTTGGTTTTGTGCTTTTGGCCGTGGCGCTTCTGCTGTGGTGGCGCAGCAGCGTGTTGGCGGAACAATCTGGCCTGCCAGACGGCCGTATCCTCTACACCGATGCCGGCAGCGCCTGGATTAGCAACGATGAACCGCTGTACGATCCTCATCTGCGGCTGGTGGGCAAGCCGGATTATTTAGTGGAAGAAAGCGACGGCATGATTGTGCCGGTTGAGCTTAAATCTGGGCGAGCCCCGGCGGAGCCGTGGGAAGGCCACCTTTACCAGTTGGCGGCTTATTGTTGGCTGGTGGAGCGAACGTATGGCGTACGGCCGTCTCACGGCATCATCCAATACAAAGACCGTGCCTTTGCCGTCGATTACACCGATGAGCTGCGCGAGGACTTTCTCGATCTGCTCACCGAAATGCGTGAAGATATGTACGAAGTGGAACTGGATCGCGACCATAATGACTGGCACCGCTGCGCCCGCTGTGGCGTCGCCTCAGCCTGTACCCAACGATTGGGCTAGACAATGAGTTTGGCTGATGGCGGTCAAGGCTATTCGGCTTTTCACGTTTGGCTGCACGCCTATTTGCCGGATTCTGGACTTTCACGGCAATCTTGCGCAACTTATGGAGCCAAAAATCCCCCAAAAGTTAGCTGCCAATCAACAAACTACAAAATCCCCTTGATGTCGCTATAATAGACGCCATTTACAAAACCATTTCAGTAGAAGACCCGGCGTTGGTGCCATTCCAACCTCCCGCAGGACACAGCCAAGCACATCTGTCGGGAGCAAACCTGCGGGAGGTTTTCTAAATGGGAGGCAAGTTTGACCACAATACAACGCGCCAAGGGCATGCAAGACGTATTGCCTGAAGAAAGGCGCTTTTGGGACCTAATCATTGCAAAAGCTACGGAGCTGGCCCACCTGTACGGCTTTCAGCGCATCGATCTGCCCATTTTGGAATACACGGAACTTTATCAACGTGGGGTTGGTGAAGGGTCTGACTTTTTTGTGCAGAAAGAGATGTACACCCTGGAGGAGTCTGAGGATGTTAACATCGCCATGCGCCCGGAATTTACCGCCGGTTTTATGCGCGCCTACATCCAAAATGGGATGAGCAGCTGGCCCCAGCCGGTGAAGCTTTACACTATTGGCCCGGCGTTCCGGCGCGAACGGCAGCAGGCGGGGCGCTACCGCCAGCACAGCCAGTTCAACTGCGAAATCCTGGGTGAAACCGATCCTGCCGCCGATGTGGAGGTGATGCTGCTGGCGATGAATTTGTACCGCGCGCTGGGTTTCCAGGGGCTGACCTTCCAATTGAACAGCACCGGCTGTCCTGTGTGCAAGCCTGCTTATATTGAGAAACTCACGGCTTACCTGGAACAACATTTAGATAAGTTGGCTGACATTGACAAAGAGCGTCTCCAGCGCAATCCGCTGCGGGTGCTGGATAGCAAAGAGCCGGGCATGGATGAACTGCTGGCCGATGCACCTCATATTGTCGATCATTTGTGTGATGATTGCGAGACACATTTTGCCGATTTGCGCGGCTTGCTGGATGCGCTGGACCAAAGCTACAGCATCAATTTCCGATTGGTGCGTGGCATTGATTATTATACCAAGACGGTGTTTGAAGTGTGGGCCGAAGGCATTGGGGCGCAAGCGGCCGTTTGCGGCGGCGGTCGTTATGATGGATTGGCAGAAGATATTGGCGGCCCGCCGACGCCCGGCGTGGGCTTTGGCAGCGGCATCGAGCGCATTGTGCTGGGAATGCAGGAAGCGGGCCTGGAACCGCCCACGCCAGAGCAGCCAACCGTGCTGGTAGCCCATTTTGGCGGGGCAACAAAGGCAGCGGCCGTTCAGCTCACGTTTCAATTGCGGGCGGCAGGCATTGGCACCCGGCTGGCCTTCGCCCGTGACCGACGCAGCATGAAAAGCCAGATGCGCGAAGCCAACAAGCACGATGTGCAAACGGTGCTCATTTTAGGCGACTCTGAACTGGAGCAGCAGGCGGTGATGGTACGGCCGTTAGACGGCGGCAAACAAACCCTGATCAAGCTCACAAACATTATTGAGTTCCTGCAAAGCTAAATGAACCGGATTGGTATTCTTCACCACCCACGGGTTGCAGAATCGCAGCCGCTGGCTAGCGAGATTGAATCGTGGTTGTCCCAACGCCACATGGCTACGTGGCAAGGGTCCTCCCACGATGACGAACGATTGAGCCGGATGGTAGGGGACAGTGATTTGTTGGTGGTGTTGGGTGGCGACGGCTCTTTGCTGCGGGCGGCCAGCTTTTCCTCAAAGTGTGATGTGCCGATTTTTGGCATCAATCTGGGGCGCGTGGGCTTTTTAAGCGAGGCGCAGCCGGACAACTGGCCGGAGAAGTTGGGCCAGGTGTTGTCGGGGGCGTTTTGGACGGAGAACCGGTTGATGTTGGCAGCACGTATTCGGCGGAACGGCCGTATCTTTCATACCTTTTCCGTGCTCAACGATGTGGTGGTGGGGCGGGGACGGCAGGCCCGGGTTGTGCGCTTTGATCTGCATGTAGATGGCGATCATGTCACCAATTACACCGCAGATGCGCTCATCGTGGCCACACCTACCGGCTCGACCGCCTATTCCATGGCCGCCGGTGGCCCTTTGCTGCCGCCGCAGTTGCCCAACTTTGTGGTGGTGCCGGTGGCGCCGCACCTCACCTTTGATCGCGCCATCATTTTTCATGAGCAGGCAGAGATTGCCATCACCGTACGTATGGATCATCAAGCTTACCTGACGCCGGACGGCACCGATGGCATTTTATTAGAAGATGAAGACGTGGTGCTGGTGACCAAATCAGAGGACAGTTGCAAATTTGCCCGCGTCGAAAGTTCCGGTTATTTTTACCGGCGGCTCATGGGGCGGCTGGGCTATTCTCGATAGGATAAATTTTTATGGATGTACAAGACCCCCGAATTCGATCTCTGCTGCGGCAGGCCAACAAAGTGGCCGATTCAGGCAAGCGGGCGGCGGCGGAGCAGCTTTATCGGCAGCTGCTGGAAGAAAACCCCAACGTGGCTGAGGCGTGGTTTGGCTTGGGGCAGGTGTTGAACGATGCGGCCGAACAAAAAGCCGCGTACAAAAAAGCGTTGACGCTAAAACCGGATTATGCTGAGGCAGCGCGTGCCCTGGCAGAACTGCGTGGCGAGCCGGTGCCTGAGTGGGCAGAGGCTCCGACAGAGGAAGAGGAAGAAGTGCCAGAAGAGGAAACGGCCGTTCCCCCGCCAAAACCGGAACCGGCGGCAGAAACGGCCGTGACCGCCGTGGACCAAGGAGCGTACGAGCTGGTTTGCTACCGCCATCCCAAACGGCCCACCGCGCTGCGCTGTTACAACTGCGGCAAGCCCATTTGCAGCAGCTGCGCCATCAAAACGCCGGTGGGCTACAGCTGCCCCGTCTGCATCCGCGAAAAGGAAGATATTTTCTTCAACGCCACACCCATCGATTACATCATTGCGCCGGCCATCGGGCTGATTTTGAGTTTAATCGCCGGCTACCTTGTTGCCCGGTTTTCGCTGCGTGGCAGCTTTTTTACGTATATCATCATGTTTTTTGTGGGCGGCATTGTCGGGCGGTTTATCGGCCAGTTGAGCAAGCAAGCGATTGGCCGCCGCCGGGGCCGGTATTTGCCCCAGATTATGGTGTTAACGCTGTTTTTGGGAACGGCCGTCTGGCTGTTGCCTTACATTTTGGTGGGTGGCTTTGGCTCGCTCATTCTTTTTCTTGGCCCTGGCATTTTTCTGTTTGTTGCCGGCGGGGCGCTTTATGCTTATATGAAATAGACGAGTGAAAAGTAAAAAGCGGCAAGTTGCATCTATTGTTCACTTGCCACTCGCAAACTTGCACACTCGCAAACTAAAAATATGCTAACAGAAATTTACATTCGCAATTTTGCCATCATTGATGAGCTGCGTATGCAGTTTCACAATGGCTTTAATGTATTGACCGGTGAAACTGGCGCGGGCAAGTCGATCATTTTAGATGCTGTCACGCTAATGCTGGGGGGACGAGCCGATACAACATTGGTGCGTTCCGGAGCCAGCGAAGCGTACGTAGAGGCCACTTTTGCCCTCTCTGAGCCGCTAAAAAAGATCATTGCGCCTATTTTGGAAGCAGAGGGGCTGGATGAGGAGCACGAGGATGAGGTATTGCTTTCGCGCGAGCTGCGGCTGAACGGCCGTAACATTTGCCGGGTGAACGGCCGTACCGTCAACCTCTCCGTTTTGCGTGACGTAGCCGAACCGCTGGTGGACATTCATGGGCAGGGGGAACATCTTTCCCTGCTGCAACCACGCTCGCACCTGCCGCTGTTAGACTCCTACGCCGGGGTGCAGGCCGAACGGGCCGCGCTGGGCAAAGAAATTGCTGCCCTGCAAGAAATTCAGCATGAGCTGGCCGAGCTGCGCCAAAATGAGCGCATCCTGGCCCAGCGTGCCGACATGCTCCGCTTCCAAATCGAGGAGATTACGGCCGCTCGCCTGGAAGAGGGCGAGGAAGAGGAACTGCGCGCCGAGCGTACCCGGCTGGCCAACGCCGAGCAGCTCATGCTCTCCGCGTCCGAGGCCGTTAACCTGCTTACCGGCATGGACGACGAAACCCAGGCGGTGGCCGATATGCTGGGGCAGGCCGAGCGGTCGCTCATCCAGCTTACCCGCTACGATGAGACCAAAGGCCCGCTGCTGGAGCGGCTGCAAGGGCTCATCTACCAGCTCAGCGAGGTTTCATCGGAGCTGCAAAGCTACTTGGACGAGGTGGAATACAATCCCAAGCGGCTCGATTTTGTAGAAGAGCGGCTGGAGCTGATCAACATGCTCAAGCGCAAATATGGCGAAGATATTGCCGCGATTTTAACGCTGCGCGACCAGGCTAAAAAAGAGCTGGCCCGCATCGAAAACAGCGAGGTTAGAACTACTGAACTGGTGCAGGCGGAAGAAAAATATTTGCACCGCTGCGGTGAAATGGCGTTGGCCCTATCTAAAAAACGCCAGGCGGCGGCGGAGAAGTTGGCCACGGCCGTTGTCACCCAGCTCACTGATTTGCAGATGGACGGTGCCAGGTTTGAGGTTCAATTTGAAACGACAGCGCAAGCAGATGGATTGTATGTGCAAGGTGAGCGGCTCGCCTTCGACAAAACCGGCATCGACCAGGCCGAATTCCTCATCTCCACCAATCCCGGCGAACCGCTGAAGCCGATGGCTAAAGTGGCCAGCGGCGGCGAAACGGCCCGGCTCATGCTGGCCCTCAAAACGGCGCTGGCCCAGGTGGACAAAACACCAACCCTCATTTTCGACGAGATCGACCAGGGCATTGGCGGCCGCGTGGGGGATGTGGTGGGACGCAAGCTGTGGGGCCTCACGGCCGTTGCCGAGCATCAGGTCATCGTTGTCACCCATTTGCCGCAGCTTGCCGGCTACGGCGACGTGCACTTCCACGTCAGCAAAGCCCAGGCTGACGGCGGCCGCATCACCACCCGCATCAAAACGTTGGAGGGGGACGGCCGTATTCAGGAACTGGCCGCCATGCTGGGCACCCAGGGCGAACACGCCGTCGGCGGCGCCGAATCCATTTTAGCCGTGGCGAACGGAACGAAAACGGCCGTAAAAAGTCGATAATTGGATCATTGTGTTGTGGCCGGCGTCTGGCGCATGTATGCGCAGCCGTGCCACTTAGTTGGCTGGTCGGAAAGCTCATTCCCCTAACTATTACAACTAGAGAACTGTTCTGCTAAAGCATGTCTACGGCAGCGGCTGCAAGGACAAGCTTTTTAGCATTTTTGTTTATCCATCCACTTGACAAGCGGATATTGTTTGTCTTATACTAATGCGAACGTTCGCCCGAACGTTCGCATTAGATGAGGAAGAAGAATTCTGATGGCACGAATTACCCTGAAAGACGTCGCCGCCCGCGCCGGCGTGAGCTACCAGACAGTTTCCAAGGTTCTCAACAAGCAGGCCTCTGTGACGGCCGAAACCGAAGAGCGCATTTGGGAAGCCATTCGCGAGCTGGGCTACCGGCCCAACGTCAGCGCCCGCAATTTGCGCACCCAATCCAGCAACCTCATTGGCTACGGCTGGCAGCGCAGCAAAAACGACGCCCCGCGCCCTATCCTGGATCAATTTCTCTACAGCGCCATCCAATGCGCCGAAGACGAGGGTTACCACATGCTGGCTTTCCTCAGCGGGGAGGACAGCGAGAGCACACTGGGTCTTTACCGGGACATTTATGCCCGGCGGCAGGTGGAAGGGTTTATTTTGGCCGACACCAATGAAGATGATCCGCGCATTGCCATGCTTATCAACGAAGGCATTCCCTTTGCCAGCTTTGGCCGCACCAACGACGACTGGCATTATTGTTGGGTGGATGTAGACGGCCGTTCCGGTATGCGCCAGATTGTCACGCACCTGCAAGAACGCGGGCACGAAAAAATTGCCCTCATTACCTGGCCAGAGGGATCGCGGGCCGGTGGCGAGCGGGAAAGCGGCTACTTTGAGCAGATGGCCCAGGCCGGATTACCCGTAGCCGATGGCTGGGTGCAGCGCGGCGAACACGCCGTCAATCAAGGCTATCAGCTGACCACCCAGCTTTTGACCTTACCGGAGAGTGAGCGGCCAACGGCCGTTGCCTGCGTCAGTGATGAGTTGGCCATTGGGGCCATGAATGCGGCCCTGGCACAGGGGCTGGTTGTGGGCCAGGATGTGGCCGTAACCGGCTACGACAATGTGCCCATGTCGGAGTTTTTGCTGCCGCCTCTCACCACCGTCAAACAACCCATCCACGAAACGGGTGAAGCCGTTATCGACCTGCTATTGCGGCAGATTAACGGTGATCCAATTTCGCAGAAAAATATTTTGCTGGAACCCGAACTAGTCGTTCGTCAGTCCAGTTAAACATTTCAATAACTTTCAATCATTTAGGAAGGTACGATGTCCCAGCTCAAAGCAGTCATTTTTGATCTGGACGGTGTCTTAACCGACACTGCTGAATACCATTACCTTGCCTGGAAGCAGCTGGCTGAAGAAGAAGGGTTGCCTTTTAACCGGGCCGATAATGAAAAGCTGCGCGGCGTTTCCCGCCGGGAGTCGCTCCGCCTGATTTTGGGTGAAATACAGGTTGAGGAAGACAGGCTGCAAAATATGATGCAGCGCAAAAACCAGTATTATCGCCAGATGCTTAACCAGGTTTCGCCTGATGATCTCCTGCCGGGCGTGCCTGAACTGCTGGATTCTCTTGACGCCGCCGGCATTCCCTACGCGCTGGCTTCTGCCAGCAAAAATGCGCCCGATGTGGTGCAAAGGTTGGGTATTGTCAATCGGTTCAAGGTAGTGGCCGATGGCAGCAGCGTGCCGCGGCAAAAGCCGGCTCCGGACCTGTTCCGCTACGCGGCGGCCCAACTAAATGTGCCGCCGGCCAACTGCCTGGTGATAGAAGATGCCGAGGCCGGCGTGGCAGCAGCTATCTCGGCCGGAATGGCGGTCCTGGCTGTTGGTCCCCATGCACGTTTTGCCAAATTGTTAGCGCATGAAAACCGCATCATGAATTGCCCTGATCTGCGCACGATTACCCTGGCACAATTACATGCGATTATCCCCGATGATGAGACGTGGATCGTACTGCAGGATGAATTTAACGCTGATTCTCAGCACCATATGGAAACAGTGTTCACCATTGGCAACGGCGCTTTTGCCACGCGTGGTAGCCTGGAAGAACATTACCCCGGCGACCACGCGCTGACCCTAGCGCACGGCATTTTTGACGATATGCCAGTCTCCTTTACGGAGCTGGTTAACCTGCCGGAGTGGATGGATATCGAACTGCTGATTAATGGTGACCGTTTTCGCCTGGATAAAGGTAAAACGCAGCAGTTTCGGCGCACCTTAAATTTGGAGCGGGCCATTTTGCGGCGTGATTTACGCTGGGAAGCGCCGAACGGGATATTGCTTGACCTGAGCTTTGAGCGGTTTATCAGCTACAGCCAGACAGAGTTGGCCGGGTTGCGCGTGCTGGTAACGGCCGTAAACCACCCCTGCACAATCCAGCTCCATACCGGCATCAACAGCCATGTGGCCAACGACAATTTGCTGCACTGGCAGCAGTTGGGGCAGGGAGAGGCAGCGGATGGGGTGGTGTGGTGGAACGGCCGTACCCGGCACACCCAAATTGAACTGGGCATGGCTGCCACATTGTCAACCTCAGCCGGTAATTCTATCTTTTGCCAAAACTGCCCCGGACATCCACGCCTCACCGTCACGCACCAGCTTGAACCGGCCCAAACCTTGCAAATTGACAAAATTGTCGCCGTCACCACCAGTCGGGAACAGGTGGCCGATGCAGCCGATGTCGTTTCCCGCGCCTTAGCTGCCTGTCGCGCCGCAGAGTACGAAACGCTACGCCGCGCCCACCAGAACGCATGGCACCATGTCTGGCAAGATTGTGATGTGATCATCGAGGGGGATGACGAAGCCCAACTGGCCACCCGTTTCAATCTGTTCCAGCTGCTGGTAGCCGCGCCACAGCACGATGAGCACGTGAGCATTGGCGCCAAAACGTTGAGCGGTTTGGGGTACCGTGGCCACGTCTTTTGGGATACCGAAATTTTCATTCTGCCGTTTTTTATCTGCACCCGACCATCACTGGCCAAAAACATGTTGATGTATCGCTACCATACCCTGGCCGGCGCGCGGCAAAAGGCGGTCCAAAATGGCTACCAGGGGGCTCAATACGCCTGGGAGAGCGCCTTGACCGGTGAAGAAGTGACACCCACATGGGTGCCTAGCTTTACAGATAAAACGCAACTCGTCCGCATCTGGACCGGTGACATCCAAATTCACATCTCGGCCGACATTGCCTACGCCATTATGCAGTATTGGCGGGTGGCCGGCGACGATCACTTTTTGCGTGATTTTGGCGCAGAGATGATTTTGGA
The DNA here is from genome assembly GCA_937967805.1 of uncultured Anaerolineaceae bacterium. The sequence goes on from CALBTC010000209.1 coordinate 11,754, forward strand.
CACGGCCCGGTTTTGGGCCAGCCGGGCTGAGCGCGAAGAAACCAAAGAGGGCTATCAATACGCCTTCCGCAACGTAATTGGCCCGGATGAATACCATGATCATGTGGATAACAACAGCTACACCAACTACGTGGCTCGTTGGCATCTGCAAACGGCTTTGGAAATTGTTGACTGGTTAGAACGGCAGCATCCGGACAAGGCGCAAGCGTTAGCGACAGAATTACAGCTGACGCCGGCGAGTTACGGCCGTTGGCAGGACATCATCGACCACATTGTTTTCAATTACGACGAAGCGTCGGGCCTAATCGAGCAGTTTGAAGGCTTCTTTGAGCTGAAGGAAGTGTCACCAGAGTTTATCGCCCAGGCGGATAAATCCCTTCAACTTATTTTTGGCATTGACGGGGCGAACGAGCGGCAGGTATTGAAACAGGCCGATGTCATCATGCTGCTTTGTCTCTTTCGCGACAGATTTGACCAAAAAACGTGGCAAAAAAATTGGGAAACTTATATGCCCAAGACCGACCACGTATACGGCTCGTCTCTCGGACCCAGCTTCCATGCCTGGGCCGCCTGCGAAATGGGATTACCAGAAGAAGCGTATGAGCATTTTATGCTGGCCGCCAGAGCCGATTTGCGCAATCCGCGCGGCAATGCCGGCGATGGTATCCATGCCGCTTCTGCCGGTGGCGTCTGGCAGGCCCTGGCTTTTGGCTTTGCCGGATTGCGCCTAACGGAAGACGGTTACACGCTGAATCCGCGACTACCGTCACACTGGCGGCGGTTATCGTTTGACTTTTATCTACAGGGTGAAAAGCACACAGTTGATATTCGTAACAGCCAAAGTTTGGCAAGGAGGTGAGGCCTATTTTCTACCAAAAGCAAGCAGCAAAGACGGTAACAAAAATTGTTTCAAATACCTTTTAAGCGAGGAGAAAACAGAAAAATGTTAAAGAAAATGACCTTATTGATGAGCCTGCTCCTTGTTCTCAGCCTGGGGCTGGTGGCCTGCGGCGGTGGAACCGGTGATGCAGAACCGGAGGCGCCGCTGTCTGAAGAGGCTGAACAAGACGTGGCTGAGGCCGAAGAAGATATAACGGGAGAGGAAATGGAAGAAGCGGCCGGCGCAGAAGAAATGTCCGGTGATGTGGTTGAATTACAGTTAATGGGTTGGGCCAGCTCCGATGCCGAAAATACCCGCCTACAAGCTGTGGTAGACAGCTTCAATGATGCCCACGAGAACATTCACGTCAATCTGAACCTGGTGCCCGACTATGACACCAAATTACAAACAAGTCTGGCAGGTGGCAGCCCACCAGACGTGTTTTATGTGGACAGCTTCAAGCTACCAGACCTGGTAGCAGCAGGCGCAATAGAGCCAGCGGAACAACATTTGGAGAATGCCGATGACTTCTACAGCAGCCTGCGTGATGCATTTACCATTGATGGCACTTTCTACTGCCCACCTAAAGATTTTAGCACGCTGGCGCTTCAATACAACACGGATATGTTTGACGCGGCCGGTTTAGACTATCCCACGGCCGATTGGACCTGGGACGATCTGCGCAGTGCGGCCGAACAACTTTCTAATCCTGACGAAGGCATCTATGGCATGGTGATCAATCCAGACTTTGCTCGCTGGATCGCCTTTCTTTACCAGGCAGATGGCAGCGTCACCAATGAAGATTTCAGCGAGATGACCATCAACAGCCCAGAGGCGCTTGAGGCGCTAGAGTTCTACATCGGCATGGTAGATGAAGGCCTGGCCAACCAGCCCTCAGAACTGGACAGCGGCTGGAATGGGGAGGCGTTTGGCAAGGGTCGGGCAGCCATGTCGATGGAGGGTAACTGGATTGTGCCGTTTTTGGCCGATCAGTTCCCCGATTTGAACTATGGCGTGACGCAGCTACCGGCTGGCCCGGGCGGCGAAGCAACCATGGCCTTTACAGTCTGTTATGCCGTACCGGCAGGCATCGATGCGGCCCAGCAGACGGCAGCCTTTGAGCTGGTGAACTTTCTCACGGGGCCTGATGGGATGAAGCAGTGGACCGATCTGGGGTTGGCCATGCCCACGCGTGAAAGCTTGCGCGAAGGCTGGTTGGCCCAGTTCCCCGATTTGCAGCCTTTCCTGGATGGCGCTGAATATGCCCATCCATGGCAGTTCCGTCCCGGCTTCCAGGATGTGCTGGACACCATCAACGATGGTTTGCAGCAAGCATTTGCCGGTACTGCTCTGCCGGAGACCGTACTGGAAAATGCACAGGAGGTTGGTGAAGAAGTTTTGGCTCGCTAGCCAGTTGCGGCGATGAGAATATGCCCTCCCGATGACCTTAGGCTGTCGGGAGGGTGTTTGGAGGTTCATAATGGCGACGGGAATCAAGGAGCAGGATCGGCAGGATGCAGTGGCCGGCTGGCTATTTATGTCGCCGGCGCTCATCATCTTTTTTATCTTTCTGTTCATCCCCATTGTTTTTGCGGTTTATTTTAGCTTTACCGACTGGAATGGGATTAGCCCGCCAGGGGAAGCAAACCTGGTCGGGTTTGAAAATTACCGGGTGGTCCTTTTTGAAGACGGCATCCGGCAGTCCGATTTTTTTAAGGCGCTGAAGAATACCACTTATTTTGCCCTGGGTGTGGTACCGGCGCAGACCATTTTGGCGCTGGTGCTGGCGGTGGTGGTGAATCAGCGACTGCTGAAGTTTAAGAACTTCTTCCGCACCGCCTATTATTTTCCCTCAATTACTTCATCAGTGGCGATCAGCCTGATTTTTTTGTTTCTTTACCAGAAAAGCGGGCTGATTAACAATATTTTGAGTTCCCTGACGTTTGGCAATTGGGAACCGCTGGCCTGGATGGCCGATCCGCGTGGGGTATTTCATATCATCCTGGAGAGTATGGGAATCACTTTACGCGATGGGCCTGAGTTTTTGCGCAGCGAACTGTTGGGGCTGACGGTTTGGGACTGGATTAGCGGACCAAGTGTGGCGCTGGCGGCGATTATGATCATGAATACGTGGACAACGATTGGCACGATGATGATCATTTTTTTGGCGGCCCTACAGGACATTCCAGGACAGGTGTATGAAGCAGCACAAATTGACGGGGCTACGGCTTGGCCGACGTTTGCCAGGATTACTGTGCCTTTGTTACGCCCGTCTATCTTCTTCGTCGTTACATTAGGCTTGATTGGCACTTACCAGGTGTTTGACCAAATCTTTGTCATGAGCAGCGGCGGTCCGGCTAAAACAACGTTGACGATGGCCTGGATGGTGTATCGTAACGGTTTTCGCAACAGCGAAATGGGGTTAGGGGCGGCGATTGCCATTCTCTTGTTCATCATCATCTTTACCCTGACGTTGATTCAGCGCCGCATTACCGGCAGCGAAGCCGCCAGTTAAGCGATGCGGTGAAATGTCAAGAGACAAAAACAAGTAAATTTCACCGTAAAGCA
>CALBTC010000210.1 GCA_937967805.1 uncultured Anaerolineaceae bacterium
TTCAACGGCCAGGATTCAGACGCGTTTAATCGGCCCGTGCCATTGCGTGATTAATTGTTTAACTACTATAATAAGCAAATCACAAAAAGGGCGTGAAATTGAGAGCATCGTTGCTCGTGATTTGCTCAGGTAATTCACAAATTTTTATTTGTTTTCAGCCAGAATACTTCTTGTGAATTACAATTTGCGGTTTCCGTAAAAGAGTTGGGTTTATCGTAAACAGTATGCTTGATGCTTGGCAAACTTCTAAAGCAACAACTGTCATGCCTGCCTTCGCAGGCATCCAGAAGTATAAGGTCAACAAAACCTAATGGATTCCCGCCTTCGCGGGAATGACAAGCCGGCGTTTCGGACAACATTTAGCATACTAATTGATATAAACCCAAAAGTTCTACAAATGGGATAACAGCATGGACATACAACATTTGGTCGATCGATTGGAACAAGCGCTCAACGACAGTCCCCGCATACCGCTCACCGCCAACCTGATTGTCAATGAAGACCGCATCTTTAGCATCATTGACCAGATGCGTGTGGCTGTTCCCGAAGAAGTGAAGCGGGCTAACCGCATTGAGGCCGAAAAAGATCGCATCCTGGCCCAGGCCAAGGAAGAGGCAGAACGCATTCGCGAACTGGCCAAGCAAGAAGCGGGCGAGCTGGTGAAGCGAGATGCCATTACCATGTCATCGCAGCAGCGGGCCGACAACATTTTGGAGCGGGCCCGCCGCGACGCTGAAGCCCTGCGCCACGACGCCGACGCCTACGTGATGGAAGTGCTGGTCAAACTGGAAGAAGATTTACTGCGTTCATTGTCCGTGGTGCGTAATGGGCTGAACAAAGTAGAACGGGAGCAGGCTTCAGCCAATACACCGGCCAGTGATTAGCGTAAGAAGCCTCAATTTTTCTTGACAGAGAAACAGCGAAGGCTATAATTGCCAGTCGCGGCTTATTTGCCGCTTGTTTTTTGTTGAGTAAAAAATTATTAACAGGCTGCTAGCCTGAACTTAGTTAGAGAGGATGTTGTCATGGGTGCTGTACCAAAGAGACGAATTTCCAAAGCGCGGCGCGGACGGCGGCGGGCGCACGACGCCTTAAAGACATTTCACCTGGTGAAATGTCCGGACTGCGGCAAGATGAAGCGTTCGCATCATGTTTGCCTGGAGTGCGGTAAGTATAACGGCCGTCAAGTCTTACAGATCGCCGAAGTGTAATTTTGGGAAGAGAGGCCGTGTTTTGCGGCCTTTTATCTTTTTTCCCTTATTTATTTTGGACATTATCAAGTGAGTAGTGCATATCTTTTCCCTGGACAAGGGTCACAGCACGTGGGCATGGGGTTAGAACTTTATCAAAACACCCCGGAAGCACGTGCTGTTTTTGATCAGGCAGATAAACAGTTAGGCTTTGCCCTCTCCGTGCTTTGCTTTGAGGGACCGGAAGAAACGCTGACCGACACGGTAAACCAGCAGCCCGCCTTGTTTGTTACCAGCCTGGCGATGTGGCAGCGGATGCAGGCACAAGGCTGGGAGATGCCGGCATACATGGCCGGGCACAGCCTGGGCGAGCTTTCGGCGTTAACGGCCGCAGGCGCACTCTCTTTTAGCGATGGTCTCAGCCTGGTGCGGCAGCGCGGTGAGTTGATGAAAGCGGCCGGAGAACGGGAGCCCGGCGCGATGGCCGCAATTCTGGCCCTCGACATCCCCACCGTGAAAGCGATTTGTGAACAAGCCAGTGATGAAAATAGTTCCGTCCAGGTGGCGAACGATAATTGCCCTGGCCAGGTGGTGATCTCCGGCGATGAAACCGCCCTCACCCGCGCCATGACGCTGGCAGAAGAAGCCAAAGCGCGCAAAGTGGTTAAGCTGCCCATCACCATTGCCGCTCACTCCAGGCTGATGGCTTCGGCAGCTGAGGCATTTGCCCAGGCGGTGGATGCCACGCCGATTCAAGCACCCAGCGTGCCGGTGATTGCCAACGTCACCGCCCAGCCGCTCACCACGCCGGACCAGATTCGCGGCGAGCTTAAGGCGCAGCTCACGTCTGGCGTGGCCTGGACCGATTCGATGAATTATTTGCTGGCACAGGGGGTGGACACATTTGTAGAAGTTGGCCCCGGCGATACCCTGCTCAGCTTTATGAAGCGGATTGATCGCAAAGCGAGCCGGGTCAAACTAACTTTTGGCGAGAATCTATAAGGAACCGCAAAGGACGCAAAGCGCGCAAAGACAAATATAAAATCTTTGCGTCCTCTGCGCGCTTTGCGGTAAAAATTGGAGGAGTGTGGTGAGTTTGTTAGCAGGGAAAGTGGCAGTGGTGACGGGAGCGTCTCGGGGCATTGGCCGGGCGATTGCTGAGGATTTAGCCGGGCATGGAGCCAAAGTAGTCATCAATTACAATGCCAGCAGCAGCGCCGCTGAGGAAGTGGTGGCGGCTATTCAAGCAAACGGTGGGGGGGCAACGGCCGTTCAAGCCGATGTCTCTAACTTCGAAGCCGCCCAAACGCTCGTCAAAACCGCCATTGATATCTACGGCCAGATCGACATCCTGGTGAACAATGCCGGCACCACCCGCGACACATTGCTGCTGACGATGAAGGAAGACCAGTGGGATACGGTGATTGACACGAACCTGAAAAGCGTCTTTAACTGCTGCAAAGCGGCCGTTCGCCCCATGATGCGCCGTAAGCAAGGCGGCCGTATCATCAACATCTCCTCCGTCGTGGCCCTGATGGGCCAGGCCGGGCAAACTAACTACGCCGCCTCCAAAGCCGGGATCATCGGTTTTTCCAAATCGTTGGCCAGAGAGATTGGCTCGCGTGACATCACCGTCAACGTGATCACGCCCGGCTTTTTCCCCACCGCCCTCACCGACGTGCTGGAGGAGGCAGTGGTGGAAGATTCCAAAAAACTGATCCCGTTGGGTCGCTGGGGGGCATTGCCAGAGGTGGCTTATCTGGTATCATTTTTAGCATCAGACAAGGCCGCCTACATCACCGGTCAGGTTATTAGCGTGGATGGCGGCATTGGTATGTAAGTAACCAGACCAGGTACCTATTGCATACAAGCAGGGAGCAAACAATAATGGATAATGTACAGGAAAGCATTGGCCGTATCGAAGTTGCCCCGGACGTATTGGTGACAATTGCCCATTACGCCACGTTACGGGTTGAGGGGGTGGCCAAAATGGCCCCCATTCCGGCCGACGTGGCCCGGCTTTTCCGCCGGGAATCACGGCAAGCGGGAATCTTGCTTAATTTAAGCGACGAGAATAAGGTTAAATTTGATATTTACGTTATAATGAGTCCGCACGTGAACATTATGGAGACCAGCAAACGCCTGCAAACGGCCGTTGCCGAAGCAGTAGATACGATGGTTGGCATTTCTGTAGATGCTGTCAACGTGCACGTTGAAGATGTTGTCTATACCCAGGAAGAATCGATCAACTAACGACTGCACCCAAACCCTTCCTGGTAAACGGTCAATCCGTCTGTTAACTATGAAAACAAGACGACGCGCCAGGCGCGTAACACTGGAAACACTTTACGAGTACGATATCGCCAACCATCCACCGGGTGAAGTCCTGGAGCGGCGTTTGCAGGAAAACCCGATGGAAAAGACAGGCGTCGAGTTTGCCTCCCGACTGATTCAGGGCGTCATTCAGCACCAGGATGAGATGGACACCCTCATTGCCAGGTACGCTCCCGAATGGCCATTGGACCAGATGGCCGTGATAGATCGCAACATTCTCCGCATCGCTATTTTTGAGTTTTTAATTGAAGCCGAAACGCCCGTTAAAGTGGCCATTAATGAGGCGGTTGAGCTGGCCAAAACGTATGGTTCAGACAGCGCCCCCCGCTTTATCAACGGCGTGCTCGGCACCCTGGCAGACCATATCCCCCAATTGAAAGAACAATTTCTCCCCCTCCCCGTTCCCGAATAACTTTTCCTAAGCCATGGCCACCATTGTTTGCTACGACATTCACGGCAATGCAGTCCCAGTCGCTGCCGAAGCCATTACCTTTCGCCCCGCCGTCTATGGCATCTTCATTGAAAACAACCAGGTTTTACTGCAAAAGCAGCCGCAAACCGATTTGTGGCATCCCCCTGGCACCATGCTCACCACCAGCGACCCGCCAACGCAAGTCATTCGCCACTACTTCCGGCAGATCACAGGGCTTACCCCGCTCATTGGTTCGCTGCTGTTTGTTGAGGATCAATACTTTCTGGATGAGGAGCGCCGCGCCTGGAAATTGTCGGCGATGTATTATGGGTTGGAACGGCCGTTAACCACTGCCACCTCCCTCACCGAATCCGAAGAAGCCAGCCAAACCCAATGGGTCCCCCTCACCGATCTCCAGCGCGAGCAGTTCCAGTTCGGCTATGAAGCCGTCCAGGCCGGTAAGTTGCAGCAGAAGTTGTAACGCTTGACACACCCCAGGCATGATGCTATCATGCGCCCATCATGAACCAACAGCGATTTTTTAGCTTCTTCTTTTTTATGGACGCCCGCGCCGCGTTTGCGCCGGAGGTTCGTTCTGCCTGAGAAGAAGCAGCGCTAAAAACGGACTCTTTGTGAAAGACGCGGCCAACCCCGCGTCTTTTTTTGTGTCTTTAGGCAAGAACCGCTAAACTTTTCGTTTGGAATTATTGGCCACAGAGTACACAGAGATTTTAGAGGGTTTTCTCTTATTCCTCTGTGTCCTCTGTGGCAAAAAAATCATTTTAGGAAGTTAACTATGCTAGACGAACTGGAATCATTGTACAAAGCATCGCTTGACAAGCTGGAGGATGTAGACAGCACGGCCGTTCTCGACGAATGGTACCGTGAAACCCTGGGCCGCAAAGGCAGCATCTACCTGCTGACGCGCCAGGTGGGTCAGCTCAGCCCCGAGGAACGGCCGATTTTTGGCAAGCGGATCAACGTCGTGAAAAGTGAGCTGGAAGCCGCCTACGAAGCGCGCCAGGCGGAGCTAAAAGCGGCCGAACTGGCCGACAAGATCGCCAGCTCCGCCATAGATGTGACGTTACCGGGACGGCCGTTAACCACCGGCGGCCTGCACATCATCACCCAAACCCTGCGCGACATCTACCGCATCTTCGGCGATATGGGCTTCCAAATTTACCGCTCGCCGGACGTGGAAACCGACGCCTACAACTTCGAGCTGCTCAACTTCCCACCGCACCACCCGGCACGGGACATGCAGGACAGCTTCTACACCGAAAACCCGGACGTGATCCTGCGCACGCACACCAGCGCCGGACAAATCCGGGCCATGCGTGAATATTATCCCGAACCGGTGCGTGTGATTCTGCCCGGCATGTGCTACCGCAACGAGCAAATCACCACGCGCAGCAGCATCCAGTTCACCCAGGTAGAAGGGCTGGCCGTGGGCACCAACATCACCTTTGCCGACCTCAAAGGCACGCTCACCGAGTTTGCCCGCCGTCTCTTCGGCGCCGACCGGCAAACGCGCTTCCGCGCCAGCTACTTCCCCTTCACCGAACCCAGCGCGGAAATGGATGTCACCTGCTTCCTCTGCAACTCGGAAGGGTGCCAGCTTTGTAAACAGACCGGCTGGCTGGAGATTTTAGGCAGCGGCATGGTCCATCCTACCGTTTTACGCAACGGTGGCTACGATCCTGAAGTGTATACGGGCTTTGCCTTTGGGCTTGGGCCGGAGCGCATCGCCATTCTCAGACACGGCATCGACGATATTCGCCTGTTCTGGAACAACGATTTGCGCTTCTTGCAGCAATTTTAACGGCCGTTTACGACACCCAAGCAGCGCCAATCGAAATGCACCTCTCCGCCAAAACAAAAAGTGAAGCAAAACGATTGGCCCTGCTTTTGGTACTGTTTGTCATTTTAAGTGGAAGTTACAGCCTGGTAACGCCGCTGTTTGAAGCACCGGATGAATATGCACATTGTAACTATACAGGTCTGAGACCTGTGGTATAAATAAGCATCATGGATTACCA
>CALBTC010000211.1 GCA_937967805.1 uncultured Anaerolineaceae bacterium
TTTTGGCGAGAAATCCCTCTAATTTGGCCGGCTAACTAGCTAGCAATAACTTGAGGGATTTCTCCCTTTGGGCGAAATGACAAATACAGGCAGTATGGTCAAATTAAACTGTGGCGGTTTTTTTTACGTCGCCAAAGCCGATGAGGCGGTAGTTGGCCTCGTCCCACAGCCGGTAGCGAATGCATTTGAAGCTTTGCCGCAGCGTCAGCGGCTCTACTTGCAGCTCCACGTTGGCGTTGTGACACGCTTCCAGGTTGTAGTTGGGGATACGAGGGCTGAGGTGGTGGATGTGGTGGAAGCCAATGTTGCCCGTGAACCATTGCAAGACTTTTGGCAGCTTGTAGAATGAGCTGCCCTCGACAGCGGCCGTTGCGTAATCCCACTCATTATGCCGCTGCCAGTAAACCTCTTCATATTGATGCTGCACATAAAAAAGCCAGACACCGGCTGAGGCCGCCAGAGCCAGTACCGACACCTGTAAAATGGCGTAGGTTTTGAAGCCAATGAGCAAGCTCATCAAGATGGCGATCATCAGCAGGGCAACGTTGGTAAGCCAGACGCTGCGGTGTTCCCGTTTTCGCCCCTTCCGGGGAATGCGATGCAAAACCAGAAACAAAAAAATCGGAGAGATACCAAACAGGATTAGGGGAAAGCGATAAAGCCGGTAACCTAACCTTTGCCACCAGGTGGAACTTACATATTCATGCAATGTCATCATCCAGATATCGCCGTCGCCGCGCCGGTCCAGATCGCCAGAGGCAGAATGATGCAGCGCGTGGCCGTGCCGCCACTCAAAGTAAGGCGTGAAGGCGACCAGTCCGGTGATGAAGCCAACAATCTCGTTGGCGCGGCGCGAGCTAAAAAAGGCACCATGCCCGCAATCGTGAAAAATAATAAAGGCCCGCACGGTGAACCCGGCGGCCAAAATAATCAGCGGCAACGCCAGCCAAAAGGAAATGCGGAAGGCAGGCACCATCAGTACCCACACCAGGAAGTATGGTGCCAATGTGTTAACAAGCTGCCACAAGCTGCGGCGCAGGTCTGGTTTTTGATAGGGGGCCACGGCCGTTTTCCAGGCGCGGCTTTCAGCCAGAATTGGCCGAATATTTGATTGTGTCATGTT
>CALBTC010000212.1 GCA_937967805.1 uncultured Anaerolineaceae bacterium
TCTTGGGGAACGGCCGTTTTCAACGCTGCGTTCTCCACAATTTTCTGGCAAAACGTGCTGGCCGTCTCCGCCAGGGTCATCGGCGTTTCCCGCTGCAAGGGCGTGCGCACCGCCAGACACATGTTATGGTAAGCGTGCCCCAGCTCGTGCGCCAGCGTGCTCACGGCGGAAAAGCCGGTCTCATAATTGGTCAGGATGCGGGATTCTTTGCCGCGCAGCCCCATGCAAAATGCGCCGCCCCGCTTACCATCGCGCGGCTCGGCATCGATCCAGCTTTCGCTGAAAGCGCGTTCCGCCAGGCGGCGCATCCTGGCTGAATACGTGCCAAACTGCGTCATCACAAATTCGGTGGCGTCGGCATAGGCCCAGCTTTGCTCCCCCTGCCCCAGAGGCACCAGCCTGTCGTACCAGGCCAGCTTGGGCAGCCCCAGGGCACGAGCGCGGGCCTTGAGGTAACGCTGAAAGTCAGGGAAAGCGTTGCGCGTGGCGGTCATCATGGCGTCCAGCGTGGGGCGGTCGATGGCGTTTTGAAACAGCACCATCTCCAGCGGCGATTCCCAGCCGCGCCGCCGGGTGATAGTCAACGTCTCCCCCTTGATGCTGTTGAGCGAGGCCGCCAGGGGAACGGCCGCTTCGGCCAGCAAATCCAAAACCGCCTGGTGCGCCTGCGCCCGCAGCTCCCGATCCTGCTCAAAGGCCAGATTTTGGGCAGCGGTGAGCGGCATTTTTTCAATTTCGCCGTCCCGCTCAATTTCAACGGTTAATTGGGAAGTGTAGTTATTGAACAGATGATACCAACTGCTGCCTCCGGTCAGCGTCAGTTCTGCTGCCAAATCTTCCTGCTCGGGACTCATGAGATGCTGCGACTCTTGCTGTGCTCTAAGCAGCATATACTCATGCGCCCGGATCACGGCCGATTGTTCCAGCAGCAGATCAACATCCAGCGATCCGATCCAGGCGGTGAACCGGGTGCCGAGCAAAGCCCGCTGAGCCAGATGCGGCAGCAGTTCGCTGTGTCGCGCCTGGGCTTTACTGTTGCGAGAATCGGTCGTGAGAAAGCCATACAGATAAACCTGCAAAACTTGTATCTGCTCATCAATTTCGTTCAGGCGATTGACAACAGTTTCCAGCAAGGTCACCAGGTTGTCATCAACAGGTACGGCCGTATCCAACCGGTTGATCTGATTTTCATCAAACAAGGTGACCGTATCGGCAATCGCGACAATAACATCCTGGAACCCGGCCTCAAATTCCGGTGATTCCAGGCCCGGAAAAACGGTGCTAAAATCCCAATGGGGCAACTCAGTTTTTACTTGGCTCATATTTTCTCCAGTTTGGCTTGTTTCACACAATAGTTTAGCAGCGATCAGGAGGCGGGCCAATAACGAATTAGACAACCATCTACACTCCTGCTAGTCCAATTTGCCTACTTTCCTTGCATTCTTACTTGGGTCAATCTGGTACAATGGCAAAAATCTTACCTGCCCCACCGAGAAAATTTGTGCATCTTCATGAGAACCGAAATGAGCTCTTCAAATGCAACTTCTCTTTCTTCACCCGACAAAACAGCTAGTCAAGCAATCTCACCGCGCAAGCTGTTGACGCAGATGCTGGGTATCACGGCCGTTTCCCTGGCGCTAACCATCCTGCTGTTTTTGTTGCGGGGTGATTTCACTACAAGCGCTCTCAGCTTGAGCCTGGTTTATGGACTGCTTTTGGGCGTTGCTGCCGGTCTGGTTCGGGCCAATTACGTTTGGCTGGCTTCTCATGGATTTACGGCCGTTCTCTGGCTTTCCCTCACACTTTACATAATTGCATATGGCATCAGCTCAACACCTACCTTAGGCGCTTACATTCTTGTCATCCTCGTAGCAGCTTTGCTGCTGCGCGGACGTGCCACCATGTTTTATACCGCTCTTTCGATCGGTGTGGGGCTCATCCTGGCGTTTGCCGTCGGCACCGAACGCATCCCGCTTTACGAGCCACCTGCCAATCTCTTTGCTTCTTCGTTAAGCGCCAATTTTCCCCAATTTTTTATGACCCTGGCTTTGTTGGGCCACGTCTTTTACGCGCTGCGCTTCACGCTGGCCACGCTTCGCTTTAACGAACACGATCTGAATCAGATTCGCCAAACGTTAGGCAAGCGCACGGCAGATTTATCTGCCATGAATGAGCAACTGCGTCACGAAATAACGGAGCGGCAAGAAACAGAAGCAGCATTAGAACAGCAGCGAGCCTTTTTGCGCCAAATAATTGACACAATTCCCCATTACATTTTTGTGAAGAATGATGAGGGTCAATTTGTCATCGTCAATGAAGCCATTGCCAGGCTGTATAAAGCAACACCGGCGGATTTAGAGGGTCATTCCGGCCGAAAGTTTAATCCACACACTAAAGAGATGGACCAGCTTGCCCAACAAGACGAAGCTGTTCTGGCCTCACAAAAGGAGATGGTCTGGCCGGAGGTGCTTTTTACCGATCTGGACGGCAACAAGCGTTGGCTGCACATTGTGAAACGGCCGTTATCCACCAAGAATCAAAAGACCAGATACGTTTTGGGCGTAGCCAGCGACATCACGCTGATAAAACAAACCGCTGAAGCCCTGCGCGAAAAAGAGGAAAATTTCCGTACGCTCGTCGAAGCCTCCTTTGAAGGCATCATCATTTGCGTGGACCATATTATTCTGGAAGCTAATCCCAGCTTTGCCACCATGTTTGGTTATACAGCCATTGATGAGGTCATAGGGAAAAATGCCGCCGCCTTTGTTACAGATGAAAGCTCAATTGCTTTGCAAAAATTAATGAGCGCAAACCTAAAAGTCTCGCTTGAAGCCACGGGCGTTCGTCAAGATGGCAGCGCCTTCCCGGTAGAGATCGTCAGCCATCCTATCAACTATCAGGGCAACCTGGCCCAGATTAGTGGCTACCGCGATATCTCCAGCCGCAAACAGGCGGAAGAAGCGGAACAGCACGCCCAAAAGCTGGAAAGTTTAAGCATCATGGCCGGTGGATTAGCCCACGATTTTAATAATTTGCTGGCGGCTATGATGAGCCAGATAGCCATTGCCAAGGCCCGACTAAGCCCGGAACATGCCAGCCACGACAATTTGGATAAGGCCATTCAGGCAACTGAAACAGCCACCCTGCTCACGCGTCAACTGCTGGCCTACACTGGTCAAGGCCATTTTGAGGTAAAATCGATACAGCTTAATCGTTTTATTTCGCAAAACTTGCAGCTATTTCAAGACGCGCTGCCTGCCAATATAACTTTTCACACCAACTTGCATGAACCGCTGCCTCACATCAAAGCAGACAGCGTCCAAATTCAGCAAATCATTATGAATTTGTTGCTGAATGCCGCCGAAGCAATTGGCAAGCAACAAGGCACCATCACCATATCTACCACACCCTATCAACTCACTGCCGACAAAATAGAGCAATGGCAGCCCGTCAACGAATCGGTTTCTAAAGGCAGCTACGTTTTGCTAGAGGTTGCAGACACGGGGCACGGTATGGATGAGGCAACGCTCAGCCGAATTTTTGATCCATTTTACTCAACCAAAGGCACCGGTCGCGGCCTAGGGCTGGCAGCTGTGTTAGGCATTATTCGCGGGCACAACGGCAGCCTACGGGCAGAAAGCCAGGTAGGTTTTGGAACCGTCTTTCAGTTTCTGTTCCCTGGTGATGAATCTGAGCAACCCAATGAAGAACCAACTGACTCCTCCCTGCAATCACGCCGTGAGACGGTCCTGGTCATTGACGATGAAAAGCCAGTACGTGAAGCGATTAGTGACATTTTAGACCTGAAAGAGATTCCTTCGCTGGCAGCCGCCAGTGGCCAGGAGGGCGTAACGCTTTATGAAACACACCAAGAAAAAATTGGCCTTGTCATCCTGGATCTGTCTATGCCTGGCATGAGCGGACTAGAAACGTTCGAAGCGCTGCGTGAGCTGGACGCCACCGCCAAGATCATTCTCTCATCCGGCTTCACTGAAGGTGAAGTGCTGCAAAAAATGGCCGGCACCCAGCCAACAGGATTCCTACAAAAGCCGTACCGCCTGGAAACGGTGCTGCAAATCGTAGAGAAGCACCTAACGTAGGTTATTCAACGGCCGTATCTTCCAACCCGGCCAAATGCTGCCCCACGCTGCCCCCTTCGGCAATAATCTGCTGCTGGTACTGTGACACCAGCTCGCGCCGCAGAACCTTGCCGATAAAGCTGCGCGGGAACTCCTTCACAAAAATCACCAGGCGGGGCACCTGGCTGGGCGGCAGACGGCGCTGGCAAAACGAGATGATCGTTTTGGCCGGGATACGTGTCTTCTCTTTCAGGCTAACAAAAGCCACCGGCTGGTTGGCGATGCCCACCACCACCACTTCGCGCACTTCCGGCAGCTCGTAAATCACCTCTTCCACGTCACGCGGAAAGGCCAGCGCGCTGTCTTCCCCCTGCCAGCTATCCTGCCGCCGGCTGATGATCTGGAAGTAGCCATCTTCCGTCATGCGAGCCACGTCGTTGGTGCGCAGCCAGCCGTCCTTATTAATGACTTTTTTAGTCGCCGCTTCATCCTGCCAGTAACCCCGCATCACCTGCGGCCCGCGCACGATGAGCTCCCCGATTTGCCCGGCGGCTAACGGCCGTCCCGTCTTCAAATCCACAATGCGCGCTTCGGTGCTGGGCAGCGGCAGCCCAATCGAGCCTATTTTGTGACGGCCGTTGATCGGATTGGCGTGCGTCACCGGGCTGGCTTCGCTCAGGCCGTATCCTTCCACCAGCTTGCCCTTGGTCAACTTCTCAAACGTTTCCTTCACTTCAATCGGCAGCGGTGCAGCGCCGCTAATGCAGGCGCGAATGGAGTCGATGCCAAATTTGCGCACGCCGGGGAAATTGTTCAGCGCCACATACATCGCTGGCACGCCAGGAAACAGCGTCGGCCGGTAGCGGCGGATATGTTGCAGCACCTCCTCCGCGTCAAAGCGAGGGAGCAATACCATGCTGCTGCCAATGCTCACCGCCAGGTTCATTGCCGAGGTCATGCCATACACATGGCTAAACGGCACCACGCACAACACCACCTCCTTGCCGTCCTGTGCGTCGGTCAGCCACATGCGCACCTGCATGGTGTTGGCCACCAGATTGTAATGGCTCAGCGTAATCCCTTTGGGTTTGCCCGTGGTGCCGCTGGTAAACTGGATCACGGCCGTATCCGTAGCCCGCACGTCCATCTTCGGCGGCTGGGGACGAAACTTGCGCAGCCAGGCGCTCCAGGCGAAGTCCGGGCTGCTGATTGGCGTGGTCGGTCGGTCGGCCGTGCGCTGGCCCGGCAACACGGCAGCGGCGAGCTTCTTTAGCAATGGCAAATAATCGGCAATGCGAGCATAAATCACGTGGCGCACGCTGCTCTGAGCCTGAATTTGCACGGCCGTTTGGCCAAAACGGCCCAGCGTCACCAGCACCTCCGCGCCGGACTCATTCGCCTGCCGCACCAGCTCCTCCGGCGGGTCCAATGGATTGGACATTACCACGATGCCGCCAATGCGCAGCGTGCCGTAATAGGCGATTACCAGATGGGGCACGTTGGGCAGCAGCAGCATGACGCGCGTCCCTTTTTTGAGGCCTAGCGACAGCAGCCCGTTGGCAAACCGGCCTGCCTGGGCGCTCAACGAACGATAGCTGAGCGTACGCCCCAAAAAGCGCAGCGCCGGCCGGTTGGGAAAACGCCGCCAGGCGCGGTCCAGCAAGCGGGTCAACGGCAGTCTTGGAACATCAATTGTGGGGGGGACGGCCGTTTCATAATTAGCCAGCCAGGGACGTTCTGCCAGTAAGCTACCCCGTCCCCCGGCTTCAACCGTGTCGCGCCAGCGAGAATGGGCGGGAACGGCCGTGTCCACCTCCAAAAAACGTTCAATGGCCCGATTCACCGCATCGCGCCGCTCCAGCATCACCATGTGGGCCGATACGCCCACGTTGATCACCTCAGAGCCTGCCGGCACCAGCTCCCCCACTCGCTCAAACGCCGACTGGGGCAAAACGCTGTCCCTGTTGCCCAAAATCACCATTGTGGGCGGCTTTAATTCCGGGAATTTGTCCCAGCCGCGCCAATGCCGCATATTGCGCAGATAAAGCTCTTGCAGCGCGTACAGAGAGGCATCCATTACCCGGTTGGCCACCGGCTGGAGCAAACGCAGCAGCACCTCCGGCAGGCGGAACATGATTCGGTACACCGGCAGGATGCTGTATTCGCCCGCGCCGGCAATCAAAATAAGGCGGCTTACACGCTCCGGGTAGCGCCAGGCCAGCTCGGTGGCAATGGCCACGCCATAGGAATGCCCCAACAATACAAACGGCCGATTCACGTCACAGTGGCGCAGCACAGCCATGATGTCGGCCAAGAGACGGTCCATCTCATACCCATGCCCTGGTCGGGAGGAGCTGCCGTGTCCGCGCAAATCAATGGCAATGACCTCATTGTGGACGGCAAACTGCTCAATCTGGTAGCGCCACTGCCGCGCCCGGCCACCAAAGCCGTGTATAAACAGTATGGTGTGTAACGGCCGTTCCGGGGCAATGCGAATGTAGCTGATCTGCACATCCGGCTCTACCTGTGCTTCTTCACGGTACAGTTCCAGATCAAGCTGCATGGCTTACATCCCGTTGCAAAACATCTGGCTGCAAATTGTGGTGTAAAATTTTGGTATCCTTGTGCAGCCCCAACAGCCAGTTGGCCAGTTGACCAATCGCCCGCTGCACGCCCAGCGTGGGCCGGGGAAAGCCCAGCTCATGCAGGCTAATCACATAGTTGCCCGGCTCCCGCTGCCGGATCACCAACCCCAGCCGCTGAGTGACCGGCTCTTCTTTGATGTAGGTTTCCACAAATAGCGATGGCTCATCATGGGCCCGAAACAGCGCCATAAAATTGACGTGGCAATCGCCGGTGGAAACTTGCCAACGGCCGTATTGCGCCTGAATCTCATCTAAATCCAAAGGGGAATGCAGCACAACGTGGGGCATAGGAAACTCCTTGGGGATGGGAAATTTGTTGGGAACGGCCGTCTCGCGGCGTGCCCATTTGTAATAATGGCAGGTGCGCCCTTCTGCCAGGCCGATTTGCTCGTACTTGGTGCGCAGCCGCTCGTTATCTTCCGTTACAAATGTGGTGGACAGGCGACTGCGAAAGTATGGCGTCGTCTCTAATGCTTCGGTAATGGCCAGGGCATAATCAGCGTGGTCGGTGGCAATATCCAGCAACCCGCCGGGCTGCATACGCGTCGCCAGCAGGTGCAGGAACTGTGCGTTAATCAGCCGCCGGTGAAGCTGCCGCGCTTTGGGCCACGGATCGGGAAAGTTAATGTACACCTCAGCCAGTGTCTCTGGTGCACACAATGCTTGCAGCAGGTAGCGGGCGTCACATTGCAGCAGCCGTACGTTGCTCAGCCCGGCCGTTTTGATCTTTCGCTGGGCCCGGTCCAGGGCAGGTAAAGAAATCTCCACGCCAAGCACGTTGGCAGACGGCCGTTTCTGCGCCAGGTCTACCAAAAAGTAACCCCCGCCAAAACCAATCTCCAGCAGCAGCGGCGCCTCCCGGCCAAAAACGTCTAGCCAATTTACGGGCCAGTTCAAGCGTTGCGCGTTCAACAGCGATGTTGTCATGAACAAATTATAGTTGCCCTCCAGAAAGCTGCCAGCCAACCGCGGCTGACCTTGCCAAGAACGGCTGGCTCCTATGTTTATAAACACGAAGTCCCGTTTTAGATACCTTTATGACACTTTATTGACACCTAATTGACACTTAATTGATTTCCGTCTATAATGCACACACAAATTCAGAAACTGGATTCTTCGGCCGAAAAAATCCACCCAAACCCGTTTCGGAGGATAGAAGCATGTTTTCCAATCAAATTAATAAACGGTGGTCGCTGCTTGCGATCATCTCCCTGGTTGGCCTGGCGCTGCTGGTTGCCTGCCAGCCGGCCGTGGGTGAAGAGGTCGTTGTGACGCGTGTTGTCACAGAAACGGTCACAGTCGAGGGTGAACCGCAAGAGGTAACCCGCGTCGTTACAGAGACCGTGGTCGTTGAACCAGATCCAACAGATGCGCCGGCACAGCCTAAAGACCTTATCGTCTGTATGGCGCAGGAGCCGGATACGCTGTACCCGTACGGTGGCTCGATGCTGGCGGCAACGGCCGTTCAGGTAGCCATCTTTGAAACAGAAGTCACCACCTTCTCTTATGATTATCAGGCCCTGGGCATCGAAAAGCTGCCCAACCTGGAAGACGGCGATGCCGTTATTAGCCAGGTAGAAGTCAACACGGGCGACCTGGTTTTGGACGCCAGCGGTAACCCGGTTACGCTGGAAGAGGGCGTATCCATCATAAACGCCGATGGTGAAACTGTAGAGTTTGACGGCAACCCGGTCACGATGGAACAGTTAAGCGTAGATTTTACGCTCAATCCGCGCGTCTGGTCGGATGGCACACCGGTCACTGCTGCCGATTCCGTCTACAGCTATGAACTCAATCGTAATCCCGACACGCCCGCCGGCAAATTTGTGGCCGACCGCACCGCTTCTTATGAAGCTACGGGTGAATTGGGGCTTAACTGGACCGGTATCCCCGGCTTCCTCGATCCCACCTACTTCCTTAATGTTTGGCAGCCGCTGCCACAGCACATCTGGGGCCAGTTTACGGCTACAGAGCTGCTGGAAGCAGAAGAATCTTCCCGCCTGCCGGTCAGTGACGGCGCTTTCCATATCGTGGAATGGGTCGCCGGTGACAGCATCATTTTGGAACCCAATCCGTTCTACTATCGCCAGGATGAGGGGCTGCCCTACCTGGACAGCGTCACCTACAAGTTCATTCCCGACACAAACCAGCTTATCGCTCAGCTCATCTCCGGTGCCTGCGACATTGGCACACAAGATGGCCTGACAGCCAGCGATGCCCCATTCCTCATTGAGGCTGAGAACAACGGCCTGCTAACGCCTTACTTCCAGACCGGTACCGTCTTTGAGCACATTGACTTTGGCATAGACTCCTACGGCGGTTATGGCGATGATGAAGGTCGCCCCGACTGGTTTGAAGATGCCCGCGTCCGCCAGGCAATGACTATGTGTACGGATCGGCAAGGGATGGTTGACAATATCTTGTACGGCCGTTCCGAAGTCATCCATACCTACATCCCCACGGTCCATCCGCTTTACCCCGAAGAGGGGCTGACCGAGTGGCCGTACGACATAGAAGCAGCCAACGCCCTGCTGGATGAGGTCGGTTTTGTCGACAGCGACGGTGACGGCATTCGTGAGTATTACACGGATCGTGGTACCTCATGGGAAGGCGAACCGTTTGCCGTTACCCTGGGCACCACCACCGGTAACGATATGCGTCAGCAGATGACCCAAATCTTCAAGGCCAACATGCTGGACTGCGGTATCGACGTTGAACTGTACTACATTCCCGCCAGCGAATGGTTTGCCGATGGTCCAGATGGCCCACTGTTTGGCCGCCGCTACGACCTGGGTGAATTCGCCTGGATCAGCGCCGTGCAGCCAAGCTGTAACCTGTACCTGACCAGCCAGATCACCGGCCCAGAAGAAGAAGGGTTTGGCGGCTGGGGTGCGACCAACAACACCGGCTGGAGCAACGAAGCGTTTGACCAGGCGTGTAACACCGCTCTGTCATCGCTGCCCGGCACGGCCGAATATGAAGAAAGCCACAAGGAAGCACAGCGCATCTTCTCTCAAGAGGTGCCCGTCATTCCCGCCTTCTTGCGCCTGATTGTGGCCGCCGCCCGGCCCAACGTTGTTGGCTTTAGTGTTGATCCCACCGGTGGCACTGAGCTGCAAAACATCTACCAGTTTGATCTGGAACAGTAACAATAAGCGCCCTCCAACGTCTCAGATGCTGTAAATCGTTTTCTGAGGCTTAGAAAAAGCGCAGTCGTGGATCGCACGGCTGCGCTTTTTCATTTTGTGTGTGGTTGCTGCTTTGGGGCGAATAGGTCACAATTAGGCCACCACTACTTTTGGAGGCACGCGTTGCACAAGAAGCATATTCGTATCATTGGGGTTCCCATGGATTTGGGGCAGAGCCGGCGCGGGGTGGACATGGGTCCCAGCGCTGCGCGTTACGCCGGCCTGCAGGCCCGGCTGGAGCGGTTGGGGCACACTGTTTTTGACGAAGGTAACGTGCCGGTTCCCAATCCGGAAGAAGATGTGGCCCAATCCGGCGCAAAACGGTTGAAGACGGTAACGGCCGTTTGCCAAACCATCTATGACATCGCCAGAAAATGCGTCACGGCAGATGAATTTGCCATCTTTCTGGGCGGGGACCACAGCATCAGCATCGGCTCCATCGCCGCCGCTTCGCAAGATACGTCGCTGGGCGTCATTTGGGTAGATGCCCACGGCGATTTCAACACGCCGCAATCTTCACCCAGCGGCAACATTCACGGCATGCCGGTGGCCGCATTGATTGGCGAAGGGCCGGAATCGCTGGTGAACGTGGGCACGCCGGGAGCCAAGCTCAAACCGAGCCAGATTGTGCAGATTGGCATTCGGGATTTGGATGCGGCGGAGCGGGAGCGGCTGGCGCGCAGCGGCATCAGCGTCTTCACCATGCGGCATGTGGACGAGATGGGCATGGCCAGCGTGGCCCGACAGGCGATTGACCGCCTGCGCCACTTTTCGCGCATCCACGTGAGCCTGGACATGGACAGTTTGGACCCGGAACAAGCGCCTGGGGTGGGAACGGCCGTTCCCGGCGGCCTCAGCTATCGAGAAGCACATCTACTCATGGAAATTTTGGGCGACAGCGGCCGGGTGCAGTCAATGGACATTGTTGAAATCAATCCAATTTTAGATACCATGAACCGCACGGCCGAACTGGCTGTGGAACTGGCAGCGTCACTGCTGGGACAACGAATTTTATAAAGGATTATTTATGGCAGCCGTCATGCGCGGTCTGGAAGCCGAGGCTTACGACCGACAATACAGCGACAAAGAACTTGTCCAGCGCATCCTCAACTATTTTCGCCCCCACCGGCGCAAAGTGATCATCATCGCCTTCTGCGTCTTTCTGATGGCCTTAGCGGGCGCGGCGTTACCGATCATCGTCTCCAACACTGTGGGCGTGATGACCGAAGGCAGCGATGACCGGCTGGTGCCCTTGCTCATCGGCATCGTTTTTGTCACCGGCATCGGCAACTGGGGGCTTAACTGGATTCGCCGCCAGCTCACCTCTGAAGTGATTGCCGACGTCATCCTGGCCATGCGGCAGGACGCATTTTCATCGGCCGCCCGGCAGGACCTTTCTTTCTATGATGAATTTAGCTCCGGACGCATTGTCAGCCGCATCACCAGTGACACACAGGAGTTTGGCGAGGTGATTGTGCTGAGCACAGACGTCATTAATCAGTTGGCCGTGGCCCTCATTTTAATTGTGACTTTATTTAGCATCGAATGGCGACTCACCTTGCTGGTATTGGCGATGGCTCCCTTTGTGGCGTTGGCGGCGCTGGCATTCCGCAAACTGGCGCGCCAGGTCACGCGGCAAGGTTCACGGGCGCTGGGCGAAGTGAACAAGGCAATTCAGGAAGCCGTTACGGGGATTCGCGTGGCCAAAAACTTCCGGCAGGAGCAAGCGATCTATGATGAATTTTTGGACGTCAATGCGCAGGCGTATGGTATTAACGTGCGGCGTGGGTTTGTCATTTCCAATATTTTCCCCACGCTGAATATTTTGGCCGGCATTGGCACGGCCATTCTCATTTATTTTGGCGGTCGCAGCGCCGTGGCTGGAGCCATCACCGTGGCGGCCTGGTATTTGTTTGTGGCCACGGTTGATCGCTTTTGGTTCCCTGTCAGCAACCTGTCGGCTTTTTGGAGCCAGTTCCAGGCGGGTTTATCGGCGGCCGAGCGTGTTTTTGCCTTGATGGATGTGGAAACGGCCGTGCGCCAAACCGGCAGCGTCAAACCACAAGACTTGCGCGGCGAGATTATCTTTAAGCACGTTTCCTTCCGCTACTCAGAGCAGGAGCAAGTGCTGGATGACTTCTCGCTGCACATTGCGCCTGGGGAAAGCATTGCCCTGGTGGGGCATACGGGCGCAGGCAAGTCCAGCATCATCAAGCTTCTCGCCCGCTATTACGAATACCAGGAAGGCCAAATTTGCATCGACGGCCAGGATGTGCGTTCGTTTGACCTGACCGCCTTTCGCCGGCAAATTGGCATTGTGTCGCAGGTGCCGTTTCTGTTTGCCGGCACGGTGGCAGAGAATATTCGCTACGGCCGTCCCGACGCCACCAACGCCGAAATCGAGGCAATGGCCCGGCGCATTGGCGAAGGCGAATGGCTGGAAACACTGCCCAACGGCCTAAACAGCGAAGTGGGTGAACGGGGCAGCCGCCTCTCGATGGGGCAGCGGCAGCTGGTGGCGCTTACCCGCGTATTGGTACAGTCGCCCCGCATCTTCATTTTGGATGAAGCCACCGCCAGCGTCGATCCCTTCACCGAGTCCCAGATTCAGCAGGCATTGAACCTGATCATGGCCAACAGCACAGCCATCATCATTGCCCACCGCCTCTCCACCGTACGCGCCGCCGACCGCATCATCGTCCTGCAAAAAGGCCGCATCATTGAGCAAGGCGATCACGACGCGCTAATGGAACAGGGCGGACATTACGCTGAACTGTATGACACCTACTTCCGGCACCAATCCCCCAAGTACAACGAAACCGTCTCCACCTGGCGCAAAGAAGTAGCAGAAAGGAAATAAACCTTTAATTGTCATTCCCGCCACACGCCTTCGCGGGGGCAGGCTGGCGGAAATCCATAAGATTTTAACCACATACGTCTGGATGCCTATCGAGTTTATCCCCACGTAGGTGGGGACAGGCATAACAACATAGAGCGGAGGACAACTACTCTGAAAGGAGGATGAAATCTGCGGCAACCCAGCCAATGACGCCTGCTTCAGTTTGGACCTGCTGCCACAGCAGATCATCGGCCGTTTCCTGGCCATCCAGCAAGATGACGACAGCGCCATTTGGTAATCTTTCCAACTGTTCACCATTGATGCCGGGCGTGGCGCGCAGCCAAACGCCAACGCCGCTGTTGACAACGGCCGTTTCCACTTCAGGTTCAGGGGGTGTCGTGGGGTCAGGCGAGGCAGGCGCTGTGGGCAAGGGCGACGGTTCAATGGGCTCGCTCTCTGTGACGGTCGGGGTGGCGGGCAAGAAAGTGGGCGATTCTGTGGGCATGACCGTGGTCGGCTCAGGTGGCACATTTGTGGCATCTAACAATGGTGCCGGCTCGGTGGGGGAGATTAGCGGCTCCACCGGGCGCGGTGTCAGGCCAAAGGCTCCCAGAAAAATCAATGCCACCACAATAGATGCCAGGGCTCGGATGAGATCGACCTGCACCTCACGACGCGCCTGCTGTCTTCCCACATTGTAAGCAGATTCGGTTGAGCGACCGCGACGAATAACTGCGCGTCCCCCATAATATAGTGCTGCCAAGATTGCCAGTCCTGCTATGCCGGCAAAGACAATGTTTAATACGGCCGTCACACTGCCTCCTTCCTGTACATCTAGGTACCAACTACTTTAACCAACACGGTACCGTTTGGCAAGATACACACATTTTAGTGTCATTCCCGCGAAGGTGGGAAACCATCTGCCAAATGAACCTTCACCTCCTGCCACAGCGCTTCCAGACCATCCAAATCCATCTCTGCCAGAACCAACTGGCGCCTTTCCGCCAGCTTCTCCAGAGCGCGAAAGCGGCGGCTGAACTTGGCATTGGCTTCGCGCAAGGCCGATTCAGCATCAAGGTCCAGCCAGTTGGCCAGATTCACCACCACAAATAGCAAATCACCCAGCTCCTCCGCCCGATGCTCTGGCGAGACAGCCTGGCGCAGCTCAGCGAGCTCTTCCTGCACTTTCTCATACACGCCCTCAATAGCGGGCCAGTCGAACCCAACCTGGCGCACGCGCGTTTGCAGCTTTTGCGACCGGGCTAATGCCGGCAGGGTGTGAGGGATATTGTCCACCAATGAAGTTGAGCGTTCCGACTTCTCTTTCGCTTTCAGCATCTCCCAATTTTGGATCACTTCTTGGCTGTCGCGCACCTGCCAATCACCCCATACGTGCGGATGGCGATACTTTAGCTTGGCGTCAACACCGGCCAGCACGTCCGTCAAGCGGAATTCTTCTGCCTCACTGGCCATCTGAATTTGCATCACCAGATGATAAAAGAGATCGCCCAGTTCCTCGCGCAGGCCGTCCATGTCGTCATCATCAATCGCCGCCAACAGTTCGCTGGCCTCTTCCAAAAAGCCGCTGCGCAAGCTCTGGTGCGTCTGTTCCTGGTCCCAGGGGCAGCCATCTGGGCTGCGCAAAATGGCTACGGTTTCGGCCAGATTGGCCAGTGAGGATGGATTCGGCAATGGCGGCACAAACAGGCTGGTGAGGTGGTTCACGCTGTCGCTGCGATCAATTTCGTAGAGCAGTAGTTGCTCCACAACCTGCTCATCGTCACCAGCTTGATGAATGAGGGTGACGGGATGCTCGTCGGGATAAACGGCCGTTAACACCAACTTCAGCTCACCGGCCAGCATCCGGCTGTACACCTGCCCCAGCAGCAGCGGAAAATCGGGGTTCACCGGTGGGTAAAGGTATTGCGTCAGTTCAATGGCGTCGAAGATTTGCACGCCGTCCATGCCGTCTTGTTGAACGGCCGTTAAACAAGGCTCCACAAAACTTAACCCGGCCACAATTTCTACCGGCACACCTTCCGCCTCCGCCTGGGCCACCAGCCGCGTCACCGTCGATTCACCAACAAAAGGATGGCCAGGCACAGCGTAAACCACGTCGGCTTGCCGGGTCAACGCCAGGAGTTGGGTCACAATTGTTTCGTATACGGTTTCAAAACTTTCGGCCGTGTCGTAAATGTGGTCAAAGCTTTGGCGTGTTACGTGGTTCGGCAAATCGGCCACCGCTGGATGCCGTTCTGTGCGTAAATACACAACGTCTGTCTGGCTCAGGATATCCCAAGCAGTTCTGGTGAGGAAACGGCCGTTGCCCGGCCCCAATCCCACAACGGTAATCTTACCCATCAATTCACCTTTCTTACCAAAGCAAAAAGACGAGAGATGACTCTCGTCTTTTTATGATCATTTGTAGAATTTAAAGACCAAACCGCTTAACGTTTGGTATAGGTCGGTGCTTTTCGGGCACGCTTCAAACCTGGCTTCTTGCGTTCCTTAATGCGCGCATCACGGGTCAAATGACCGCCGGCACGCAGCACGCCGCGCAGATTCTCATCGTATTCCACCAGGGCGCGGGCCAAACCTAAACGCACAGCCCCTGTCTGCCCGGTAATGCCACCGCCATTGATGTGTACGCTCACGTCCATCTTGCCCATCAGATCCGTATCATCCAGCGGACCGGTCAGCGTCAGATAATCGCCAAAACGGGGAAAATACTCTTTTACGTCTTTCCCGTTAACAACAAAATCACCTGTTGCATCACCGCCGGGGTAAATGCGCACGCGCGCAGAGGCACGTTTACGGCGGCCAATTCCTTCATAATACCGTTTTGATTCTTCTGCCATCTTCTAATTCTCCTACAGTTCCAGCGGAACAGGCTGCTGTGCCTGGTGCGGATGCGCTTCACCCGCATATACTTTCAGCTTCTTAATCATCTTGCGCCCCAGCTTATTCTTGGGCAACATTCCCTTAACGGCCAATTCCACCGGCCGGGTTGGAAATTTATCCAACTGCTCCCGCAGTGTAAGTTCAGTAATACCACCGGGATAGCCAGAATGCCGATAATAAATCTTTTGATCCATCCGACGACCCGTTACATGAATTTTGTCTGCGTTGATTACAATCACGTAATCGCCGCAATCCACCGAAGGCGTAAAGCCTGGCTTATGCTTGCCGCGTAAAATGGTGGCCACACGGGACGCCAATCGTCCCAATGTCTGACCCTGGGCATCAACAACAAACCATTGGCGCTC